>CALXVR010000026.1 GCA_944392155.1 uncultured Alphaproteobacteria bacterium | reverse complement strand
GTTTTACCATGGTCTACGTGACCAATCGTTCCAATGTTGCAGTGAGGCTTATTGCGCTCAAATTTCTCTTTTGCCATTTTAAATTTTCTCCAATTTATTTCATATTTATATTTTTTTGCTAAGATGACAGGAGCAAAACTGCCCCTGCCACTCAACTAAAAAGACTAGCTATTCTTTGCCTTTACGGTCTCAGCAATTTCCCGCGGAACTTCAGCATAGTGGCTGAATACCATAGAGAACTGCGCACGACCTTGAGACAGAGAACGCAATGTGTTAACATAGCCAAACATGTTAGACAGCGGAACTTTCGCATCAATAACACGGGCATTACCACGTTGGTCCATACCATTAACCAAACCGCGACGAGAGTTCAAGTCACCGATAATATCTCCCATATATTCTTCAGGAGTTACGACTTCAACCTTCATAATCGGTTCCAAGAGCTTTGCATTTGCCTGACGCATACCTTCACGGAAGGCGGCACGAGCAGCAATTTCAAAGCACATAACGTTAGAGTCGACTTCGTGATAAGCACCATCATACAGAGTGCACTTAACACCGGTAACCGGATAACCGGCCAATACACCGGCTTCCATTGCCGAACGAAGACCTTTTTCAACACCGGGGATATATTCCTTCGGAACGTTACCGCCGACAACGGTATTTTCGAACTCAAATCCGTCATAACCTTCAATCGGTTCGAACTTGATTTTAACCTTAGCGAACTGACCGGCACCACCGGATTGTTTCTTATGAGTATATTCAATATCGGCAGGTTTGGTAATGGTTTCACGATAAGCAACTTGCGGATCACCAACGTTACATTCAACTTTGAATTCACGTTTCAAACGATCGACAATAATCTCCAAGTGAAGTTCGCCCATACCTTTAATAATGGTTTGACCGGAATCCGGATCAGAAGACACTTTGAAGGACGGGTCTTCCATAGCCAATCTGGACAAAGCCAAGCCCATTTTTTCAACGTCAGCCTTGGTCTTGGGTTCAACTGCCAATTCAATAACCGGCTCAGGGAATACCATGTTTTCCAAAACAATCGGCTTAGAAGCATCACAAAGCGTATCACCGGTTGTGGTATCCTTTAAACCAGCCAAAGCAATAATATCTCCGGCATGGGCCTCTTTCAAATCCTCACGCTTGTTAGCATGCATCAACAACATACGGCCGATACGCTCTTTTTTATCTTTAACTGAGTTATAGATATAAGAACCCGCAGTCATTGTACCGGAATAAATACGCGTAAATGTCAAAGAACCGACAAACGGGTCATTCATGATCTTAAACGCCAATGCGGCCAAAGGCTCATCATCACCCGGATGTCTAACTTCAACTTCTTCCGTTCCCGGTTTAACACCTTCAATAGAAGGAATATCAAGCGGAGAAGGCAGATAATCAATAACGGCATCCAACAATGGCTGTACACCCTTATTCTTGAAAGCAGTACCGCAAAATACGGGAACAAACTCACGAGCCAAAGTACCCTTACGAATACATTTTCTCAAGGTCTCTACAGAGATTTCTTTACCCTCAAGATAATCTTCCATTGCTTGTTCATCTTGCTCTACGGCCATTTCAACCAAGGCATGATGATATTCTTCAGCTTTGTCCTTCAAATCAGCCGGAATTTCCTTAACTTCAATCGGAGAATCTGCTGTATCGCCGGTATAAATGATAGCATTCATATTCAGCAAATCAACAACACCTCTAAAATCAGATTCTGCACCGATAGGAAGTTGCATAGCCAAAGGTCTTGCACCCAAGCGATCCTTAATCATATCCAAACAACGGTAGAAATTAGCACCGATACGGTCCATCTTATTGCAGAAGCAAATACGAGGAACACCATACTTATCAGCTTGGCGCCAAACAGTTTCAGACTGCGGTTCAACACCAGCAACAGAGTCAAATACTGTAATTGCACCGTCCAAAACACGCAAAGAACGCTCAACTTCTACAGTGAAGTCAACGTGTCCCGGTGTATCAATGATATTGATACGATGATTCTTCCAAAAACAGGTTGTAGCAGCAGAAGTGATGGTAATACCACGCTCTTGCTCTTGCTCCATCCAGTCCATGGTAGCAGCGCCATCATGAACCTCACCGATTTTGTGAGAAACACCTGTATAATAAAGGATACGTTCGGTTGTAGTTGTCTTACCGGCATCAATGTGAGCCATGATACCGATGTTTCTATACATTTCAAGTTTATGTGTACGAGCCATTGTTGTGTCCTTATGTTAGAACTTGTAATGAGAGAAAGCCTTGTTAGCTTCAGCCATTTTATGGGTATCTTCACGTTTCTTAACGGCAGCACCCTTATTAGCAAAAGCATCCAACAATTCGTTGGCAAGTCTGTCAGTCATGGTTGTTTCAGAACGTTTCTGAGCAGCGGCAATAATCCAGCGAATAGCCAGAGCCTGACGACGATCAGCGCGAACTTCAACCGGTACCTGATATGTGGCACCGCCTACACGACGAGAACGAACTTCAACAACCGGTTTAACATTTTCAATAGCTTCGTTAAAAACGGTTAATGCATCTTGTTTTGTTTTGGAAGCCAAAATATCAAAAGCCGAATAAACGATTTTTTCAGCAACGGCTTTCTTACCGTCTTCCATAACATTATTAATAAATTTTGCGACTACCTTATCATTATATTTTGCATCAGGCAGTACGATTCTTTTTTCAGCACTATGACGACGTGACATTATCCTATCTCCTATTTAGGTCTCTTAGCGCCGTACAAAGAACGACGTTTACGACGTTTAGAAACACCTTGAGTATCCAAGGTACCACGAATGATATGATAACGAACACCAGGCAAGTCTTTTACACGGCCTCCTCTAATCAGCACCACTGAGTGTTCTTGTAGGTTGTGACCTTCACCAGGGATATAGCTGATTACTTCAAAGCCGTTTGTCAGGCGAATACGAGCAACTTTACGCAAAGCGGAGTTCGGTTTTTTCGGGGTTGTTGTATAAACCCTTGTACAAACACCACGCTTTTGCGGGCATGCCTTCAAAGCCGGAACTTTGTTTCTTTTCACTTTTGGTGTTCGTGATTTACGAATTAACTGATTAATTGTAGGCATCACTAATTTCCTTAAAATTCAATTACATTATTTGTTAACATAAAAACCCGATTCACAAAGCGCTCCCGCTTTTGTGAAACAGGCTAAAAACTTACCTAAAAAACCCATATCTGGGTGATTTATATCCATTTTTAATTACCTCTCCTCAATCCTTTCGGACCTCAAAGATTGAGCGCATACTAGATTCACTTTCATCAATAGTCAACAGATTTTTTACAAAAAAGGCATTTTTGAGTCTAAAAAATCTTTACCCAATCTTAACCTTTATCTGCGGCAAGAGCACAAAATCAAACAGAGATTCGCTTTCGGCGCCGATTCGAGACATCTTCTTGCCTGCCGCGGGCACATTTTTGAGTCTATTTGAGTCTAAAATTCACTGAAGATTAACTAATTATGGTTATAATTCCGCCTAAATAATCATCCAACGGAGATATAAATATGAAAAAAATTTTTGCCGCACTGATTATCTTTTTTATTTGCGGCTGTAGCTCATCATCAACGGGACATCTTTCCGTTATTGTTCCGTCCGGCGTACAATTAAGTTCTTTCGGATTGGCTCAAAGTAGCTCCAAACCCAATATCACGGGAACAGACACCACCCCCATCCTTTTGTTTTTGCCTCTTGGTCAACCCCGATTTGACAATGCCGTAAATGACGCTTTGTTGAAAGGACACGGACAAATTTTGACCAATGCCCAAATAACCGACAAGACATATTGGTTTATCTTATTTGGCTGGAACACTGTTGAAATAACCGGCAATGTCGTTGATCTACAATAAAGGAGCTCTCAATGCCTAAGATTTTGTGCTGTTTAATTTGCCTTTTTTTATCTGCTTGTTCTATTTCTCAGGGACAATACGCTTTTGTATCCACAAAACCATTACATTTACAAGAGCTCACATTAAAAAACCAATCAACATCATGGGGACAAGCTTTATCTCGACAACATGTCGTTTTTTTAGTACCTCTGAGTGAAGCCCCGACACCAGAAGCCGCCATAGCCTTGCTTCTCAATAAATATGAGGGAGATTATCTCAGCAACGTCAACATCCGCATGACCGGCATACAATTACTACCTTTATATCGTTACCGTTCTTGGCGCATCAGTGGAACGGTAATGCGGTTTTCGCGCACACGTTGAGCCTGATTGCATAAACGACAAAAAAAACTTGCCAGAAAGGCAATTAAAGAATATCTTCAACGCATTGTCTGAACTAAATTTAAGGATGGTTTATAATGGAGAATAAAGACATACTCTCAGCCAAGAGAACAATAGACAAAGAAGTAGAAGCTCTGCACATGATGGAAGATGAGCTTGATGATACCCTGACAAAAGCTTTGGATTTAATGCAAAGCACCAAAGGCCGCGTCATAGTCACGGGCATGGGAAAATCAGGACACGTCGGTAGCAAGATTGCCGCGACACTTGCCTCTACCGGCACCCCCTCTTTCTTTGTACATCCGGGAGAAGCCAGCCATGGAGACCTGGGTATGTTGACAAAAGACGACATTGTTTTAGCCATTTCAAATTCTGGCGAAACAAAAGAACTTTCGGATATTATTCTTTATTGTAAACGTTATGACATCCCCCTCATCGCGATTACAAAAAATCCGAACAGCACACTCGGAAAAACTGGCGATATTTTATTAAAATTGCCTGATGACGGCGAAGCTTGCCCATTAGGTTTGGCTCCGACCTCCTCAACAACAGCCACGATGGTCTTGGGAGACATTCTAGCCGTTTGCCTTTTGGAAAGAAAAGGTTTTTCAAAGACAGACTTCAGACAACGCCATCCCGGAGGAAAATTGGGGTCCTACTTGTTAAAAGTCTCTGATTTAATGCATAAAGACAAAGAAATGCCTCTGGTAAAAACAGGCACTCCTCTACAAACAGCTCTTCTTGAGATGACCTCAAAGATGTTGGGTTGCGTAGGAATTGTCAGCAACGATAATAAATTGTTAGGAATTATCACTGACGGTGACCTTCGCCGCAATCTGTCACCTGATATGCTAACTAAAACCGCTGATGAAATAATGACCCCCAATCCTAAATGTGTCGGTCCTGATGTCTTGGCCGCCGAAGCAATCAACACCATGAACACTACAGGTAAAGGTATTACGCAATTGTTTGTTGTTGAGAACCAAAGCCCCATTGGCATCATCCACATGCACGATTGTTTACGCGCAGGAGTAGCCTAATTTGTTTGACCGCAGCAAACTGGATTCATATTTTACCGGAGAAAACCTTCCGAGTAAAAAGAAAGAGAACAATCTCTCCAGGCATACTAAAATAATTCGCCTGACAAAATTGTTGCTCCCATGTATTGCCGCGTTGCTGATTGGTTTGCTCATTCTGTTTCCGAGTCTTAAAGAAACAAAAGACGAATTTTCCATTGATATAACCATTCCCAAAAAAGGAGAATTGGAAAAATTACATATGGAAAATACCACCTTTTACATTACGGACAAAGATAACAAAGTAAACAATTTTACGGCAAAAAATGTAGATGAAACAGCACCGGGCTCAAAATTAATCAAGCTGACAAATCCTGACGGGGTTCTTCCCATGACAAACGGAGCATGGAGCAATATAAAAGCGCCCATAGGATATTACAATCAAAACACCAATGTTTTAACCCTCCAAAATACCGTAGACATTTTCTACAGCGACGGAATGTCTGCCAAAACGGAAGAAATGACCTTTGATTTTAATGCGAACAAAGGCTGGGGAAATAAAGAAATTTTTTCCGAAGGAATTTTTGGCTCGCTTAAATCTCAAGGTTTTGAATTTTATGCTAAAAAAAATCTTTTAATTTTTACGGGTAAAACCTACATTTCTGTTGAAGAAGAAAGTCTGAAGGACGAAAGACATGAATAAACTTTTTGTACTGGCATTTGCTCTTGTTGCCACCACATTTCCGGCCAAAGCAGAAAAAATAAATCTCGTAGCCGACGAGCGTGTTGAATGGCACCAAAACGAACAAAAAATGGTTGCCGTAGGTAACGCCGTTGCCAGTAAAAAAGATATGAGCATTCGTGCCGATACGATTACAGCCTTTTACGAAAGTAACAAAGATAATACGTCGAACAAAAAATCCCAAATCAAAACTGTTCATGCCAAAGGTGGCGTCGTTCTAAAGTCAGCTCGGGCAGACGGCTTTGGTGACACCATGGATTATGACGTGGCTGCAGATAGCATGACACTAAAAGGTAAGCCGGCAAAAATTAAAACAGCTCAGGAAGAAATTACGGCTTTGGGAAGCATTACATATTACCCATCCAAACAACAAGCCATTGCATTAGATGATGTTGTCGCCACAGATTCTCAAAAGAATAAAGTCTATTCGGACAAGATGATAAGTTTCTTTGAAAAGAATGCACAGGGCAACCTTGAAATGCAACGTGTCGAAATTTATGACAATGTCAAGATTGTAACCAAGGATGCCGAAGTAACGGCAGACCGAGGCGTTTATCTTCCCAAAGATAATAAAGTAAACCTTTATGAAAATGTTACCATTCGTCAAAACGGAAACTTTATTCGCGGAGACGTTGCCGTAACAGATTTAAACACAGGCGTCAGCCGCCTCCAAACCAAGAAAGGTTCCGGCAAACGCGTTTCCGGCGTTTTTAAAGAGAAAGAAAAAGACACTTCTGAAGAAAAGAAACAAGCAGAACCGGCAACTCCGGCACCCAAAGAGCAACAATCTCCGGCATCACCGACAGAAAAAGACAGCTCAACCGCGCCCAAAACATGGCAGCTGAATACGCTCTAACTTTAAGGATATAAATATGCTTAACAAAAATGATCGTAATATGAACTCGACACTTGAAGTTTTCAATATCGGAAAGAAATACAAAAACCGTCCGGTATTGCGCAACGTATCGCTCAACGTCCGCAGAGGCGAAGCCGTCGGCTTACTCGGTCCCAACGGAGCCGGAAAAACAACCTGTTTTTATTGTGTAACCGGACTAATAACTCCGGATTATGGTGATGTACATATTGACGGACAAGACATAACCAACCTCCCCATGTATCGCCGTGCGCGCATGGGAATTGGGTATCTTCCGCAAGAAGCATCAATCTTTCGTTCTTTGAGTGTAGAAGATAATATCAAGGCAATTCTTGAAATTGTAATTGAGGATGAAAGCCAAAGAGAAAATATGCTGGAAGAATTGCTTTCTGAATTCTCAATCGCGCATTTACGCAAATCTCCGGCCATAGCCTTATCCGGCGGCGAACGTCGTCGATTGGAGATTGCGCGTGCCTTAGCCAGCCAACCCAACTTCATTTTGCTGGACGAACCCTTGGCCGGTATTGACCCTATCGCCGTTTCCGAGATTCGTAATCTGGTTTCACAATTAAAGCACCGTGGTCTAGGTGTTTTGATAACCGACCACAATGTTCGTGAAACATTAGACATCACGGACCGAGCATATATTTTGCACGGCGGCACCGTATTGATGGAAGGCAATCCGGACGAGATCGTAGCCAACAAAGAAGTTCGCAAAGTCTATCTGGGCGACAACTTCTCCATGTAAGGCGGGAGGCTGAAAAAATGGCGGTCACGCCCCGCATAGAAATCAAGCAATCCCAATCTCTGTTAATGACTCCGCAGTTGCGGCAAGCTATTAACTTGCTGCAAATGTCGAACCTTGAGCTAAACGAACTCTTAAATAAAGAATTAGAAAACAACCCCTTTCTTGAAAGAGAAGATGATCGTTTATCCGACACGGAAATAACCAAACAACAAACCATCGACGATTACCCGCAGGAACAACCTCAAACTTCAGAAGAAGATTATACTCCGGATATCGACTATGATAACTCTTTTGATGACTACGCCAGTGACCGAGAAGGGTATGAAGGTAATAGCGATTATTCATGGAGCGAATATGCCGCCTCCAAAAACCATAATTCAGATGATGAATTTGATTTTTTTGAAAAAAAATTAAGTGGCAAACCCTCTCTTTATGATTTGCTTGATCAGCAAATCTCGCTTAGTTTTTCACAAACCAAAGACAAAATTATCGCATCGCGACTAACGGCCTTTTTGGATGAGAGCGGATATTTTCGCGGCGACATAAACGACATAGCCTCCAAGCTTAACCTTCCGGTTGAATATATTGAAAACATTTTAAAAGTTATGCAAAATTTCGAACCCTCCGGAATTTTTGCCAGAAATCTACAAGAATGCCTAAGCATTCAGCTCAAAGACAACAATCGGTTAGATCCGCAAATACAAAAGCTGCTGGATAATCTGGAGCTACTCGGACAACGCAAATTCAAGGAATTAAAAAAAATTTGCGAGGCAGATGATGAAGATTTAGCCTCAATGATTGCAGATATAAAAACACTCAACCCCAAACCGGCAGCAAACTACCATAATGACACCCCCTCAAACATCATTCCGGATGTCTTTGTTCGCACCAACAAGCATGGCGATTATTTAATTGAGCTAAACAACATGTCTTTACCCAGACTACTCATCAACAAAGAGTATTATAGTGAAATAAAAGACATCAGCAGTAAAAACAAAGAAGCCAAGCGCTACCTCAAAGAACAACTCGGGCATGCCGGATTTTTAATGAAAGCACTGCACCAACGTGCAACTTCTATTTTAAGAGTCTGTGAAGAAATTGTCCGCAATCAACGCGAATTTTTTGAAAAAGGCATAGATTACCTAAAACCCATGCTGTTAAAAGATGTTGCCGAAGCACTTGAAATGCACGAAAGCACCATCAGCCGCGTAACCACGAATAAATATATGCATACACCACGCGGTATTTTTGAGCTGAAATATTTCTTTTCCTCAGCGGCCGGCACTTATACCGGAGATGAAAATACATCGGTCATCAGCATCAAACATCAGATAAAACAACTAATAGAGAATGAAGAACCTCAAAATATCCTATCTGACGACAAAATTGTAGAACTCATGGCGCAAAAAGGTATAAAAATTGCCCGCAGAACAGTAAACAAATATCGTGAAGCTATGGGAATTCCTACCTCTGCCGAACGCAAACGCCAAAAACGTAATCAGATTTAATTTTTAAATTTGAGACCGCACAAAATCGCTTTAATAAGCAGCTATCTTCTCCCCCACACAAAAGTTCGCTGGACGAGATTAGTAAAGTGATTTTGAAGGCGAAAAAAATTTTAGTGTACATAGAAGTACATGAATTTTTTGAGACCGCACAAAATCGCTTAATAAGCCGTTATCTTCTTCCCACACAAAAGTTCGCAGAACGAGATTAGTAAAGTGATTTTGAAGGCGAAAAAAATTTTAGTGTACATAGAAGTACATGAATTTTTTGAGACCGCACAAAATCTCTTTAATAAGCCGTTATCCGAACTTTTTTAATATTGACTTTTTCCAATAACTGAATTAATCAAAATCTCTGATTGAAATATCTTTTTTTTCATAGTAAAGTAGTGTTTCAAGAAAGTTTAATTTATTTTGCAAGGAAGAATTATGAAAATTACATTGACAGGCAAACAAGTTGATATTGGCGACAGACTTCGCAAACATGTTGAAGAAGCCATTGAAAACTCTGTAAACAAATATTTTAATGCGCCCATCAGCTGCACCGTCGCTTTCTCCAAAGAAGGTGAAGATTTTAATGCTGAAGTAACGGTTCATCCTGCTAAAAACATTGTTTTGAAAGGTTCTGGCGTTGCCGGAGATCCTTATTCGGCTTTTGACAATGCTAATACGCACATTGCAACACGTCTGCGCCGAAACAAAAACAAACTCAATGATCACAAAGGAAAACTTGGCTTAGCCGAGTTGGCTAACGAAGCTGTCTTCCCGTTGCACGAAACAGAAGACGAAATGGACATTGATGTCAATGCTCCGTTGACCATCGCCGAAACAGATGCCAACATTCCGGTCTGCACCGTAAGCGAAGCTGTTATGTACATGGACTTGGCTAATGAAGCTGCCATCATGTTCAGAAACAGCGCAAACAACCACATCAGCATGGTATATCGCCGCAAGGACGGCAACATCGGCTGGGTTGAACCTAAAGCAGACAACTAGTTTCAACTACAAAAGGCTAAAAATTAATGAAAATCTCTGACATAATGACCGAGAAAAATGTTGTTTTGGGCCTAAAAGCCAATTCCAAAAGACAACTTTTGCAAGAACTGGCGAGCAAAGCGGCAGAGCTCACGGGCATTAACGAAAGAACAATTTTTGACATCGTCTTAGAGCGCGAAAACTTAGGTTCCACAGGATTTGGCGGAGGCACGGCCCTTCCGCACGGCAGAATTCCGGAGTTAGATAAAGTATATGGTTTGTTTGCCAAACTAAATACTCCGGTAGATTTTGAAGCCGTTGACAACAAACCTGTTGATCTGGTTTTTCTGCTGCTTTCACCTGAAGGCAGCGGAGCAGACCATTTAACGGCTCTGGCTCAAATATCTCGCATTTTAAAAGACGAAAACACTTGTGAAAAATTGAGACAAATAAACAGCTGTGAAGAAATTTATGCTGTTCTAAACAACTAAAAAAAAGCCGGTTTGAAACCGGCTTTTTTTTCAATCTAATGAACACTCAAGGGAAGTAAATCATTCTGCTTTGCTACAATAAAAGCAAAATCACGATTATCCGTTGCCGCAATCTTTGTTCCGTCCGCAGCATAAATTAACCACATGTTTTTACCTTCATAAACATCACTTTTAATAAAGGCAACATTTTCATCATTCCACGAATACAATGCCTGCTCTTGCTCCGATGAAAAAGTATAGCCGTCAAGAATATTTTTTATCCTATCATTCATAATCTGTTTCTTCCAAAACCTTGTGCCTATTTTTCTATCTTATTGCCATTTTATTAAATAAGCACTAAAATCTCATAATAAATTAAAAGTTTCAAAGGGAAAGTAAAAAAATGTTTTTCAGCCTAAATAAAAAATTCATTTACACTCTGAGCTTGTTCTTCATTTTTATGGCTGTCATTTTTGTATACACCTTCTACATTGTATATGGAAGCAAGATTCAAGAAGAACAAAAGTCAACCATTTTGCGCAACCAACAATACATAGAACTTTTATACGAAAACATCAATTTACGAAAAGACATTAACAAATTAATCAACAACGAAAAAATCACAGAAAATTTTTCACCAAATATCGCCACAAAAGACGAAAACAATCTTAAAGAAAAACAAGCAGAACTTAGTTTAGAACAACAACGAGCTACTCAAATGGTTCAAAACTATGATGAAAGATACCAAGCCATTACAGAAGGTATTCGCCTGGTTCTGGCAAGTTCTTTTCTCATCATTTTATCCATGATACTTATCGGCTTCTTGATGCGTAGACTTGTATTAACACCGATTAACAAACTGGTTGCCGTCAGCTGTCTGGTATCATCCGGAAATTATGACAGTCGAGTAGACATCAATAAACGTCACTTTTTCCACGACGAGCTTGATGACTTATCTTCAACATTCAACCAAATGCTTAACAACATCCAAGACAGTTTCCGCCAAATCAAGAATCAAGAAGCTTTTCTTCAATCTATTATTGACGGAATTCCTGATGGCATCAGAGTCATTGACAAAGATGGAAATATTATTGCCGCAAACAAAGAATATTATAAACAAATCGGAACAAACAAAAATTGCATAGGCCAAAAGTGTTATTTCTCTTCACAAAAAAGAAACACACCTTGCTCAGCCAGTATGTTTACTTGCCCGCTGCATGAAATTATGCAAAATGGAGCAACAAATGTTAAAGTTATTCAACAATTCTCAAACGAACCCAATAGACATTTGGCAATCAATGCCGCGCCTTTGTTTATCAATGGTGAAAAATCATACATTGTTGAAGCCATCCGAGATTTAAGTGAAGATATTCGTTTTTCACACCAACAAAAACTATCCTCTCTCGGATTTTTAGCAACATCCGTCGCTCATGAAATGAAAAACCACTTAGGTTCAATCCGTATTATCATAGAGGGACTTTTAAATAAATTCCACCAAGACCCGAAAGATAAAAGCGAAGAAAAAAAATACCTTTCTCTCATTAACGATGAACTTAATATTTGTATCGAAGTACCGGAAAGATTACTTAAGCTGGCACAATTCTCTTCAGAAACAAATCAAAAAATAAATTGTATTTCCGTCATCAATGATGTTCTTGCCTTGCTGGACTATGAAGCAAAACATAATGGTGTTGAAATAAAATTTACGCATCCACAAAATGACGTCACTATTATCGGCTCGGAAAGCGACTTTAAAATGGCTTTGATAAATTTAATTCAAAATGCGTTCAAAGCAATGCCCAAAGGTGGCAATCTGAAGATTGAAATAAAAGACAAAAAAGACAACGTGGAAATAAAAATATCAGATAATGGTATCGGTATCCCTAAAAACAAACTAAACCGCATATTCGAACCCTTTTATTCCGATGGCGGAAACTTAACTCGAGGACAAGGTACCGGCTTAGGTCTTTCTATCGTAAAATCTATTATAGAAAACTTCCGAGCAACCATCAATGTAACCAGTAAAGAAAACGAAGGCACCTGTTTTACCATAAAAATTCCATCTTCCGAAAAGAAATAATTTGCCAAAATAGAAATTAAGGTTTATACAAATAAAAAAAATTAACAAAAGGAAAATTTTATGAGTAAAGAAGAACTTCTTGAACTTACCGGCGATGTCATCGAAAAATTGCCTAATGCCATGTTTCGGGTAAGATTGGAAAACGGCGTTGAAATTCTGGCTCACACTGCCGGAAAAATGCGCAAGTTTCGCATCCGTGTTATGGTTGGAGATAAAGTCGATATTGAGATGACCCCATACGACTTAACCAAAGGACGTATTACTTTCCGCCACAAAGAATAAAAAAAAACCCGCCAAGCGGGTTTTTTTTGCTTTAAAAGAACTTAATACAAGCAAAGCCGCCCACAAGCAAAGCCATAAACAAAATAGACAGCATTCCGAGATTTTTCTCAATATAATCTTTCATCGGCTCGCCAAACTTTTTCAAAAGCCAAGCTACTAAATAAAATCTAAAGCCACGAGCCACAACGGATGCCAACATAAAGACAACAAAATCCAAATGCACTACACCACTGGCTATTGTAATAACCTTATACGGGAAAGGCGTAACCCCCGCACCAAAGACAATCCAAGCGCCCCACTCATGATAATATTCCTTAAATACATCAAACTGGTGCATATAACCATAGAATGTCAAAATCGGACGAGCAATCAAATCAAAGAAAAACACACCTATAGCATAACCGAAAGCACCACCAAGCACACTGGCAATTGTGGTGACCGTCGCGATTCGCCATGCTTTTGCTGGTGTAGCCAAGACCATCGGAATAAGCATAACATCAGGCGGAATAGGGAAAAATGAGCTTTCAATAAAAGCCACCGCAAACAAAAAATACATCGCATTCGGACGCGATGCCAAATTAATCATATAATCATAAGTCGCTTTAACCAAGGCATGGAAATAATCTGATACTTTACGCAATAACATTCTTTATCCTTTTCAACAAATCTATTTGATGATAACAGAATTATTCAAGATGCAAAGCTAATTTTTCAATTTCCTGCCTATTTTCCACATAAATAACCTTAGGATGTTCCAATTTATCTCTAAACTTATCAAAGCGTTCTTGAGATGTTCCGACACAAACAACTTTTGGCGAATTTTTTTGCAAATAAAGCTCGGCAGCAAAAAAATCACACACCCCAAAACAACTCCAGCCTTTGCTTCTGACATCTTCACGCCACGGCAATTCAAACGGACGATAATCCTCAATCATCAAAACATCATGTTTTTTTCCACCCTCACAATAAGCTCCGATAATTTCGGCAAAACGAGATAAATCAACAGGCTTTGAAAAATAATGAGCAATTCCCTTTGCTGCCGCCAGTTCTTTATCCGCCTCTACTGTAGTCAAAATCACCGGCACATAAGTTTTAAATATCTTACGCAACAAGTGCAAAACGTCCCAACCACTGGCTTCCGGCATATTAATATCCAAAACGACCACATCAGGTGTTTCTGTCTGCATATGTTGCAAAAACTTATCAACCTTGTCCGCGGCAAAAACCTTAAATCCGCGAGCTTCTAGAAAACTCTTGCAAAGTTCCAAAAAGAGCAAGTCGTCATCAAGTATAAAAACTTTTCCGGCTTTTCTCATATTCATAAACAATCTCCGTCTAAGCTTTACTTTGCCGATAAGCCTGATATGTATTTTCAAGCAACATCGCAATAGTCATTGGTCCAACCCCTCCGGGAACAGGTGTTATATGGCCAGCCTTATTGACAACCTCATCAAAATCCACATCGCCGCAAAGCTTTCCGTCAATCCGGTTAATTCCGACATCAATAACCGTTGCGCCTTCTTTAACCCAATCAGCCTTTACCATTTTTGCCTTTCCACAGGCTGCAATCAAAATATCGGCTTGTTTTGTAATTTCAGGCAAATTATGCGTCTTGGAATGAACCACGGTGACCGTACAATCGTTATTCAGAAGCAACGCGGCCAACGGTTTTCCGACAATATTAGAACGACCGATAATAACAGCATGCATCCCGGCCAAACTCGGATGCACGGTTTTCAATAAATACAAGATGCCTGCCGGTGTTGCCGAAACAATGGCACGTTCATCTTTAACCGAAAGCAAACCCGCATTTTGCGGCGTAAAACCATCTACATCTTTCTCTGGTTTGATGTGTTCAATAACATTTCTGGAATCAATATGCTTGGGCAAAGGCAATTGCACCATAACACCATGAATATTTTTATCTTCATTTAATCTTTCAATCAAAGCCAACACCTCTGCCTCTGAGGTCTCTTCAGGCAAATGATGAAGATCGCAATCCATTCCGGCAGCTATAGCTGCTTTTTGCTTGTTTCTGTCATAAATCAGACTAGCTTCGTCATCTCCAACCAAAATCACGGCTAAATGAGGTCTATCCCCACGAGACGCAATTTCTTGCCCTAGCTTTTCACGCAATGCCAAAGCAATTTCCTTACCTTTAATCAGATTCGCCACCATCAACTATCCCTTCCAATTCTGACTTTAACTTTTCCGAAAGCGGCAACAAAAGTTTTTTAAATCTGTCTGTCTCTCCGCTGATTAAACTAATTTCACTTTTAGGAATTTTAAACATTTTGCTCAAAAATTTTATCAGCTCCTGATTAGCCTTTCCCTTTTCCGGCACAGAAACAACATTAATTTTAAGAAATTCCTGCCCCTCAGCATCGGCAAACACTCCTCTGATGGTGCAAGATGCCGAATTCGGTGTAAGTCTAACCCTAAGAACAATATGACCGTCTTTTTCGTCAAAAAACAATACAGCTAACTCTCAAAAAAATCTTATAAAAAACAAGGACGAGAAACGGCTGTTATTTATCAGTAAACACTTTGCCGAACTCTCGTCCCGACCTTATAGTAAATAAAACAAACTTTTACAAAACCATTTCGGAAAGTCTGTAAACCAAACGTCCGATAAATAACAAAATCAACAACAAAACAAAAGGAGAGAAATCGAAACCGGAAACCGGAGGAATTTTGCTGCGAATTTTAGCATAAACCGGCTCCGTAGCCTTTTCCAAAATCTCCATAGTCTTTTGAGCATACTTATTGTTTGCTTCCAAGATTTTGAAATGAATCAACCAATGTAAAACAACCTCAACCACAACAATCTTAAAATAGATGTCGACCACCAGAGCAATGATGTAGAAAAAAGGCTCCAACAAAACACCCATAGAAAAAACTCCTTACAAATTTAAAACATTCAAACATTAAAATAATAACTATTTTTGGCTTTGTCTACATCAATATAAACTTTCGCCACAAGAAGTTTTAGAGTTCTCTTCCTTGCAGTTCACGAAAGCGCGACATATCAAAAGCGCGTTTTCTAACCTCAGAATAATTGTACTCAGGCACATCTTTTAGCGGAGGTCTGCGCCCGCTCAATCTTTCAATATGCGCAGCCAAACTCTCTCTTGTCTGTCTGTTTTCATTTCCCATACGTTTAAGCATCAGCATCTCGCCCATACTATGGTCATATTGAGTTTGATACTGATTTGCAGACATTGAACGTACCATCTGCTCTCGAAGCCAATCATACCAAACATAATTAGGCTGTAAGTCCTTATCTTTTACATGAGAAACACCATAGCCATTATCATCATAACCATGATTTATACCTGCCGCATAAGCACTTTTTCCCAAATTTTGCAGCGTACTCTCCGGCAAATTCCAATATAAATCATGTTCTTTCAGCTCCTTCAAAGCACGATAATATTCTAAGGCTTTTTCATATTCCTCTCGCTCAACTTTTCTGTCTGCTTGATCTTTCGTTGTCTGCTTAATCATACTGCGCATCTGGCGAAGCTTCATTAACTTATAAGAAAGCTCATTAAATTTTTCTTTCGCTCCCTTAAAGACACTGTTCTGATAGAGAGAAATACAAACCATCAATTCCATCTCTCGCTGATACGACATGTCCAAGAAATCATTACGCTCTTTCAAATCATCATGAGAAACAAAACCATCATTCATGTGCTTAACAATGTCTTCTGTTTCTTCAATCCAACGATAATATTCTCGACTTGACGTACTTTCAGAATTAATCTGTTCATAAGAATCAGCCAACATAAACTGCAAATCTTCTCCGACATCCATCGCAATCTGGTGTTGCATTTCATCAACACGTAAATCCTGATTCCCGACCTTAAGTTTAATATCCTTGGGAGCCAAAGTCATCTGGCGAGCCAAGATATCTCCCTCTTCCTTGCTGACTCTAAAACGATTCTGCACGGCTTTGCTGATAATATCTTGCGGCGAACGCCCTCGTGTATGCTGGCTGACATCCAAATCAGTAAGCCCCGTATTAATTGCTCTTTTCATACGGCGCAAATGCTCTAATTTTTCAGAATTTTGCGGTTGTTCAAACATAACAGCCTCCAAAAGCTATTTCACTTCCTCAAAAATAATTTTAGCTTGCTCAAGCCAAATAATCCGATCAATAATCCAATTACTGATTTGCTCAATCTTTTCAAGCTCAATTCCCATAGCCTGCCCGACACGACCTATAAGCAAGGTTTCTTCATCAGAGAGTTCATCATCGGCATGAGCTAAAATGCACATTTCTTTAATCAGCTCCAAAGCCGCACGCCGATTATCGATAATTTTAACGGCATTTACCACTTCATCATCATTATCAATCTTCAAAATTTCATCCACGCGCTTTTCAGAGATACCATAAATTTTTGCCATTTTCCGAATAAAAACCAACTCATCTTCGTCCAAATGTCCGTCAGCTGCGGCCAAACGAGAAAAAGCCTTCATAAAAGCCACTTTTTGGTCTTCATTGAGTTTTGATAAAACTTCCATATCTTGCTCCATTTTAAACTCCGACATATGTTTTTCTCATAACGATTATTTGTGCAAATAATACTAGATATTTAGTCAGCACGCAACAAAAAACACCCAAAAGACAAAATAAACACATAGAAAACGTGAAAACTGCTAAAAATTCGTTGAAAAAGATAACACATTAACCTAAACTGATAGATAAAGATAAATTTTGGATATAGAGAAAAACGTGGTAAAAAAATATTATATTAAAACTTTCGGCTGCCAAATGAACGTTTATGATTCACAACGCATCGCCGCTATTTTGAAAAATTTGGGTTACGAAGAAGCTGCAACACTCAAATCAGCAGACTTGGTCATTTTGAACACCTGTCATATCAGAGAAAAAGCCGCAGAAAAAGTTTTTTCAGACTTAGGTCGTATTAACCTTATCAAACAAGAGCGCTCCGCGGAAGGAAAAGACACCGTTATCGGCGTTGTCGGATGCGTTGTGCAAGCCGAAGATAAAGAGATTGCCAAGCGCGCCCCCTTCGTTGATTTTGCCACAGGACCGCTAACTTACCACCGTCTCCCCGAAATTTTAGCAAAAGTCGCCAGAAAACGCGGCATCAGCATCATTGATACCGAGTTTCCCGCCATTGCCAAATTTGATTTTCTGCCCGAGAACAAAGCCGAAGGCGGATTATCTTATCTGGCCGTTCAAGAAGGTTGCAACAACTTCTGCACCTATTGCGTTGTCCCCTACACCCGCGGTGTAGAATATTCTCGCCCTGTCGCCGAGGTTTTGAAGGAAGCTCGTCACCTGGTTGAAACCGGCAGCGTCGAAATCAACTTGCTTGGTCAAAATGTTAACTCTTACCACGGCGAAGATGAAAACGGCAAAGAGCGCAATTTAGCCTACCTTCTCCGCCGCATTTCCGAGATTGACGGTTTGGAGCGGCTTCGCTATACCACCTCCTATCCGGCAGATGTTGATGATGACCTCATCGCCTGCCATAAGGATTTACCGAAGCTCATGCCTTATCTGCATTTACCGATACAATCCGGTTCGGATAAAATCCTTAAAGCAATGAACCGTCGACACAATTCTTCGGATTATTTAAGAATTGTAGAAAAATTGCAGCAAGCCAACCCTGACTTACGGATGTCTTCTGACTTTATCGTCGGCTTCCCCGGAGAAACGGATGAAGATTTCAAAGCCACTTTAGATGTTGTTAACAAAGTTAAATACATTCAGGCTTTTTCTTTCAAATACAGCCGCCGCCCAGGAACTCCGGCCGCCATCATGCCCAATCAGGTAGAAGAAAAAGTCAAAAAAGAACGGTTGGAAATTTTGCAAGACTTGCTATTTTCATATCAGTTAAAGTTTAATAAAGAATGTTTGGGTAAAATAATGCCCGTATTATTTGAAACCAAGGGTCGCCATGCCGGACAGCTTATCGGAAGAACACCTTATATGCAAAACCTGCATGCAAACTTACCCAAGGAAAACTTAAATAAAATAGTCAATGTCAGAGTAACCGACGTAACGACCAACTCGCTCAGCGGTGAACCAGTCTGACCAAACAACAACAAAGGAGAAGACCATGGCTGAAGTAAATTTTGAACTCTACAACAACCAACTCGTTCAACAGTTGGTCGGTGTTTCTGACTCAAACCTGAGACTAATTGAGCAACTCTTGGGTGTGGAAATAAGTTCTTTCGGCAACCAAATAAACATAAAAGGCAACGATGACGCCGTAGAACAAGCCAAAACGGCTATCGACCTATTGTACAACAAGGTCAGCAAAGGCATCGAAATTGGCGAGCAAGAGGTTAAAGCCGCAGTTCGTATGAGCGACGAAGGCCCAGCCAAGATTGACGAGCAAAATCTCAATGACATTGTCTTAAAAACTAAAAAACGCCATATTTATCCGCGTTCGGCCACCCAAGCAAAATACATTCAGGAAATGATGAAAAATGAGCTGGTCTTTGGCTTAGGCCCTGCCGGTACGGGTAAAACTTATCTGGCCGTTGCCTTGGCTGTTTCCATGATGCTCGAAGGTAAAATAGACAAGATTATTTTGTCTCGTCCGGCGGTTGAGGCAGGAGAGAACTTAGGTTTTCTGCCTGGTGATTTAAAAGACAAAGTAGACCCCTATTTGCGCCCGCTGTATGATGCTTTATATGAAATGCTGCCGGCCGAACAAGTTGACAAGAAATTAGCCATCGGCGAAATTGAGATTGCCCCGCTGGCTTTCATGCGCGGTCGTACCTTATCAAACGCTTTTGTTATCTTAGATGAGGCTCAAAACACCACCCCGATGCAAATGAAGATGTTCTTAACCCGTTTAGGCGAAAACTCACGCATGGTCGTTAACGGCGACTTAAGTCAGGTCGACCTCCCGCGCGGCACCATCTCCGGCCTAAAAGACGCATTAGATACTTTGGAAAATGTTAACAGTATCAGCTCCGTAACTTTCAGCGCCAATGATGTTGTCCGCCACGGCTTGGTTGCAAAAATCGTAAAAGCTTATGAAGAGAAAGGTAAAAAACAACACGGCTATGACTAAAACCAATCTTGCCATCACCTTAAACGAACCCGGCTGGGAAACAGAAATTCCTGATTTGCAAAATTTGGCTAATCAGGTGCTTATTGCCGCCTTGGATTACGTTAATGCTCACGAAGAAATTGACTTTTTACAGATGGGAAAAACCGTCAATTTCAATCTCTGTTTAAGCAATGACGATGAAGTCCATACCCTAAATCGCGATTTCAGGGGAATGGATAAACCCACCAATGTCCTTTCTTTTGCCGCCATTGATGATCCTGACTTTGACAAAAACATCGAACTTTTTGAGGATATAGAAGCAGGCGACATCATCATAGCGCTTGAAACGATGCAGCGCGAAGCCAAGGAAAAGGGAATATCGTTGCAAGATCACTTCTGCCATCTCTTTACCCATGGTATTCTGCACCTTCTTGGGTTTGACCATATAGAAGATGATGAAGCCGAATATATGGAAGACTTTGAAATCAACATCCTTAAAAACTTAAATATCAAAAATCCCTATGGAGATTAATAAATAATCATGACTGATGAGAATCATAAAGAATCAATTTGGCACAAACTTAAATGTCATTTTACGCGCAAACAATTAGAAACCGTTCGCGAAACCATTGAAGATTTAATAGAAGAAGCAAATTCCGAAGGCGAATGCCCTTTCAGTGAACATGAACAGTTATTGCTTAACAATATTTTATACCTCAAGGACAAAAAATGTTGCCATGCCATGATTCCGCGGGCTAACATCATTGCTTTTCATAAAAGCGGAACAGTCAAAGAACTCGCAGAACTTATGGTAACCAAAGGGCATTCCCGCATTCCGATTTACGGAGATTCTCTTGATGATATTTTAGGCATCGTCCACATCATAGACCTAGCCAAATGCTTGCTCAAAAATGAGGACAATGTCAAAGTTGAAACTATTGTTAATCGGGAAGTCAAATTTGTTTCTCCGTCAATGAGAGTATTAGATTTACTGCGAGATATGCAGGCCAACAAAGTTCATATGGCAATGGTTGTTGATGAATATGGCGGAGTTGACGGCTTGGTAACGATTGAAGACTTATTGGAAGAAATCGTTGGCGACATTGAAGACGAATACGACTCAGAAGAGCAACATGTTATCATGCTCCAAGACGAAGGCTTGGTCATTGCTGATGCCAGAGCTGAATTAGATGAAATTAAAGAAGCCGCTAATTTAGATCTGAGCGAATACATTGATTGCGATGAAATGGAAATTGATACTTTAGGCGGATATGTTTTTCACTTAGCTCAACGAATTCCGACAAGAGGCGAAACCATTGATGGTCCGAACGGCATCAAATTCCGCATTTTGGAAGTAGACCCGCGACGCATCAAAAAAGTAATGATCGTCATACCCAAAGAGGACAAACAAGAAGCCGCAAATGCTTAATAAGCTGGCTACATATAAAAAAATTTCATGTTTGGCGGCCGGAGCCTTAAGCGTTCTGGCCTTACCGCCATATTATATTTTCCCTCTACTTTTCATAACCTTTAGCTGGTTGTTGTTATGCCTCAGCAAAGCAACATCCAGAAAACAAGCCTTCGCTTATGGTTATTGGTTTGGCTTCGGTTGGTTCGCATGCGGTTTTTCTTGGGTAGGCAACGCCTTACTGATAGATATTGCTGCTTTTGGTTGGCTCTATCCGATAACCTTATTTGCTTCCGGAGCATTTTTTGGTTTATTTACAGGTATTCCGGCTTACTGTGTATATTACCTGAAAAAGCCCTATGCTCAATGGTTGGGTTTTGCCTCTTTCTGGGTAATTTTTGAATGGATACGCAGCTTTATCCTAACCGGTTTTCCGTGGAATTTGCTGGGTTCGGTTTTAGCATTCAGTCCCCAAACCATACAAATGGCCTCGGTCTTTGGCACTTACGGACTGTCTCTGTTAGTTTTACTTGCCGCTTCCGCGCCTGCTTTAACACTTATCTACCGCAACAAAAAATCTATGTTTTTTTCTGTAACCGCCATTTTTGTGATAAGTGCTTTCATATATGCTTTTGGCACATGGAGAATCAAAACCGTTTCCGATGAAACCTCCGCCATAAACATCCGAATTGTTCAACCAAGCATTCCACAAACAATGAAATGGAATAAAGCATCTCTGGAAAATAATTTTCTGGAATATATCCGTTTGAGCAAATCCCAACCTCTGGATAACATAGATTTCGTCATCTGGGGCGAAACAGCCACCCCCTACCCTCTGGACATCGCCACCCAATATCGGGAGCTGATAACCGAAGCTGTCCCGCCCAAAGGCTACCTGGTTACGGGTTTAGTCAGATACGAATTCGAAAATGCTTATGACTATCATCCGCTGAACTCCATGTTCATTCTGAACAAACAAGGAGAAATTATAGATTTTTATGATAAAAGCCACCTTGTTCCTTTTGGTGAATATTTACCGTTACGAAAATTTTTGCCGAACTGGATAAAACCGATAACTCAAACCGTTTCCGATTTCAAATCAGGTAAAGCTCACAAAATTTTTCATCTAAAAAATTATCCCTCGTTCGGCGCCCTCATCTGCTATGAGATTATATTTCCGGCACAAATTATTAACCCTTCAAACAAGCCGCAATTTTTAATAAATCTGACCAACGATGGTTGGTACGGAGACAGTTCCGGACCTCGCCAACACTTAGTCAGCACCCAACTAAGAGCAACGGAAGAAGGCATAACCATTATCCGCGCTGCCAACACAGGCATCAGCGCAATTATTGCCCCCACGGGAAAAATAACAGCCTCCCTGCCCCTCAACCAAAAAAATATATTGGACGCACCTCTTCCGAAACAACTTACAATACCGACTCTATACGGAAAATACGGTAATAAGATTCCTCTTACATTATGCCTTGTTAATATTCTGCTTGCACTTTTGATTCTAAGGCTCAGGCGCTAACCTTTTGAAATTTAAGGCTTATGAGAGATAGCTTATTTTCGTCTTTTTGAATATAAAATATTATATAAAAAATCAGTTGACGAAAATTGCATTACCTCCTATTTATTAGGTAATAGACTAATAAAAAGGAACGAACAATGACTGCAGATAACTTTAAAAAATCCAGCCGAGGAAGAACTCCTGATGGCGAACCAAATCCGATTGACGTACATGTTGGAAACAGGATTCGTTTACGGCGTACCTTACTTGGCTTAAGTCAGGAAAAATTAGCTTCTCTGCTCGGTTTAACATTTCAACAGGTTCAAAAATATGAACGTGGCATGAATCGTGTCGGAGCTAGCCGCTTATGGGATATCGGCAAAGTTCTGGAAGTTCCTATCGGCTTCTTCTATGAAGATATGGATAAAGAAGTTGCCAACCAAAGTCCGCGCATGTTTTCTTTACCTGACAGCACGCCTTTGGCTCTCGCCGAAGACGCTGAGGACATTGACTTAGACCCGATGCATCGTCAGGAAACAATAGAGCTGGTTAAAGCCTATTACAAGATTCCGAACCGCAAAGCAGCAAAATGCATGTTTGATTTGATTATTGCTATGTCTAAAACAACATACAACAATCATAATGACGAGGAAGAGGAAAACAACAAATAATCTTCTGCATATATAATTAAAAAAGCTGGCTTTTAGCCGGCTTTTTTTTATACTTACGACAAAACTAAACATAGAGGATAAAATGAAATATCTCTTCACATCAGAATCTGTTTCGGAAGGACATCCGGACAAAGTATGCGATAGCATTTCAGATACCTTGGTAGACCTTTTTATCGGTAAAGATGCCAACGCACGCACCGCCATTGAAACCATGGCAACAACTAATCGTGTGATTATTGCCGGAGAAACCAGTTGCAATGCATACATAAGCCAAGCTGAAATAGAAGAAAACGTAAGATTTGCCATTCAAAAAATAGGCTATGACCAAAAAGGCTTTAGTTGGCAAACCGTAAACATCGAAAATCTTCTCCATCACCAGTCTGCCGATATCGCTCTTGGCGTAGACAATAACGGTGCCGGAGATCAAGGCATCATGTTTGGTTATGCAAAAAAAGAAGATGGCTTTAACAGCGATTATATGCCTTTGGCGATTCATTTAGCCAACAAAATCTTACAAGACTTAAGCGAAGCCAGACACAAAGGCGAAATCAAAGGCATAGAACCTGATGCCAAGAGCCAAGTAACTATAGAATATGAAAACGGCAAACCGATAGGCATTGCTAAAATTGTCTTGTCCACCCAACATTCGGAAAAACTTTCTCAAAACGATGTTCGCGATATTGCTGAAAAAATCATTGAAAGAAATTTACCACAAGGCTGGATGCCTAAAAGAAAAGATATCCTGATTAACCCCACGGGACGTTTTGTCATCGGAGGCCCCGACGGAGATACTGGATTGACCGGTCGAAAAATCATCGTAGACAATTACGGCGGCTACGCGCCACACGGTGGCGGCGCTTTTTCCGGCAAAGACGCCACAAAAGTAGACCGCTCCGCGGCTTATATTCTACGCTACCTTGCCAAGAATGTAGTCGCAGCGGGTCTGGCTGAAGAATGCTTGTTGCAATTATCTTATGCCATTGGCGTAGCAGAGCCTTTGTCATTTTACATCAACTGTAATCACACAGCCAAAGTAGACGAACAAAAAATTCTAAAATTTTTAAGAGAAATGGTAGATTTAACCCCCCAAGGAATCATTAAGCATCTCAACCTTCGTCGCCCGATTTACAGTCCGACGGCAGCCTATGGTCATTTTGGACGCACCCCACAAAAGAATGGTGCTTTTTCATGGGAAAAAACAGATTTAAGCAAGGAGTTGGCAAAATGCTTTTAAGCGAAAAACCAAAATTCTTCGGACGTCGCAAAGGACGTATCATTCGCAAAGCAAAGACCACTTTGCTGGATGCTTTTTTACCCAAAGTCCGACTAAAAGACGATTGTGCTTTTGATAAAGAAACCATGTTTGGCAAAAAAGTGGAAAAAGTTTATCTGGAAATCGGTTTTGGCAACGGAGAACACTTGGCCGGACAAGCTAAAAACAATCCGAATATTGGCTTCATCGGCGCAGAGGTTTTCCAAAACGGCGTTGCCAATTTGCTGAGCTTAATAACCGGCATCAAAGAGGGTAGTAATTTGCCCGAAGATATCAGTTTAAGTGCCGACAGAGAAGACAATATCCGCGTTTATGACGATGACATGCGTTTGCTTTTTCCGCGCATTCCGGATGGCTTTTTGGATAAAGTTTTTGTTTTGTTTCCGGATCCATGGCCTAAAAAACGCCACGCTTCACGCAGGTTCATCAATCCGGACAACTTAAAAGAACTGGCCCGCATCTTAAAAAAAGGCGGAATTCTAAGAGTTGCCACTGACCATAAGGTATATAAAAGTTGGACATTACATCAATTACATGATTGCCCTGATTTTCGCTGGACAGCCACTTGCGGCAACGATTGGAAACATGAGCCTTCCGACTGGGTTGAAACAAAATACCAGCGCAAAGCCATCCGAGAAGGAAGAAAACCGGTATTTTTAGACTTTGAAAGAATAGATATCCCCCAGTAAACTGGGGGTTCTATAGAAAAGGCACCTTCAGGTGCCTTTTCCTTACAGCTCCAAACGGAGCTGACCTAAATCCTGTCGTCCTTGAAATTCTACATAATGTTTAATTTTATCTTCATCTAAGCCAACGCTACTGACGAAGTATCCCCGTGACCAAAATACATTTTCCTTAAAATATACTTTGCTGAGCCAAGTAAACTTGGCTCTTATTTGCGAGGAAGATTGGCTTTTCAATTTAGCCATTACATCGGCTATTGCATACCTTGGTGGAATTGTCATCACAAAATGAATATGGTCTTTATCAAAGCCAATCTTCTCTATCTCACATCCGGGGATACTTCTTAGTAGCTTGGGTAATAATTTCTTTATATAATCTACGACGCCAGGCTTTAGGACACGACGACGATACTTACACACCCAAACTATGTGGTAACTTAAACGATAAACACTATGTTGACCTTGTACGACTTCCATACCTTCTTATAGCATCGTCGTCGTGAGCATTCAACCCCCATTAAAATGGGGGTAGTCTGTAAGGCATTAATA
>CALXVR010000025.1 GCA_944392155.1 uncultured Alphaproteobacteria bacterium | reverse complement strand
GCGGGGGCATAAGCAAGTCCGGCGACAGAGCCAAGCGAAGTTTGGCGAAGGAGAGCGAGCGAAGCGAGAACCTTTGGTTTGCGCGGTGGCTTTGGCCGCGCGCACAAGCTTGCCAGCGGCACCATTTATCAGTTTCAGGCGTTTTTAGTAGTTCATTAAATGGCTTAACTATTGAAAACGCTATATTTTTTCCTTCAGTTTTGCAGTCCGATAATATTAATTTCAAAATGTCTCTTTTTTCAGAAATAATCGGACTTTTTAAGAATTTTCCTACATTTGTAGCTATTTCCGCGATATTAAAATAAAGAGACAAAGACATAAATCTTCATCTCTCATTCATTTAATACTATATAATTGATGAACTCTCACATTTATATTGTCGTGTTATTCATCAAATTGGAGCTGTAAAAACTCAACCTGTGCGTAAGTTTGAAAAGAAACATTTTTTATACATCAATGTAGCTTTTTCTTGGTCTGTTTTTTTGTATTATAAATCCAAAGCAGAATAAAAACTACTGTTGCAATATTGATAATTTCCCAATTATTACGCTTAAAATATAAGGGGATAATCGGATTATATAGGATAGCAAAAATTATCCAACCGAATTTTATAGATGTTTCAAAGCCGCATAAAAGATAGTATAACGAAGCAATAAAAATTGATATTCTCAAAAATTGATAATATCCGTAGGGCATATCACAGAAAGCACCGGCAATAAGGAGAAGCAATAAATATGGTAAATATTTTGTATTCATTCTTCCTCCATTGGAATTATTCCCCACCAAGATAATTGAAAGCTAACTCCTAAAAATAATATATAGTAAAATGTCCCCGACTCAGTTGGCAAGAAAAAATCAAATTTAAATTTACACCAATATTTTTCTTTTATAAACTTATCTATTGTTATTCCTTTATTTTTTAAATCTTCCGTATGGGTATAATAACGACTTAATGATAGCATATTTTTTGCAAGAGTATTTAGTTCAAGCCAATCCTCACTTGGACTATAATCTTTTTTCCAATAAGCAAAATAAGAAGCATTTTCATATACTTTGATAAACTGTTCTAACGTATAATTTTTATATATTTTTGTTAATTCTTTGTAACGTAAATAATCTAAAACTAAATAAGGCATACCAAAAACAAATACGGGGTTAATAAATATGCTAAAAAAAGTTTCAATAGAATCAAAAAAACAGCCATATAGACCTAAAACCAGTATATAAAAAATAATAAAAATTAGTAAAGCTCCTGTGTTATATTTTTCTGTACATTTCGTTATCCAATCAGCGATTTTCTCTAGGATGTTTTTCATCATAGCTCCTCTAAAATTATTTTGGCACATAAATTGGTGCATATTTAATTAGGCTCTTTGCCTGCATTTCAATGTAATTGCAAGGATAAATTAAAGAAAATTTATTTAATTTATATTTATACTCACATTCTTCATGACGCAATATAAATTTATCATCAGTCAGATGATTTCATTTTTCAGACAATCTTTGAAAATATCAATTTTTCTACTCAAAAGCTTAAAATCATCATAAGAATTAGTCCGATAATTGCATAGTATCTCGCACCATTAAAAAAGCCTCCCATTGCGGAGGCTTTTTTAATGGTTATGTTGCAGAGACGGACTTGCGGGGGCATAAGCAAGTCCGGCGACAGAGCCAAGCGAAGTTTGGCGAAGGAGAGCGAGCGAAGCGAGAACCTTTTGGTTTGCGCCGTGGCTTGGCCGCGCGCACAAGCTTGCCAGCGGCACCATTTTTGATATTTCCGCCCGAGTGGCGGATTTGTTCTTTTTAAACAATCATTTATTTAGTCCGATTTTTGAGATTTTTATAATGATGATTTTGAAAGAATTATCGGACTTTTGCATGGTTGTCTAAGAATTCAACAAAATCTTGCACTTGTTCTAATGTTACGTTTTTATTTTCATATTTTTTTGGCGGATAAAAATCTTTTTCTATTGATGTTGGAGCTCTCTTGATATTTCCAAAATATGGAGCTTTACCGCTTAAATAATCATAAACACTCATTTCTTTTGAATCTTTCAGATTTATGTCCGCCCCTTTTTCTACCAGATATTTTGCTATATCCAGATGTCCTTCTTGCACGGCATACATCAGGGCTGTACGCTCTCCGTTTGCAATACAAATATTATCCCAACAATTATCATCTTCTAAATTTCCCTTCTTTGTTTGAGCATTGATATCCGCTCCGGATTCGAGTAAAATTTTTACGCTCTCCATAAATCCATACTGAGCAGCATACATTAAAGCAGTCTTGCCAAATTCATTTTTAGCATTGACATTTGTATTTAAGCCTATGCAATTCAATTTTTCTTTATTATTAGGGCAGGTTTCAATCAACATCTTCAATACATCCGGTCGATGTATGCTTACCATTAGGATTTCATCTTTTTGATGTGGCGTTTCAGGTTCGGCAAAGACTTCCCCTTTTATTTTCTTATTTTCAATCCACGTTTTAATTTCCTGAACAGGAACCCCTGAAAATATCTTGTATCGCAATGTGTCTTTATCAACAACAGAGCTCTGAGCTGCCATTGGAATCATCGTGTAACGAGCATAAGAGTAAGCTTTTTCTTCAGGAACCTGAAATGTTTTTACATAATGTTTTGTTAGTTTCTCAACAGCTTGATTAAAGCCTATTCCATGTTTTATAACTTCATCAAAATATTTATAATTCGGATATGATTCCATTGCCCATGCTTCAAGAGGCAACGCTTGCAAATATTTTTGATCCGGATAATAACGACGCTCAAAGTTCCAATCCGGATCATAATGGCTTAAAATATTTTCATAAATATTTTTTGCCATATAAACATAACGTATTGAGCCTGGGTTATAAAATTCGAGTTCTCGTTGAATATAGTTATAATATTCTTCAACATCTGCTGGAAATTCATATTGAGGATACTGACTGCAATCTGAAATATCTAAAGTTTCTGCACCGTGACCACCACCAGCACTATCTAAAATAGCTGTTAAATGCAGTTTTTGTGCTGTTTTGCATGGGACAACAATTTTCCATGGAACATAACGCATATTTGTACTTTGCTGGTTCCATATATTGAAAAATTTTGAAAAATTAAACACTCCTACTTCTATTAAACAACTTAAATCTTTGTAACATTTCATATAATCATTCTTGATTAACTCTTCATTTTTATGCTGATACATTCTATAAAACGGAGAATCAGGAACAACTTTTTCATATTGAGCCATAACATCTGTATGTAAGCGATGAGCTATTTTCTCAAATTCTGGCGTATTTACTTTTTGAGGCTCATATATACTAAGCAATATTAAATATTCGATAGCCGCAGAGTTATTTTTATCTGCTAATTTTTTTAAGTCTTTTATGGCTTGCTGGGGATTATCTTTTATATATTTTACAATATTTTCATATTGTTTATTAATATCTTGTTCTTTTTGTTCCGCTGCAACAAAAGAGGTGAAAAAAAGAAATGCAAAACAAATCTTAACAATTATTTTTTTAGCTCGAAACAAAATCATATTGTGTCCCTCTGATTATACCATCTATTTTAACTTAGGTTGAAAATATTAAAATTTTATTATGATAAGTTTTAACTTTCTTATTTTCTAAAATCATCATAAAATTTAGTCCGATTGATAATTTTGAGAAGAGTATTTGGACTTTTGAGGCTAAGACCAATAAAAGCAATCATTTTAGTTTTCTTTTAGCTCATAAGATGATAGAATATAGTAAAAATTATGAAAGGGATATAAATGGCTGATAATCTTGATAGTCTCAATATGTTTGCGTATGATATGTTTGAAGGGGATACAAAGGTTGGAACTTGTAATATTTCAATTCACCCTCAATATAGTGGGTTTCAGTGTCCCGAGACTTGGAAAGATAAGCCTGTCTTAGAAATTGATGGTTTTGGAACCTTCCAAAGAAACGGTTATGGGCGAGCCGGATTGCAAAAATGCTATGAGTTATCTCAACAAATGGGATGTGAAGGCCGCATCGTCGTGCACGCCACATGGGGTGCCGGCTCTTTTTATGAGCATTGCGGTTTTAACAGCGATAATCCGGGACAACCCGGAATAAAATATTTTGAACCGACTTCTGAAAATCTGGAAAAATTATTTAAAGGCGGAAAAAAAGATAATTTCTCATTTAGGGAAAATAGACCGGATTTTAGTGCTTTTGCAAACTTTAATCTGGATGATTTCGGACGACAAAAATCCGACCAACAGCATAGAAACGGCGATACTCCAGAAGGAAGTGCTCTGAATAATACCGGATGGGGATTTAGTTTACCATCATTAGATAATGCAGAAAATAAATCTTCTAATATAAAGGATAAGAAAACTCCTGAACTAGACTTTAATCCTGAAACAGGCTTAATTGAATACGCCGATAAAAATTTACAAAAGATTGCCGAGCTTAGAAAAAGAAAGAAAGACAGCCATATTGATCCGTTAGAATTTAAAGCCAAATCACTATCTTCAGGTCTTGAAGAAATTGGGTTATCTAAGGATGATTTAGGCAAAACAGGAGATAGCAGAACCGGTGAAATAACTGAAAAGAATAGGAAAATTGCCGCAAGCCAGACAGAAGATGCGAAAGAGGCGATGTTGCAAAAGAGAATGTTGGAAAGAAAAATATCCGAAAAATAGATATTTCAAACAGAGCTTCTAAATTAACAATAAGCTATTCTTTGCCTTTATAATCATCAATCGAATTGTTGTATTTTATGTCGTATTCTGGGCGGGTATGTATTTGTATGCATACCCGCTTTTTATTAATCATTCGAGAGTTAATTATTCAACATAGCACATTAATGTTTACATCCTTGTTTGGGTATGATAGAAAGTTCTTTGATTTTTAGAGATTCTTTCTATTATTGTTAAACCAATTAAATTATTCGCTTATGGAAAAGTTTGTAATTATTTTAAAAGATGAAGGACAGCAGAATTGGACTTTTAACAGAATCCTTTTTGGTAAAATTATTTTGGGGAAAGTTAAGGTCGGGGATAAAGTAAAAATTTATAATAAATCCGAATTTTATCCTAAAGATACCTTAATTATCGGAATATCTATTGACAGAAAACTTGTTGACGATGCTTGCGCTGAAAAAGAAGTTGGTGTTCACTTCAGGCATAATGTTAACAACGTTTGTATTGCAACAAATTCGCCAGAGCTCATCCGCAATAAATTTACCTTTGAAACGGAGAATGACGAGGAAACAAAAAAGCTTCTTCAACAAGATAGGGCTTCTGCTTGTTTTCCTGATTTGTATAACTACTCTTTTCTTTCCGGACTTGAGGCCTTTAAAGAGTTACCTGAAAACAAACTTCAGGTTACGGTGGAGATGATATATCCTTTTTATTTGAAGGAAGAAAGTGTTGTTATATTGAAAATCAACGGCAAATCTGTTAACGGAAAAATTGTTAAAATTCTTAAATGAAAAAAGCCTCCCTTATCGGAGGCTTTTTTGTTATGTGTTTTTTATTTACTTTTGTTGGCTTATCGTATATTAAAAAGATACTTATGTTATAAATCTTAATATTATTTTATATGAAAGAATTAATTGCTACTTTAGTGTTAACCGGCATTGTTGCCGTGGGAATGTCTTTTCCAATTCATAAGTTTTTTAAAAAGGCTTATTTTTGGATTATCTGTTTGGGGGTTATCATTGCTTTTTCGGCATTTGTATCAAGTCCGATTAGTATTAACCCTGCTTGGACGGAGGTTTATAAACAATCTTTCCGGACGATGAATTTCCTTACTTATTTTTCCTATGGATTTACAGCCGCGTTCTATTTGCTTGTTGCGGTAATATGCGGTTGGATTTATGAGCGAATACGTAAGGATTGTGAGCCTAAATCCAAATGGATTGTGAGCCGATGGTGGAATTTGGCCGTGTGGCTCTTTCTGGCTGCTTTTTTATATGTTATGTATTGGAGCGGAGGCGGTGTTATATTTTTTAATGCTTGCGCTAATATGTTTGCCATTTTTGTATCGGTGTTTACGGTACTCATTATTCCGCAAATTATATCGCTATTGAAATAACCGGCTCTTTACACAAACCCTCTTTGACCAAAATCAAAGAGGGTTTGTTTTATGGCAAATTAGCCTAACTTTTGCGTGGAAATTGTGGCGGAGATGGTGTGTTTGGCGTGGGGCGCGAGTTTAACGCAATAATCACCCACGTTTGAAGGCTCCACACAGACAAAGGTTTTGTATTGTCCTTGGCTCATCTCGGCTAAGTCCTTGTTCGGGTTCCAGACAACCGTGGTGTTTGACCCTTGTTTTTCAAGCGAGATTATACGCTTATAGCCCGAATCAATGATTTTTATCGGTTGGGTTTGGTTTTGGAAAATGGAGTCAAACTCGCCCGTTATCCGCAAATCTCCTTCCTGCATATAAAAATTGCCGTCCAGAGAGTTTTTATAACGGTGTCCCGCCAAGCCTTGAATTTCTACCTTGTCAAAGGCACTGACATTGAAATATGCGTGCAAAGCCTCGGAAAAAACAAATTCTTCATCGGCGTTATTGGTTGTTTCTAAGGAATATTCCAGTTTGTCGGTGATTTTGATAAGAAGTTTTACTTCGGCTTTGAGATTATATTTTGCCTCGGGCTTTAAGGCGAGCTCGGCTTCTATTTTGTTCTCATCAACATTTACTTTTTGCAAGCTCCATATAGACAAGCGGGCAAAGCCGTGGCGCGGAAGGCGGTCATTTAATTTTTCTTCGGCAAAGCGCGGCCAACAAACCGGAATGCCGCCGCGGATGGCCTGAATATTGTCAAATTTGTTCAAATCACCAAGCCAAAAGATATCTTGAGCTTCAGAAATCGGGCGATAAGACAATAAGTTGCCGCCCCAAAGAGAGATTTTGCATTCTGCCTTGCCGTTGCGCAAACAAATAAAACCCTTATCATCCGTCATTCTTAATACTCCTTTGTATCTGAAACAGTTTATTCAGGATTAACACAGCTCCAGCCAAACATCAATGATGAAATCAGAAAAATACATCTTATTGGTTTTGGGCTGAATCTATTTCAATTTCATAAACTTTTCCGCCAAAATTAATCTGAATTTGTGATGGGTCTTTACGACTATCTAAACTTATTTCCAAGTCTTGGGCATAACAATCTTTTCCTTTGCAAGAAGTATAAAATTTATAACCATTCCGGTATTCAAAAATATATTCTCCATGCTTATTTTTTTCTTTTTCCACGTATCTTGGTATGCTGATAATGATGAAATAATTATCATTTACTAAAGGGATATATTCCAAGCCGACGGCCCAAACTTCCTCTATTCCGTTTGTTTGAGAAAGAATGACATCATTTTTTCCTCCACTCTTACTCTCAATATATTGTTTGATATTATATCTATAATAATTCTTATCTTTTATATGAACCAGCATTGGTTTTTTATTATCATATTTTGCATAAAAAGAATAAGCTAGACTATCTGTTCGTATCTTACTATTTTGATAATCATCGTATCGCAGTCCTTTATCTGCAGAAACATATTTTGAAGAAAACTTACATTTATCAATAGGATAACATTGTTTAATACTGATAAAGTTATCTATAATTTTGGGCGTTTTAGCTATAAAATTTTTATTATAAAAAGCTTCTGTCTGCCAATTTACTCCTTTGGGGTTCTTAATTTTGTTCACAAAATTTTTCCACTTTTCATTAAAGCTATTATTTTTCTTTGTTATGGCTGCGTCTACACATTCTTTTGTCATTAATATATCTTCTTCAGGTACGCAATCATACAAATATGTTTGTTTTGTATCTCGGGAAGCTTTTTCAAGAATGGTAATATTTTGGTATCTTAGAAAATGTGGGACGCCTGCGGCTAGACATAAATAGATAAAAGCTGCCGCTACTTTAATTACTCCATATCGGTCTGGTTTGATGTCTTTTTTTTGTGTTTTTACTTGAGGAGCTTTAATGATTATGTATATTAACAACATCAGACTTGAGATTAGGGTATATCTATTGAAATAAAACATCAGTGCGAAATAAAAGACCAATATCTGCCAGCCTCTTTCTATATGCATCCATAAATATATGGTAGTAAATACTGAGGAAAGAAGCAGGCAAACATAAATTAAAATAATATTGGTTTTTGGAGGCAAAAATTTGCCGGCAATATAGAAATAAACTCCATAAATAACACTAGCGGAAAACAAACTATATAGAAATGGTTCAAGACTATATCCGTCAGTAATAACCTTCATTAACGGTGATACAAGGAAATAGCCGCCGTTGGATGATGCTATTATTAAGGCTGACAGAATATAAACCAACAATAATTTTGCCGGTAAGCTTGATTCATTTCTGAATAAAAATTTTTCCAGCATTCTTTTCCCCTTTGTGTCTGAAACAGTTTATTCAAGATTAACACAGCTCCAGCCAAACATCAATGACGAAATCGGTTATGCAATATGGGCTGATTTTGTTAATTTGACTTTAAATGATTTTATTTTATTCTTCTGATATAAAGTTTTTTAGAGGGTTCGCTATGTTTTGTCGTGTCTTTGTTTTTGCTGTTGCTTTGTTGTTTTCCTCTGTTTCTTTTGCTTCTCCTTGGGAGGGTAGATGGGAATATGGGCGGTATCTGCCATCCGTCGGCGGTGCGTTGATTATTAAAGACTGCACGGACACAAAATGTCAGTTTGAACTTGAAACCTCACATGGGGCTCATACTTGTTCGGCTGACGGCACCATCAACATAACCGGAAATAAAGGTCGTTATTTTCAAAAATATCCCAGTTATGGTAATTTTGAACTTTTGTTTGAGCTTGACCCCAAAAAACGTATCATAAATGTAACCCATGTTGATGGGCAATTTTGCGGGATGCGCGGCTATCTTGAAGGTACTTACGAACACGAATCTTTACCTTATCGCTATGAAACAAGTTTTGATTGTTGGGCAGAAAATCTTGATGACGCAGAAAAAACTATTTGCTCCTCTATGGAGTTGGCTCATGCTGATTTAGAATTTTCAGAAAATTATCCAAACGCAAAGACGCAAAAATGGTTCAAAAAACGCGCAGAATGCGGCAAAGATAAGAAATGTTTATGGAATTTTTATAAAAAGTCTATTATCTCGGCTTATTCTAAAACGAATCACAAAAAATTTAATTTCTATGATTATGTAAAAAATCAAAAGCAAAAATGGTATTATCCGACCGATTTGCTCCTACTTAATGATTTTTTCTTAAAAGGTATGGAAAAAACTTATTATGAAGCATGGAATGTTTCGCTTAATGATGACGCTTATGAAGATGAATGTGAAAATTGTTTTGCCGGTTCTTATGCGATTACGGGGTTATATAAAATTTACGAATCTGCTCTTTATCTTGATGAAAATGAGATATGGCTTGCTTTTGTTTCCGCAAACTTACCCGAACCCGAAGATAAAAATATTATCGTTTTTGCCCCCAAAGGAAAAACGCTTGAAGATATGCCTAAGAACATTAAAAAATTTACGGATTATCTCATAAAATCAGATTATTATCAAACAGATAGCATAAAATTGCTTCATTTTAAAGCTCCAAGCCTAAAAGAAAAAACTCTGGATTTTATTGATACCGTAATTTTTCGTTTTCAAACAAGCGGAGATGAGTAATGAAATTTACAACAATTTTTGGAGAAGTTATTGATACCCCATGCGCAGGTTGTGTCGTTGCCGATGCAACAAAGTTTAAACAAGGGCGTATTTTCCAAACAAAACTATGGGATTTAAGCCAAGATTTTGAAATTCCCTACCCCGGAATGGTTGTTCTTTCCCCAATGCGTCATGCTTCAAACTATATGGACTTAAATGATGAAGAATTAAAAGAACTCCGTCAATTAATGATTCTTGTTAAAAAAGCTGTTCTTAAAATCTTTGGCTGTCCCAAACTGGCCTATATGTTTTATGAAAAACCTGACGGACATATCCATTTTGTTGTTATTCCGCTTCACGGGCTCGTAGAAATAAAAGATAAATATTCCGTTCTCGGAGAAGTTATGAGCCAAACTCCTATGCTCCTTAAAGATAAAGAAAATATGGAACGTGTTTTTAGAGCTATTGATGATTTCAAAAAATATTTTGAGAAAATAAGTTTATCAAAGTAAAAAGGCTGAGGGGATGCTCAGCCTTTTTGTTAATGTTTGTTTGACCTATCAATAGTTCAAGAATATTACTTTTCCCCTATGGTTTTTTTCGTATTTTCGGCAACGAAAATAGGCTATTAATACGCCGAAAAAGTCAATGACACCTATTGCCAGAGCTCCTATTGAGAGCGGATGAATTACTTTGTCGCTATAGAAAACACACCAAGCGGCAAAAACAAATAATACGGCAAGGCAACCTATTATACCCAACATAAGGCTGTTTATCATCAGTTTTTGACTTTTTTGGTATGCCTTCACGGCTTCTTCGTCTTTTCCGTACAAATAGGCGCATTGTCTTTGGCAAACAGCAATTACGGGATAACCATATTCTTCCGGTGAACAGTTATATTTCACCTCAAACAAAAATTTTGCATCTTTTATAAAATCTTTCATAAAAATATAATTTTGAAGTTTGACATTATAATTTTTTTCTTATGCTTTCTTATAAAAACTTTATCAAAAAAAGCAAGTTTTATTTCCTTTTTGCTTGAAAATGGCTGATTATTTCATAAAATCCATTACAGTTAATATATTGAGGACAAAATATGCTGATTATTTGGGATTTTGACGGAGTGATTTGCGACAGCGACGGGATTTGGGCTGATAACTGGGAAAAACTCTTGCTGAGCGAAAAGAAAATTAGGCTCTCTGAGGAAGAAAAAAGAGCCCTCCTTATCGGTATCTCCGAAAAAGACAAAGCCAAACGCTTGGAGCAACATTTTCCTAACCTTAAAATTGATGAGAGTTTTAAGCAAAAGCTCAATGCCCTGCACGACTTCGGAATGAAAAATCTTTTAACCTTAACTGACGGCGTGGAAGAGATTTTTAAAGACAGCCGTTTTAAGCAATGTATTGCGACTGGCGGCAACAAATATCAAAATGACACCAAAAACCACACGGTCGGTATTGATAAGTACTTTAATAAAACAAATTGTTTTACGGCTGATATGGTGCAAAAAGGCAAACCTGAGCCCGATATTTTTCTTTTAGCCGCTCAAAAGATGAATTCCCCGATTGAAAATTGCGTTATCATTGAGGACTCGCTTGACGGAATCAAAGCCGGAAAAAAGGCTGGAATGCGCGTTTTTGCTTTTGTGGGTGCAAAAGCAAACAATAATGACAAATATAAGCAAGAATGCCTTAATATCGGCGCAGACAAAGTTTTTGATAATATGGCGGACTTACATAAGACATTAATTAATATTAACCTCTAAAAAAGGACAATATCATGATAAAATTTATATTACCTCTTATTGCCGTTTTTATTGCAACATCTTCCCTTGTTGAGGCCAAAGAAGATGTGAAATATCAGCTCAGCACACATATTTTAGACATCAGTTCCGGCAAACCGGCCGCCGGAGTTGGGGTAAAGTTATTCCGCTTAAATCCGAGTTCAAATATTTGGGAAGAAATTGATAAAGGCACAACCGACAGCAATGGCCGAATTGCTAATTTCTTGCCCGAAGGAAAAGATAACTTCGGTATTTATAAGCTGAATTTTGCAACTTTGCCTTATTTTGCCAAGAAAAATATGGCTTCAATTTATCCTTATGTGGAAATTGTTTTCCAGATTGATGAAAATACGCATTATCATATTCCGCTGACAATGTCTGCAAACGGATATTCTACTTATAGAGGCAACTAAACGGAGAGATGTTTTGGCTTGGATATATTTACTTATAGCGGGACTTTTTGAAATCGGCTGGCCTTTGGGGTTGAAGCTGGCGCAAACTACAAAGTATTTTTATACATCACTTTCTTTGTCTTTGGTGGCAATTGTGATTAGCTCTGCTTTGCTCTATGTGGCGCAAAAACAGATACCTATCGGCATAGCTTACGGGGTTTGGACGGGTATAGGCGCCGCCGGAACTTTTGTGGTCGGCGTATATATGTTTAATGATAATTCGTCAATTTACAGCTGGCTTGGTATCTGCCTCATTATACTAGGTATCATTTTGCTCAAAACCTCGCATTAAAACATTATCCTTGCTTTTTTTGGGGTTATCTTATAGTCTTTTGTGCAGGTTTTATGAGGAGAACTTGCAAAATGATTATTAAAAATATCTTCTGGGATGTAGATGGCGTTTTGGCCAACCTCAACTATGCTTATTATAACTTTTTGACCAAACATCCTAAATATGCCCCCAAATATGGAAATATTAAATGGGAGGATTTACCCAAAGTTTTGCCGATTGTGCCAAAATACGGCGCATTGGAGCTAAAAACCCACCCTGAAGACGGTGTGGAAATGGATTATGATTTTTGCCATTCTCCGGAGTTTTTTACCAATCGCCCGCTCTATCCGCATGTGATTGAAACACTCAAATATTTTCATGATAAAGGATATCGGCAATTTACGATGTCTGCCACTTTTGACGTGGAAACAAAAAAACGTTTCTTAACTCAGCTTCTTGCCGAAGTTACAGACTTTTTGACAATTGAATGCGTACAACACGGCAAATTTATGCATGATTCCGCCAAAGAAGATATGCTTAAAGCTTGTTTTGAAAAATATGGCTTAGAAGCTGATGAGACAATTTTGGTTGATGACAGAATTTATAATCAGTATGCAACAATTAATGTCGGGGCTCATCCTATTCGCTATCGCTGCGAATTTACAACCGACTTGCCGGAAGACCTTAAGTGGATTCCGGAAGTTCATAGCTTAGAAGAGCTTAAAACTTGGCTTGAAGATAATACAACAATGGAATAGAAATAAAAAAGGCACCGCTTGGGTGCCTTTTTTTGTTTTTTTATCAAACTACTTAATCCATTTCAGAGCGGCTTCATATTCTTCCGGTGTGTTAACATCAGCCGGAGCTTGGTCTACCAGCTTAATGTTGTCCACAATACGGGCGCGGATGTTCATCCCGTTTTCCAAAGCACGGAGTTGCTCCAAAGCCTCTCTCTTTTCCAAGATGCCAACCGGAAGGCTGACAAATTTTTGCAAAGAAGAAGCCTTGTAAACATAAATGCCGATATGATGATAGAAATCGTGGTTGTTGCACTTCTCAGGATCGCGAATATAAGGTGCGGCGGCGCGGGTGAAATATAAGCAACGAGCTTCTTGCTCGCCTTCTTTCAAGCCCATAACGATTTTGACCATTGTCGGGTCAGCAACGTCTTTTTCATTCTTAAAGACCATACCGCAAGTGGCAATATCACAATCGGTGCGCTCAATCATCTCAATCAAAGAAAGATTAACTTTCGGGTCAACATTCAAACCATCGCCCTGAAAATTGACAACGATGTCATATTTGGTGCCGCTCGGGTCAATCTCTTTTAAGGCGGCGGCGATACGATCCGTTCCGCTCGGAAGGCTCGGGTCGGTCAAAATGGCTTTAGCGCCAAACTTCTCGGCTTCTTCGACCAAAACCTTGTCTCCGGCAGCAATAACAATATCTCCGGGAACATCCTTTCGAACATTTTCATAAACCCTTTGCATAACCGTCTTACCATTGACATCCAGCAGCGGTTTGTTCGGTAAACGAGTCGAGGCCATTCGAACCGGTATCATTGTGATAATCTTAGACATATTAATCCTTTCCAGTATTCTAAATTTTTTATGCCATATACTATAATAGCTTTCTTCTGAAATAAAGTTATTTTTGCTTTTCTTGGTATAAGTGGAGAATTACACAATCATTTAAATAAAATAGTGGCTTTTTTTGCCAAGTGGTTTATAGTGACAGAATCTTAGTTTGTGCAGGATAATGTTTATGAATCAGAAAAAAAAGCCCAATGAGATTAGGTTTGAAAAAGAAGCCAAAGCTCTGCAAAAAAATTTAGAAAAACGTAAAAAGCAACAGCAAGAACGTGAAAATCTTAAAAAGAAGGACGCTCAGACCGATGGACAAGATTAAGATTAAAGGCGGAAAGCAATTAAACGGTGAAATTTTTATCAGCGGCGCAAAAAATGCAGCCCTTCCCTTGATTTGCGCCAGCTTGCTTACGGATGAAACCGTTACGCTGACAAACATGCCAATTTTGTCAGACATTAAGTCCATGAACCTGCTTTTAGAGCAATTGGGCACAAAGATTGATGCTTTTGATGATTTTGTTGACGGGCATCCGACCAAAACTTACTCCTATCGCACACAAGAGCTGACCAGTATTGCCGCTCCTTATGATTATGTGCGCAAAATGCGGGCTTCCTATTATGTGCTCGGTCCACTTTTGGCTCGTGCAGGAAAAGTTGAGCTCTCTTTGCCGGGAGGGTGCGCTATCGGTACAAGACCGATGGATATTCATTTGGCGGCTATGGAAGAAATGGGTGCAAAAATTGATATCCGTAATGGTTATGTTTACGGTGAAGTTGATGGGCGGCTTAAAGGAGCGCATATCGTTTTCAGGACTGTTTCGGTCGGAGCAACCTGCAATGTTTTAATGGCGGCTGTTTTAGCCGATGGTATCACGGTTTTGGAAAACGCCGCAAAAGAGCCCGAAATCAGCGACTTAATCAATCTTTTAAATGACATGGGCGCAAAAATTTCCGGTCTTGGAACATCTATCCTAACGATTGAAGGCGTCGAGAAATTGCACGGAGCCCGTCACAAGGTCATTCCAGACCGTATTGAGGCCGGTTCTTATGCCGTGGCGGCAGCAATCACGGGCGGAAAAATCGAATTAATTAATGCGCAACCCAACACGCTTAAAACTCCGATGCAGATTTTGCAGAAAATGGGCGTGGATGTTACTCCTACGGAAAGAGGTATTTTGGTTGATGCCACTAACAAAAAAATCATCGGTGAAGATATTATCACCGAACCATTCCCCGGTTTTCCGACAGATTTACAGGCACAATTTATGTCTTTGTTAACTATTGCGGAAGGCGCCGGAATGGTTACCGAAACAATTTTTGAAAATAGGTTTATGCATGTGCCCGAGCTTATGCGCATGGGCGCAAATATTAATGTACACGGACATGCATCTGCCATTGTGCGCGGCGTAAAAAAACTCTCCGGCGCGCCGGTTATGGCTACGGATTTGAGGGCTTCATTCGCTCTGGTTTTGGCTGGTTTGGCGGCTGAAGGCGAGACCATTGTCAGTAGAGTTTATCATTTAGACAGAGGCTATGAAAAGCTGGAGGATAAACTTAGAGGTGTCGGCGCTGATATCGAGCGCATTAAAGAATCCGGTGAAGAATAAATAATTTGTTCAAATTGTTTGCCTCTTTGAAGAAAAAAGTTGTTTTTTCGGCAATTTAATGTTATTGAGGCTTATAACATTAAAGTGGGGATTTTTATATGGCTGAGTCAATTTTTCTTCCAATCAAAACCGAACGCTTGGTTATTGATGAGTTTAAGACATCCGACTTTCATCGGTTGCAAGAGATTGCATTTAATATCAATCATAATGCAGACTTGCACGCAGGAGAAGGTTATTGTCCATTTTATACTTTTCAGGTGGACAAAGACACCCCCAACAGAGATAATGTTATAAGAAACAAAGTTTCGGACTTTTTAATTAAGGCTGACCGCGAACGCAAACAAGAGCCTCGTTCAACTTATCGTATGGCTGTGCGTCTGCCAAACGGCATGTTAATCGGCAATGCGACGGTTGATATGCTCCCCATTGAAGAGAACGGTAAGAAAATATATGGTGATTTGGGGTATTTTATTGACCCGAAGTTCGGCGCGCATGGTTATGCTACGGAAGCCGTGCGTGGTTTGGTTCACCACTTTTTCAAAGTTTATAAAAAATTAGATATTACGGCACACCCTGCCAATAAGTTTTCTCGTAAGTTGATTGAACGTATCGGCGGCAAGCAGGTAGGTTATAATGCCGCCTCGCATTACGGACACGGCGAGCCTCGTGCCGTATTTGAGGTGCATAAAGAAGATTTTTATCGGTCTTCTCCTTTCTATCAAAAAATGCCAAACCTTTTAACTTTACTGATTAATCGTCAGAGAGGCAAAAAATAAATGTTTAGTGATGCAAATTTGCCGGAACCTTTGGTTATTTCCGAGATTGAAAATCCTGTTTCATTAACGGAAATAAATGAGGCTGACGGCATTTTTTTTAATCCTAAATTTACACAAATCAAGCTCATTAGGACTTATATTTATAATCTGCTGAAAAATGCGCAGAAGCACCTTCCCCAAGGGTATCATTTTGTGGTATATGAGGCTTATCGTCCGATGGAAGCACAAATCAAACTCTGGGACGGCGTGGTTGCTCAACAGAAAAAAATGCACCCCGAGATGGATGTTAATTCGGAAGAGTTTATTGCGCTTTGTGATGTTTTTGCCGCCAATCCATACCGGCAAGGAAGCGGACACCAGTCCGGCGCGTCCGTAGATATTTCACTTATTGATGATGCGGGCAAAGAATATGACATGGGCGGAACGGTACGGGGCTTTGATGAGACTGCTGATTTTGACTGTCCGAACATTAGTCCCGAAGGACGCAAGAATCGTGAGATTTTGCGTGATGCCTTATCTAAAAGCGGCTTGGTTAATTATCCTTCCGAATGGTGGCATTATTCCTTCGGCGATAGGCTTTGGGCTCGTCTGACCGGCTCAAAACTCGCAATATTCGGCAAACTTGAAAAATAAGGTTCTAAAAATGACGTTAGAAGAACTGATTGAAAATTTTGAACTTTTGGAAGACTGGGAAGATAAATATCGCTACCTGATCGACCTCGGAAATAATTTGCCTCCGCTCCCCGCAGAGCTCAAAACCGATGAGTTTAAAGTTATGGGCTGTCAGTCGCAAGTTTGGCTTGTGCCGGAGCTTAAAGACGGACAACTCTCTTTTATCGGCGACAGCGACGCTATTATCGTCAAAGGTTTGATTGCCGTGGTCTTAACGATTTTTAAGGGTAAAACAGCTTCTGAAATCTTAAACTTTGACTTAGACAACGTTTTTGCCAAACTAGGTCTTAAGGAGCATTTGAGCCCCAGCCGTCGAAACGGTCTGCTCTCCATGATTGAAAAAATTCGTTTTTATGCCGAACATTTGCAGGAATAAGCTATGAATATTCATGAGTACCAAGCAAAAAGGATTCTTCGACAGTATGGTATTGTTATTCCTAAAGGAATGATTGCTTATACGCCGACTGAAGCAAAAAAAGCGGCAACAAAAGTTTCTTTTCGCGGACCTTGGGTGCTTAAAGCACAAATTCAGTCCGGCGCTCGCAATAAGGGTTATTTTTTGGAGAAAAAAGCCGGACGCAAAGGAGGTATCCGCCTTATCAAGAGCAGAAGAGAGATTGCGGTTGAAGCCGAAAAAATGCTCGGAGCGACATTGGTAACGGTTCAGACCGGACCTAAAGGCAAGCAGGTCGGCCGTGTTTATGTCGAGGCTTATAACAAGGTTAAAAAAAATTTTTATGCCAGCTTGGTTATTGACAGAACTTTACCTGCAATCACGCTTTTGGTGGCAGATACAAATAATGAAGATATCACAACCTTGGCTATCTCAGCTCCTGAAAAAATATTACGCCTCCCCTTGGATTTGATTACGGGAGCCAGCAGTGAGCAAATTCAAAAGGTTATAGACTTTTTGCATCTTAGTCCGAAAGTCTTTAAAAATATGGAGACTTTTGTAAACGGTATGCATCAGGCTTTTGTTGATTATGATGCCGTGATGATTGAGGTTAATCCTGTCGGAGTTACGGCTGCCGGACAAATCATTGCTTTGGACGCCAAGATGAGCTTTGATAATAATGCGCTTTATCGACACAAAGATATCAGCATGCTGCAAGATGAATATGAGGAAGAAGACAGAGAACTCAAAGCAGCAAAATATGGTTTTCAATATTCTGAGTTTGACGGAAATATCGGTTGTATTGTAAACGGCGACGGTATTGCTCTGGCTGCCATGGACTTAATCCGTACAAAAGGCAACAATGGCACGGCTTGTTTCTTGAACGTCAAAGGCGGCGTAGATAAGGACAAGATTGCCGCCGGCATCAAAATCATTATGACCAACCCCAGAGTTGAGGGAATTTTAATCAATATTCTCGGTGGATTTTTGCGTTGTAACCTTATTGCAGACGGTATTGTTGCAGCTGCCTCGGAGGTTGGGTTAAATGTGCCGTTGGTTGTGCGCTTTGAAGGAACAAACAAAGACGAAGCAAAAGATATTTTGGAGCATTCTAAACTCCCGATTATTATTGCCGAAGATATGGAAGATTCCGTCGATAAGCTGATTGAAGCCATGGAGGAGAGCGACTGATGTCTATTTTGGTTAATAAAGCTTCTAAAGTGCTCATCCAAGGTATTACGGGTACACAAGCCTCTTTTCATGTTAAACGTTCCATTGATTATGGCACAAATGTTGTTGCCGGTGTTACGCCGGGGAAAGGCGGCATAACGCACCTCGGTGTGCCTGTATTTGATTCTGCTATTGAGGCAGTTAAGGAAACAGGTGCTAACGCCTCAGTTATGTTTGTGCCGGCAAAGTTTGTGAAAGATGCCGTACGTGAAGCTGCCGAAGCAGAGCTCGATCTTTGCGTTTGTATTGCAGACGGCGTGCCTATCAAAGATATGTTAGAAATCAAGGAAATGCTCCGTGGGGCAAAGACCAAACTCATTGGTCCGAACACGCCGGGAATTATTACGCCGGGGGAAGCTCGTTTAGGAATTTTTCCTGAAAATATCCATCATCCGGGGCGGATTGGTGTTGTCTCACGCTCCTCCACTTTGACCTATGAGGCTGTGATTGAAACAACGCGCGCAGGTCTCGGGCAATCTACCGTTATCGGTTTGGGCGATGATATGCTCATCGGCATTGATTTTGTGGAAACTCTTGAAAAATTTATGACCGACCCTGATACTGATGCCGTTGTTCTCATCGGACAACTCGGCGGAACTTATGAAGAAGAAGTCGCCAAATATTATAAAAATCTTAAAGTCAAGAAACCGGTTATCGGTTTTGTGGCCGGAAACGCCGTGCCTTTCGGGCATAAAATGGGCTATGCCGGAGAGGTGATTACAAAAGGCCATGTTACGGCTCAAGACAAGCAAGATGCTATGCATGATTCCGGTATGATTACGGTTAACAAAATTAATAATATTCACATTGAACTGATGAAGCTCTTTCCGCAAAATGCCTAGCTTTTGGACTAAAATCATTGACCTTTTACTTCCGCCTCGTTGTATTTGTTGCGGAAAAATCGTTAGTAATGCCGATGGGCTTTGCGCGGATTGTTTTAACTCCATCAACTTCATCTCAAAACCTTATTGTGCCAAATGCGGACATCCGTTTGATGAAGTTCCGACCTCTAAGAAAATGCTTTGCGGGACTTGTCTGAGCAAAAAGCAAACCCCTTTTCGGCTCAGCCGCTCGGCAATCCGCTACGATGATGCTTCCAAGAATATGATTTTGGCCTTCAAATTTATGGACAAGACCGAAAACGCGCCCGTCTTTGCCAAATGGCTCAAACTTGCCGGCACAGATATTTTTGATGAGGGTGTGGATTTAATCGTCCCTATTCCGCTGCATTTTACGCGCTTAATCAAAAGACGCTATAATCAAGCCGCTTTGATTGCAACAGAGCTCGGCAAACTAACCGGAATAAAAGTAGATTGCACTTCCGTCGTGCGCCACAAACGCACCAAACCCCAAGTCCAATTTAGCGGGCATGCCAGAATCTCTAATGTTAAAGGTGCTTTTAGCGTCAAGCACCCCGAAAAACTTAGAGGCAAGCGTATTGTCTTGATTGATGATGTAATGACTACGGGTTCTACCCTCAAGGAATGTGCCTTAGCTATGAAAAAAGCCGGTGCGAAATCAGTTGACACTCTAACCATCGCACGCGTCTGCTAACAAGCTGTTGCCACAAACTGGAGCCAGTTTGACCGCGGCAATGGCTGCGGCAAGAACCATTGTTGAACCGCGTTGCTTCAAGCTGTTGCCAGCTTGACCGCATCAATGGCTGTGGCACTAACCTTTGTTGAACCGCGTTGCTTCCAACGTGCATATCTTGCGTGAGTGCCTTGTGGCTTAAAGCTATTCAGAATGCGAAAAAAAATTTTTATTTTAATGAATTGTTACATACCATTTTTTATTGCTTTTTATTTTTACACATGTTTCAATTTGTATAATTAAATATTTTAGCGAGTTTCATAATGTTTGAATTTTCACAAGCAACCATTGAAAAATTAGGGTATTATGTATATTGTCTTGTAGACCCTAGAAATAAAACTATTTTTTATATCGGCAAAGGTTGTGGCAATAGGATTTTTGCCCATGAACAAGAAGTTGTAGAAAAAGAAAAGAATAAACGTATTTCTGAAATTAAATCATCTGGGGCCAATGTGGAAAAATATATTATTAGGCATGGGTTAACAGAGATTGAAGCTTTACATTTGGAAGCAACATTAATTGATATCTTTTCTTCAGATGTGTGGCGTTCTAGACATCTATTAAATATTATAGGAGGATATCATATTCTTGATAACGGAATGAAATCTGTTTCAGAAATTGAAGCGTTTTATTGTGCGGAAGATATAGCTAAAAATGAAATTTTCCATAATGTACTTATTGTTAATATTAATAACACATACAAAAAGCTAAAAAATGTTTATGAAGCCACAAGAAAAAGCTGGTTATTAGACGAAAATAAAATTAAAAACATAGACTTAGTTATAAGCGAATATAAAGGTATATTTAGAGCAATTTATAAACCTGAAATGTGGAAGTCCGAGGTTGATGAAAAGGGACGTAAACGTTGGTTGTTTGAAGGTATTGATGTTTCCGAAAACTATCCGCAATATCTGAATAAAAATAATTCCTTCAAAAAAAGAGGTATGGCTAATCCAGTATGTTATGTTTTTGGAAAAAACAAAAAGTAACATACTGTTGTGTAAGTTATTCTAAAAAATACCTCTATCTTTGGAATAGGAGTTAAAAAAGTTCTATCATGGCGCGGGCATCTTCCGACAAGCGCTCTATTGTCCAAGCCGGTTCCCAAACAATGCGGACTTCCACTTTGCCCGTGCCTTCCACCAAAGCCACCGCGTCCGCCACTTGTTGCGGCAATATCCCCGCCACGGGACAACCCGGTGCCGTTAGGGTCATCGCAATATAAACATCGCCGTTATCCCTGATTTCTATGTTATAAATCAGCCCCATATCATAGACATTTATCATAATCTCGGGGTCGCAAACCGTTTTTAGAGCCTCAATGACATCCGCCTCGGTTGCTGTCTTTTCATCTTGGGGCTTTTCTTGTCCGGCTTTGGCGACAAAATCTTTCATTTGCTCCTGAATATCCAGCGCACGCAGCAAATCCGCTTCCGTTTGGTTTATCTTTGCAATCTGCTCATCCAACTTTTTATCTTCTGCTTCTGACATCCACTTATCCCTTAGAAAAAACTGACTGCTTTATGCAAGGCTTTGATGAAATTGTCAATATCCTCTTTTGTGGTATATAAACCCAAAGACGCTCTTGCAACCGACTCAAAACCCATACGATGAACCAAGGGCTCGGCGCAATGGTGCCCCGTGCGCACCGCTACGCCCTCTTTATCCAGAATGAAAGCCAGATCTTGCGGATGAATGCCCTCAACATTAAACGAGAACACGCCGCCTTTGCCCTTTGCCGTGCCGATAATCTTTAAGCCCTTGACCTCTGCCAAGCGGTTGGTCGTATATTCAACCAACTCTGCCTCATGAGCCTCAATATTCTCTAACCCCAAATCTTGCATATATTGCAAGGCTCTACCCATGCCGATGGCTTGCACGATTGCCGGTGTTCCTGCCTCAAAACGTGCCGGCGGGACATCAAAGGTTGTATGCTCATAGCTGACCTTGTCCACCATCTCACCACCAAACTGATAAGGCGGCATTTTTTCCAAACATTCATAGCGCCCGTACAAAACACCTATGCCTGAAGGTCCGTAAGTCTTATGTCCGGAAAAAGCCATAAAATCACAGCCAATGTCCTGAACATCTACCTTTTGATGCACAATCAACTGGCAAGCATCTGCCAAGACCAGCGCGTCTTTTTGATGTGCAGCTTTGGTTATCTCTTTTAACGGAAAAACCGTGCCCAAAATATTAGACATTCCGGTTACGGCAACCAGTTTGGTTTTATCGCTTAGTTGTTTTAAGAACTCTTCATGAATATAACTGCCGTCATCTCCTATCTTAAAAATCTTTAGCGTAAAGCCCAGTTCATCTCTTAAAACTTGCCACGGAACCAAGTTGGCATGATGTTCGGCTTCCGAGATTAAGACCTCATCCCCTGAACGCAGATTTTTTCTTCCCCAGCAAGCGGCGACTAAGTTAATGCTTTCCGTGGCGTTTCTGGTAAAAACAATTTCTTTATCTGATTTTGCATTGATGAAATTTGCGACAATCCTTCTGGCTTCTTCATATTCTTCCGTTGATTCTTCGGACAAAAGATATGACCCGCGGTGCACATTGGCATATTGCTTAAAATAAACTTCGTTCATTTTTTCAATAACCTGCCGCGGTTTTTGTGCCGAGGCCGCCGAATCCAAAAAAGTGTTGGGTTTGCCGTTTATTTTTTCGCTTAATATCGGAAAATCTTTGCGTATTTCATAAACATCATACATTTGTGTGTTCCGTCTTTATGCCTTAACCATCTCTTTGAACCAATCGCGAATCTTAGAATCCGCAATTTTATTAACCGCGTCATCCAGATATGCATCTATCAAAATCTGTTTGGCTTCTTCTCGGTCAATACCGCGCGACTGCATATAAAACAGCGTTTCTTCATCCAACTCGCCACTGGCCGCGCCGTGCGAACATTTGACATCATCTGCAAAAATCTCAAGCTCCGGCTTAACATCTATCTCTGCCGTATCGGTCAATAACAAAGCCTTATGCAGCTGTGTGCCTTCGGTTTTGACGGCGTGTTTGGCAATATGGATTTTGCCTTGAAAAACGCCTTTGGCATCACCGCCGACCACACCTTTAACCAATTGGTGCGAAATCGTGTTTTCGGCCAAGTGCTCGATGTCGGTCGTCGTGTCTAAAGTTGCCCAACCGTGCATAATATAAGCGGCATTGACCTCGGCTTCAGCTTGTTCTTCCGCTAAAATGACTTTGGTTTCGTTGCGCCCGATATTAGCCCCGCGCTGCAAACAAAAAGCCTCATATTTGCCGCTTTCTTTTACATTAACCATATTTAAGGCCAAATGGTTGGCCTTGAAAGCCTCATTTTGCAATTTGTAATGTTTGAGTTTGGCTCCTCTGGCAACAAAAATCTCATTAACGATATTGGTAAAGTAACGTGATTTTTCCGCGCCGGCGTATTTATGCCACTCAACTATCTCCGCTTCGGCTCCTGCTTCCAAAACCACAACATTACGCAAGTTATAAAACAGGTTTTGCTCGCCGGTTTCGCTATGGTTTACGATAATAATCGGCTTATCTAACTTGGTATTTTTATCAAGCCTAATGAACAAACCTTCTTCCATATAAGCCGTATTAAGCGCGGCAAAAGGATAATTTGCCAAGTCCACCAGCTTGCCTAAATAGTTTTTGGCTTCCTGATTGAGGACAGCTTCCATTAAGGTCATAACTTCCGCGCCACGCGGCAAAGGCGGATATATCGGCACAAACTGACCATTGTAAAAATGCAGTTGATAAGCCTCAAAAGGCAAATCTACCAAAACATTTAATTCCTCATGACAATGGCACTCGCCTTCATGACAATGACAGCCTTCCTCGTGGCAATGACTGCCGTCTTCATGACAGTGACATTCTGCTTTTTCTTCAGCAAGCTCCAGCAAGAAGTTTGACTCGTTCATGACAAAGTCGTCAGCGTTCAAGTCTCTGGGTTTGGTATATTTCCAAGCCTCAGTTTTTGCGGTCGGAACGCCTTGATGTTTAAATGCTTCCAGTCCTTTTTCCCGCAAGCCCTGAAACCATGGGATATTCTCGCCGAAAAGCGCAATATTTTGTATCAGCCCCGCCATTTTTATTTCTCTTTCACAAATTCGGCATAGCCTTTTTCTTCCAACTCCAGAGCCAAAGTTTTATCTCCCGAGCGAACAATATGACCATCAGCAAAAACATGCACGAAGTCCGGCACAATATAATTCAACAAACGTTGATAGTGGGTGATGACCAACATAGAGCGATGTCCGTCGCGGAGCGCATTGACGCCATCTGCCACAACTTTTAAGGCATCAATATCCAAACCGGAATCGGCTTCGTCCAAAATGGAGAAATCGGGCTTAAGAATAGACATTTGCAAGGTTTCAAGACGTTTTTTCTCGCCGCCCGAAAAACCGACATTTACGGGACGTTTTATCATCTCATTATCAATGCCCAAAGCCTTACCTTCTTCGCGAACCATCTTAACAAAGTTCAGAGTGTCAAGCTCGGGTTCGTTTCTGTGTTTGCGCACGGCATTAACCGCGTGTTTTAAGAAAGTTGTGGTCGGAACACCGGGGATTTCAACCGGATATTGCATACACAAGAAAATGCCTTCGCGGGCGCGCTCTTCCGGCGACATCGCCAGCAAGTCCTTGCCCTTAAACCAAACTTTGCCCGAAGTTACTTCATATCCCGGTTTGCCGGTCAAAACATAAGACAGCGTGGATTTTCCCGCGCCGTTTGGTCCCATAATGGCGTGAACTTCGCCCTCATTTATCGTTAAGTTGAAGTCTTTGATAATCTCTTTTTCGCCAACTCGGGCATATAAATCTTCTATTTCCAATAGCGGTGTGTTTGTCATTATATCTTCTTTCTTATGCTGTCTTTTTATCATAGTCATTCAGCCGCTGCTCTATGAGCTTGAGCTTGTTTTGTTTATATTCCTCTACTTTTTCCGCAATGCCATAATTGGCTTTCAGCTGTTCCAACATTATTTCAACATCTGCGGTTTCTTCAATTATGGCATCAACATTGTTTTTCTTGCGGTTGATGTTTTTCAAAATCTCTTTGGTCAGCTCCGACATTTCTTCAATGACCATAAGCATTTGCGCTTCCTCGCCCCAAGTATCTAAGGCTCTTTGGCATATCGGGTTCGTCATTATCCAACACTCCCTTCCAAGGAAATATTTATCAACTTTGCCGCCTCTATGGCAAATTCCATCGGCAAGTGTTGCATAACTTCTTTGCAGAAGCCATTGATAATCAGGCTTACGGCTTCTTCCTCGCCAATGCCTCTTTGCAAGCAATAAAACAGTTGTTCATCGCTGATTTTGCTGGTAGTGGCCTCATGCTCAATTACGGCGGTTTTGTTGCGGTTCTCAATATAAGGCACGGTATGTGAGCCGCAGTTTTCGCCAATCAGCAAGCTATCGCACTGCGAATAATTTCTTGCGCCTTTGGCATTGGGTGCAACCCGCACCAAACCACGATAAGTCTGATTGGAAAAGCCGGCAGAAATACCTTTGGAGATAATCTTAGAGCTTGTGTTTTTGCCGATGTGAATCATCTTGGTACCGGTATCTGCCTGCTGATAATTATTGGTGATGGCAACAGAATAAAACTCGCCGACCGAGTTATCGCCTTGCAACACGCAAGAAGGATATTTCCATGTTACTGCCGAACCGGTTTCAACCTGTGTCCAAGAAATTTTGGAATTTTCGCCACGGCAAGCCGCACGCTTGGTTACAAAGTTATAAACGCCGCCCTTGCCGTCCTTATCTCCGGGGTACCAGTTTTGCACGGTGGAATATTTGACCTCGGCGTTTTTCAGCACGACAATCTCCACTATCGCGGCATGGAGTTGGTTTTCGTCTCTTTGCGGAGCGGTACAGCCTTCCAGATAAGAAACATAACTATCATCTTCCGCCACAATCAGAGTGCGCTCAAACTGCCCCGTATTTTTGGCATTGATACGGAAATAGGTGGAAAGTTCCATCGGGCAACGAACGCCTTTGGGAATGTAAACAAACGAGCCATCCGTAAAGACTGCGGAGTTCAGGCAAGCAAAAAAATTGTCCGTATAAGGCACAACCGAGCCCAAGTATTTTTATACCAAGTCCGGATGTTCCTTAATCGCCTCAGATATAG
>CALXVR010000024.1 GCA_944392155.1 uncultured Alphaproteobacteria bacterium | reverse complement strand
TCGGATCCGGGGGAAACTATGCCATGGCCGCAGCCAAAGCTCTATATGATATTGAAGGTTTGAGCTTGGAAGACATCGCCCGCAAAGCCATGAAAATTGCCGGCGACATTGATGTATACACTAACCACAACGTAATTATTGAAAAGGTAAACTAAAATGGCCAACTTCAGCCCCAGAGAGATTGTATCAGAATTAGACCGTTTTATTGTCGGTCAAAATGAAGCAAAAAAAGCCGTAGCAATTGCATTGAGAAACCGTTGGAGAAGAATGCAGGTTTCCGAACACCTGCGCGAAGAGATTGTACCAAAAAATATCCTGATGGTCGGACCGACCGGCGTTGGTAAAACCGAAATCTCCCGCCGTTTGGCAAAGCTGGCTAAAGCGCCTTTTATAAAAGTTGAAGCCACTAAGTTTACCGAAATCGGCTATGTCGGACGAGATGTTGAATCCATCATTCGCGATTTGGTGGAGATAGCTATTGCCTCCACCAAAAAAGACTTGCGCAAAAGTGTTGCCGCCAAAGCCGAGATTGGCGCGGAAGAAAGGGTGCTGGAAGCCTTGGTCGGCGCTTCGGCAAGAGAAGAAACCAAAGAAAAATTTCGCAAACTCTTAAGAGAAAACCAACTCAATGACCGCGAGATTGAAATCGCCGTTATAGACAACAGCAATCCGTCCATGCCGACCATAGACATTCCGGGAATGCCGGGCGCACAAATGGGAATGCTGAATTTGGGTGATTTATTGGGCAAACCTTTCGGCGACAAATATAAAACACGTAAAATGACGGTTGGTGATGCTTATAAAGTTTTGATGGAAGAAGAATGCGACAAACTTTTGGATAATGACACCATCGTACAAACCGCCATCAAAACCGTAGAAAATGACGGCATTGTCTTTATTGATGAGATAGACAAGATTGCAGGCAAAGATGACCGCCGTGGCAGCGATGTTTCACGCGAAGGTGTCCAAAGAGACCTTTTGCCTCTGATTGAGGGAACAACCGTAAGCACAAAATACGGCATGGTCAAAACCGACCATATCTTGTTCATCTGCTCCGGCGCATTTCACCTTTCCAAGCCTTCGGACTTATTGCCTGAACTTCAAGGCCGCTTGCCGATACGTGTTGAACTCAAAGCCTTGACGCATGAGGATTTTGTACGCATCTTAACCGAGCCGGAAGCAAATTTGATAGAACAATATGTCGCTTTGATGAAAACCGAAAATTTTGATTTGGAGTTTGAAAAAGAAGCCATTGATAAAATTGCAGACATTGCCGTTGCCATCAACGAAAATGTCGAAAACATCGGAGCAAGAAGATTGCATACGGTTCTGGAGATTTTGCTGGAAGATATCAGCTATACGGCATCTGACCGCAGCGGTGAAAAAGAAGTAATAACCGCACAGATGGTTGAGGAAAAACTGGCAAAATATACCGAAGCCTCTGACTTATCAAAATTCATCTTGTAAACATAGGTCGTGGATATGAATGCCGGATTGCCCAAGCAGTTGCCCGCCTCCACTTTCCAAAACTCGGCTGGTGAGGAAAATGCGCCGGACAACACGGAGCGCAACACCGGAATGTACTCTGACGTACATGAGAATAAAAGCACCAGATTGCCCAAGCAGTTGCCCGCCTCCACTTTCCAAAACTCGGCTGGTGAGGAAAATGCGCCGGACGACACGGAACGCAACACCGGAATGTACTCTGATGTACATGAGAATAAAAGCACCGGATTGCCCAAGCAGTTGCCTGCCTCCGCTTTCCAAAACTCGGCTGGTGAGGAAAATGCGCCAGACAACACGGAGCGCAACACCGGAATGTACTCTGATGTACATGAGGATGTGAGCACCGGATTGCCCAAGCAGTTGCCCGCCTCCGCTTTCCAAAACTCGGCTGGTGAGGAAAATGCGCCGGACAACACGGAGCGCAACACCGGAATGTACTCTGATGTACATGAGAATAAAAGCACCGGATTGCCCAAGCAGCTGCCCGCCTCCGCTTTCCAAAACTCGGCTGGTGAGGAAAATGCGCCGGACGACACGGAGCGCAACACCGGAATGTACTCTGATGTACATGAGGATGTGAGCACCGGATTGCCCAAGCAGTTGCCCGCCAGACGAGTTTTAAAACCTTTCGGAGTTTATATCCACTGGCCTTTTTGCCTATCTCGTTGCCCCTATTGCGACTTTTATAAGGAAGTCAAAAAGGATGTACCACAGGATGAGATAATAGATAGCTATTTGCAGGACTTAGAATATTATCATCGGTTCACCCAAGATAAAACTGTCAGCAGTATTTTTTTCGGCGGCGGCACACCATCGCTGATTAAGCCGCAAAACATAGAAAAAATCATCAACTTCATAGCTAAGAAATGGCAGATTCGCAAAGATGTAGAGATTAGTCTGGAAGCCAACCCCAACTCCGACAGAGAAAACCTGTTTCAAGAGCTAAAAACTGCCGGAATCAATCGGTTATCTTTGGGCATTCAGGCGCTAAATGACAAAGATTTACGATTCTTAGGCCGCACCCATAATCTCAAACAGGCACAAAAGGCCATTGATGAAGTTATAAATACTTTTGACAATCATTCTATGGATTTGATCTATGCTCGCCCCAAACAAAGCTTAAACGAATGGGAAGAAGAGCTAAAACAAGCCACAAACTTTGGCTTTAAGCACATTTCGTTATATCAGTTAACCATAGAGGAAGGCACGGTTTTCGCAGCCAAAGGCATACAAGCCCTGGATGATGAGGCAGCGGTTCAAATGTATGCGTTCACCAATGATTATCTTAATGCCAACGGTTATCCGCAATATGAAGTTTCAAACTATGGACTGCCTTGTAAACATAATCTGCTTTATTGGGAAGGCGATGATTATATCGGCATTGGCAAATCCGCCCATGGAAGATTTATGTCTGAGGGCAAAATTTATGCCACCACGCACCATTTAAATATGGAAAAGCTCACGGCACAAGAACGAGCCGAAGAATTAATCATTATGGGCTTGCGCCTTAATGCGGGCATAAACAAACAACGCTTTTTTGAAAATTGCGGCTTACCTTTTGCCGAAACTGTTAACTCTCAAAATCTGCAAAATCTTATCTCTGAAGGCTTTTTAACGGAAACAAAAAACGGCATCAAAGCAACATCAAAAGGCTTTACTGTCTTAAACAAAATCATTGAAGAACTCTGCTGCTAGTCAAGAGGCGGAAAATCGTAGTATGTAAGAGTACTAAGCAGCGATAGTTCTGAAGCAGAAGCAAAACTTCTGTTACAGAGATACCACGATTTTCCACATAACTTGCAGAACAACCGGTCCATACCAGTAACGGTATTGACACGATACAATCGTCATCAATACCGCCCGCTGCTTGTAAAAGCCTCTTACCGCTCCGATTCTCGCTTTCGAGAATACTGAAAGTTGCATTGAACTTCCATACACTCCTAATATAAACACATTTTAAGTTGCTTTGCAACCATTTGTTACAAAGAACTATAATATACAAATATATTTAAAGCAACTTATTTCATAAATATTTTAATAAATAAACTTTTTAATTGTATAAATACAACCAAAAAAAGGCAGACTTTCATCTGCCATTTTTTTCTTTTCTCAAGAAACTTATCTATGAGATTCAATCCAAGAAACCAAAGAAGCCTGAGAGTTCAAGCCAACCTTAACATCAACCTGCTTACCGTCCTTGAACAAGAACATTGTCGGAATACTACGGATTCCATACTGAGCAGCCGTGTTTGGAGATTCGTCAACATTCATTTTGCAAATGGTAACTTTGTCGCCCATTTCCTTAGAAACCTCTTCCAAAACCGGACCCAACTGACGACACGGACCGCACCATTCTGCCCAAAAGTCAACCAGAACCAAACCCTTAGATTTAAGGACCTCTGATTCAAACTGACTGTCTGTAATTTGCTTCATATTATTCCCTTTCAATTAGTAGTAACAAAAACTATATAGGTTTTGATTTAGATATATTAAAGTCTATTAAAATAAAAACAACCAAAATTATGCAATTTCCATCAAATGAGCCGTATCCGTCCACAAAATATAAGTTTCAATCCGCTTTGTCGGATAAACGGCTTCAAGCAACTTACGATATGCACCGAGCTGCCGCACATAAATTGAGGGAACATCTGCCGGAGTTTCTGCTGCCGGACGGTTTGTCTTAAAATCGACAACCACAACTTTGTCATCAAACACCGCCAATCTGTCCACTTGTGCAGACACAATTCTGCCGTCAACCACACCCATAATCGGTACTTCGGCTTTAGAGTTTGCGCCAAACATCTCCGCAAATTTTGGATTCTCCAGCAAGGATAAAACTTCCGAGCAAATTCGCTCCACTTCAGCTTCATCCAAACCATACGCTTCTTTGGTCAAAAACTCTTTGATTATTTTGCTCTTGTCTTTTGCTGCCACATCCGGCAAAAACTGCAACAACTTATGAATAAGCCGCCCTCGCCGATACCTGCTTTGCCCACCCTCGCCAATCGGCGAAGACATAGCCTGTTCTTCGGCATCTTCGGGCTTTGATGGTGTATAAGGCTTTGCCAAAGCTCCCTCCTCCGGCGGATTTTGATAAATCCAGTCAAAAGGCGGACGAGTAAAACTCTTGGTTTTTGCTTCTTCCTCTTCCTTCACGGAAAGCTTTTGCGCCACATCATAAACCAAAGTTCCATCGTCTTTTTCTTCGGCCAAGGAAGCAAAAGTTTTCTTCACTAACGAATACCAAGAATCTTCGGATTCTTTTGTCTTTTTGCGATACCCGCAAACACATAACCTATCTTCGGCACGGGTTAAAGCCACATAGAGCAAGCGACGATATTCGTTTAACGCCAATTTGGATTCTTTGGCTTTAACTTTTTCGCAATTTGCCTCATAATCTTTGGCGGAGAGAGGATAATAAAAGACATCATCCCAGAGCAATCCGGCTTCTTTTTTGGTTGCGACCACACGCACCGTGTCCGGCAAAATCACAATCGGCGCTTGCAAGCCCTTGGAACCATGCACGGTCATAATCCTAACGGCATCAGCCTCGCTTTGCTCCAGCTCGCGCTTAATTTCTATTTCATCTTGCTTAATCCGGCTTATGAAACCCTGCAAAGTCGGAATATGTTCTTGTTCATAAGCCAAAGTCAGATTAACAAATTCATCCAACCCGTCTTCAACCTCATAGCCCATACGTTCCACAAATTTTTTGCGTCCGTTGAGCTTGTTTAAGACATAAGCATAAAGCTCAAACGGGCGAACAAAATCTGCCTTATCCAACAAATCCTGCAAAGTTTTATAGACTTCTGCATATTTATCATCTTGCCCGAGCCTTGTCCAAAGAGTGGTCTGCCCTCTCTCATAACACAAGCGGAACAAATCATCATCATCAAGCCCGAAAAGCGGCGATTTCAAGATTGTTGCCAAAGTCAAATCATCGGTAGGCAACAATAAAAACTCGCCCAAAGCCACCAAATCCTGAATGGCTATTTGCTCCAACAAACGGATTTTATCAACACCGGCGACGTTAACATTGGCATTTTTGCAAGCGCGTACCATCTCTTCCACAAAAGCGTTGCGGCGTTGAACCAATATCATAAAATCCTTATAGCGCACGGGCCTGTTTTGTGAAACCAAGATTTCACGGCTTTCTACCATTTTCTTAATTTTTAAGGCAATTTTTTGCGCCAATCTGGCACTGGTGGATTCGCCGCGGCTTCTCTCAACCGGCGGCAACCAAACATCATTTTTATCATCTTCTTCGGGCTCTACCAGAGGCCAAAGCTCAACCCGACCGCCATCACCGGACCTGAACGGAATATGCGTTATATCCTCGCCTTCTTTTACAACGCCTTGTGAAGCTTTTTCGTCTCTGAAAACTTCATTAACCACATCCAACACTGCCGAGGTTGAACGGAAAGACACCGCCAGATTAACCTGATCAAAATCTTTGGCTTGCTTGGCAAAATATTGCCGCATTTCATCAAAACCTCTGGGGTCAGCACCCTGAAAACTATAAATAGATTGTTTCCTGTCCCCCACGGCAAAAACCGTCCGCAAAGCATCTCCGGCGCCTTCTCCGGCAAAAAAATCCGCCGTCAAAGCTTTTACAATAGCTGATTCGTCGGGTGATGTATCTCGCGCCTCATCAATCAACACATGCTCAATCCCGCCGTCCAACTTAAATAATACCCAATCCGCCACGGCCGGATTTTCCAACAACCGTCTTGTCAGCACAATCAGGTCTTCATAGTCCATTTTGGAATGTATTTTTTTGAAATGATTATACCCCGAAATTAAATCTTCCGCCAAAAACAATACGGCGCGCGTAGAAGCCAAAACCCGCACAGCCGTCAATTTGTTTTCAAGAGCCAAAATTCTTTCCGCTTCCAAAACTGCTTTTTCAGACAATTCGGGATAATACTTCAGCGATTCTTTATCGCCGTATTTTGCATAAAGCTCGCCTTTCTGGGTTAAAAACACAGATTTATAAAGCTCATAATTTTGGCTGTCAAAACCGCTTTCCAAAACCGCAAAGATTTTTTCGGCTTTAGCACTGTCTTTCGTTCCGCCATGCTGCCATGCCTCTGCCCAACGCCGAACTTCGGCTATGTCCGCTTGCGCCATAAACTCAGCCACCAAAGACTCAACCGTATCTTCTTCTGCCACACCCAAGCGCCGGCTTAGCTCTGCCAAAACAGCTTCCGCATCACCATAGGCCGCAAACAACCGAATAATCTTATTTCTAGCCTCAGCAATAGCATTCATAATTTTCGGAAACTGAAATTCGCTCACATTCTTGGTCAAAAAAGCCAAAGCTTTTCCGGCTCGGCTTTCCGGCTCAAGCTCAATTTTTTGCAACAAGGCTTGCTTAATATCTTCCAAAGCTTCCGCCGCCGTGCGGTCATCCATCACTTCAAAATATGGCGAAACTTTTGCCTCCAGAGGAAATCTTTTCAGCACTTCTTGGCAAAAACTATGAATAGTCTGAATTTTCATTCCGCCGGGCGTGTCCAACAAAACGGCAAAAAGCTTGCGCGCCTGCGCTTCCAATTTGGCATAATCTTTGTGATTTTCCGGCAGACTTCCCAAAAGCTTCAAAAGTTCTTTATGCAAGTCATCATCGCTTGCCACCGCCCAGCGGCTCAATCTTCCGGCAATACGCGAACTCATCTCCACCGCTGCCGCTTTTGTATAAGTCAGGCACAAAATCTTGGCGGGTTGAACCCCGCTTAACAACAAACGCAAAACTCTGTCTGAGAGCACCTTGGTCTTGCCTGTTCCGGCTGAGGCTTCCACCCAAACCGAGTGCAACGGATTCGCGGCCTCCCGTTGCTGAAGAGTAGCTTTTTCGCCCAACTTTTGGCGCTCTGTCTCAATCTCGCTCGTCATCAAAAAACCTCACTCTTCATTATCCACGACCGACCATTCCCGCACTCTGGCCAAATGCTCATAATCCGAATATTTTGGGGCATATTTCGGATTCGGCTTACTGATATAAGCTGTTTTTTCAAAGTCAAAAACCGAAGCCAAATCTCTGATATGTTCATAATTTTTCTCAAGCAGCTCATCCATATTATTTTCAACCACAATATCCTGCCGTCCGAGCTGCCAATAAATCAGCTTATCCACTTCCGCCGCCGGAATATTCTCAAATCCGCCGAATTTTGCAATCAACCCTTCTATCGGCAATTGCGGCGCATAACCGAAAGCCACTTCTTTGGCACTCCGCGCATATCCTGTTTTATAGTCAATGATGTTGATTTTGCCGTCTTTAGTCTCATCAACGCGGTCAGCTTTGGCGGTAATCGTAAACTTTCCGGCCGGAGCCTCAAAAGAAAAACTACCCTCCACCTCATTATGCACTTGCTTAACCTCGGGACGATATTTTAACTCCGCGCCAATCAACCAATCCACCGTTTTTTCAAAAGCCGGCCACCAAAAAGCTCTGGTCTCCATGGCAATTTGGTTTTCATTAAAATATTCGCGCCCCAAAGCCAAAAGCTCCTCTTTGGCATTAGGCGGAAAACTTGTCGCATATTTATTATTAAACTTTTCCAAAACCGCATGAATAATCGTGCCATAATCTTTCAGGCTCAAATCTTGCTCCAAATCATCAAGTTTTTTGAGCTTAAGAATATATTTGGCATAAATAATATACGGGTCGCGCATCCAGTTTTCCACCGCGCTTGCGGACATCACTCTCGGGCGAGCCTCAACCGGCGGTCTGGGCTCCGGCGGCAACAAACGCTTAAAGACTTCCACTCTGTCCAAAAACTCAGCCCAAGCCCTAAAGGCATTGTCTTCCAAATCCTCAATATCAACTTTCAAGGCCTTCAAAACCGTTTCAAGCCGCATCCACCAACGAGACTTTACCATCGGTGTTCCCTGCACGCGCTCGGCTCGGGTTAAATAAACCCTTTTCCCGGCAAGCAGATTACAAAAATCCTGCGCCAAAACCCCAATAGCTTTTTCCGGCAGCGGAAAACCAAAATCCTTCTTCATCGGTCTGGACATCCACGGGTCAGCACTTGTTGCTTTCGGGAAAGCCCCTTCATTAACCTCACCGATGATAATTGTGTCAAAATGCGTCAACCTTGCCTCAATCGGGCCCAAAATCTTCAGGCGTGGATGCGTACCATATTTTGGACGCACGGTAATACTTGCCATCATCGCATCTAATAAACCTGCGTATTCAGCCGTTTCTATCTCACCCAATACTTCGGCACTTTGGTACAAATCCGCCACAAAAGCAGCCATAGCTTCACCGTCATCGCCCCGCCATAATACATCCGCGCCTTTTTTATCCGGCAAGGCGGCAAAAGCTTCCGCAACCTTAATATGCTTTTCCAAAAGTTGCTTAAAATCTGCCTTGGGTTGCCCCATCAAATCATACAGCGGACGTAAAATATCTTTGAGCTTGTTTATCTTGGCATCCAAAACTTCATCGGCAAAACCACTGCGCAAAACCTTTTTTTCATAATCTCTGACCAAACGCCTGATTTCGGCATAAGAACATCCGCCCGCCGCCAAAGGCAGTTTTAACAAAGATAAAAACTCAATCGGTGTAAAACAGCTTTTAACCGCTATGGCAATCTGTCGCAAAAAGATACCGACAGGCGTTTGCGCCAAAGGACAACCGGCGGAATCATCCACCTTAATATTCCAGCGCCAAAGCTCTGAAGCCACTCGTCTGGCCAAGCTTCTGTCTGTCGTAACCAAGGCTGTTGTTTTCTCAGGCGTTTCCAAGGATTCTCGCATAATCAGCGCAATCGCCAAAGCCTCTTGCCGCACATCGGCACAATTAATCAGACTAATCCCGTCATAAGCCTCATGATAAAGCCCGACCTGAGCAATATCTCTCCATTTATCGGTTGTCTTTGCCGGTCGCATAATCTCTGAAATAAACTTTTCACGCGCCTCATTTTGCGGCAACAGCAGATTCTCCACGTTTTCACGCTCAATTTTCAGATAAGCAAGCAAGTCTTTGAGCTCAAATTGCGGATGCGTTTCATCAACCGCCGCCCAACTCTCATCGTCTAAAAACTTATCCAAACCAGATAAATAAACTTCGCCCTTAGACAAAGATAAAACCACGGCAACCAACTCTTTCATTGCCGGAAAAGTTGCCGTCGTTCCGATAACGCAGATTCTTTTGTTCGGCGGATTCTTTTTCCACATTTCTGCCTGCGCCGCAATCAACGAATTCCGCCTCTCTGCCGGATCAATCAACCCGCGTTCTCGCAAAATCTCCGGCCAAAATTTGGTAATAATCTCCAAGAACTTAAGTGTTTCTTGCCAGTGGGTGGCATATTCTGCCGGAACCAAATCTTTCAGCTTATCAAAAGACAAATTTTCATTATGCGCCGTATCAATCAGGCTGGCCAATTCCTGAGCCAAATAGCAAGCCTGATTCGCACTCATTTTTTCAAGCCCGAACTCTGTCGGCTTGCTCAAAATAATCTTGGTAAACAGAAGCAACCGTTCATTGCGCTCAATTGCCGGAGCCAATGAGGTCAAACTCTCAGAAAAGTCAAAACCCGTCAGAAAAAGCTCATCTTCTTCCACATCGCCGATTGGTAGCATTTTCGGCAACAAAGTCGGCACAAGTCCGCGCTGCCGCACAAAGGCATCAGACAAAGCCTTTGCCGCACGTCTGTTTGGCAACAACATCAACACATCGGACAAAGCCAATGGGTCTTGCTCATATTCCGCCAAAAATTTCTCGGCCAACACATCAACTGCCGACAAGCTTGCCGGAATATTAAAGATTTTACCCATGCTTAACCCTCTGTAACCGGTTTATTTCTGCAAATATTCCAAAAACTTTCTTAAAGCTCTGCCTCTGTGCGAGATTTTATTTTTTTCAGCCCCATCAAACTCGGCAAAACTCCGCCCATCTCCCTCATCCGGCACAAAAATCGGGTCATAACCGAAACCGCCGCTGCCTTTTTTAGCCTGAGCGATTTTTCCGTCAACTCTGCCTTCAAAAACCTGTGTTTTTTCATCAGGTCTGGCAAAAGCCATCACACAGGAGAAATGAGCCTTACGTTCAGTATCTTTGGTCGAAGACAACTCATCAAGCAACATCTGCATACCCTTATCAAAATCTCTGTTTGGCGCATAGCGTGCAGAATAGACACCGGGGCGGCCATTAAGCGCGTCTACACACAAACCGGAATCATCAGCCAAACAAGGCAAACCGGACAAAGCGGATAACTGCTCGGCTTTGAGCTTGGCGTTTTCTTCAAAGGTTGTACCCGTTTCTTCCACATCGGGCAGATTTAACTCTGCAGCCGAATTTACCGCAATTCCGAGAGGCTTCAACATCTCCCTCATCTCGGCAATTTTGCCCTGATTATGTGTTGCTAAAATAATCTTATCAAACTTCATCTTACATTCCCAATGCTTCTCTTTGTTTCTCAATCAATTTGGCAATCCCGTTCCTTGCCAAGCCCAAAAGCTCCTTAAAATCATCTTCTTCAAACGGATTCCCTTCAGCCGTTCCCTGAATTTCAACAATCTTTCCGCTTTCGGTCAAAACAAAATTCATATCCGCCTGCGCATGAGAATCTTCCTCATAATCCACATCCAGAATTTTCTCCCCTTCATGAATAGCACAAGACACGGCCGCCACATATTCGCGAATAGGATTGGTTTTAAGTTTTTTCTCAAGCAAAAGCTTACGCACACATAAATAAAGCGCCACAAAACCACCTGTAATAGAAGCCGTGCGTGTTCCTCCGTCAGCCTGAATAACGTCGCAATCAATGCAGATTGATACATCTTTCATTTTTTCCAAGTCTACGACAGCTCTGAGCGAACGTCCGATAAGCCGCTGGATTTCCTGCGTACGACCGGAAGGTTTTTTGGCCTCCCGCGGCACTCTAACCTGTGTTGCACGGGGCAACATGGCATATTCAGCCGTAATCCAGCCTTTGTTTTGTCCCTTAAGCCAGGTTGGAACCTTATCTTCCACGCTTGCGGTACACACCACATGCGTTCCCCCGCATTTAATCAGGCAGGAACCTTCGGCATAAGGATTAAAATTCGGTATAATCTCAATATTTCTGATTTCATCTTTTAAACGATTGGAATGACGCATATCAATCTCTCTTCAACTAAAAAAACAACCTGACTTAATTTACGGCAAAACGATTTTGACGGCAAGCACAATATTAAAAAAATACCTACCGGTTTATACACAAAAAGCCGGAGATTTTTCTCCGGCCTTTTAGCAACAAATCAAAAACTATTTTCCACCTTTGGTAACCACAACCATGGCCTCACGCAAAATTCGGTCATTAAGCATATAACCTGTTTGCAGCTCGGCAATAATCGTGCCGTTTGGCTTAGTTGCGTCCTCAACTTCCTGCACAACCTGATGAAAATTCGGGTTAAAGACTTGCCCGACGATTTCCATTTTTTTGATACCGTTTTTCTCAAAAGCTTTCATCAAATCGGCTTCCGTAAGCTCCACACCTTTAAGCAGATTGGTCAGTCCTTCACACTCGTTGCGTTTATCTTCGGGAACAGCATCCAAAGCTCTGTGCAAATTATCTGCAACGCTTAACAAATTCTTGGCAAAAGAAGACACGGCATATTTATTATTTTTTTCAATCTCTTGAGCGCAACGTTTTTTCGTATTTTCCAATTCGGCATAAGCTCTGAGATAATCTTCCTTAAGTTTTTTATTTTCTTCTTTCAAAGTTTCCAACATATCATCATCGCCGGCAGCAGCTTTTTCGGTAGCATCCGGAGCTTCTTCCACATCGGATTCTTTTTCCAAAATTTCCTCAACCTCTTCGTCTGAATTCGGCTGATTATCCTGATGATGATTCTTAAACTTTTTCATATTTTTCCTCTTTAAATTTTCAAGCACCGCGTGTATATTTATAACACGTATTTTAGTTATACTAAGAAACTTAGTTACTAAAGATTAACAAGTCAAGTACAGATGTTTTTTTTGAGCGAAAATGCTGTACTTTTCCAAAAAAACGTTTATACTGCCGTATAATTATTTTTGGATATTGAGAGACCTGAAGATGAATGCCGTAATTCCGCTAACCACCGACACAAAAACTAATACAACTTTTCTCCAGACAGATTTTAATAAAAAGAAGTTTACTCTCACTTACAATACCGTTGTTTCTAACCCCAACCTTCAAGAAATCCAAAACTTAGGAAAAAAACAATGCCTTGGTAAAACACCTTGGCCTGAGATTGATAAAATCAACGCTTGGATGATAACTTCCGAAACAGCTTCTTTCATGAAATGGGGCGGATTAGGTATGGTTGCCTCTGAATTACCGGAAGCTTTCAACGCCTGTTTCAATCAAAACGGTCACTCACTAACCATTGTTACCCCTATGTATTTAGGAAATACCGGCAAGAAAAAAGCAACTCTGACAAATGATATTTACGAAGGCGCGGAACGACAAAAAACACAAGTAACAAAAATTAAAACCATTACGGTTCCCTTTTTTGGAGACAAAAACGCTCTGGTCGAGCACAAAGTAACCGTTTATAAAGGGCATTTTGCCAACACTGACTACATTTTTCTTGAAAACGAACGCTTTTTCTCAATCAACCCGCATCCGCTAAACCCCTCGGCACAAGACGGATGCTATGTTTTAAACGAATTTGGCATTAATGAAGTTGAGCGTTTTGCTTTCTTCTCCAAAGCTGTTTATATGCTGATTGAAAATCTCTGCGACAATAAAATTAAAGATATTGAAAAACCCAATGTTCTCATCGCCAATGACTGGCACAGCGGCGCATTATCAGGTTTAACCAAATATCTCACGACGGCAAAAGTCGAAAATCAAACCATGAATGCCGAACTTGCCGACCAAATAAAATCCCTTCCGATTATCCATATTGCCCACCACTTGGGCTATCAGGGATGGGATTACGAAAACACATCAAAGATACTCAATTCCTTGTATGAAGAAACGGTTTCTACGGTTTTCCGCAACGCCAAAGCCATTAAAAACGCTAATCCGCGTGCCACCAACACTTTAATCGTACACGATTGTTATAATCAAGCATCTTGTAACTTCCATTTGGCGGACCGCGTTGTCACCGTTTCCAAAAACTATATGGAAGAAGTTTCTAAAGAATTAGGATTCGGTCTAGACTTCCGCGACATCTTAAAAATTCGCAAAGACCACCGCACATTTTTTGGTGTCGTCAATGGCTATGACAAAAAGCTCATCTCGCCCAACAAAGCAAAAATAGACCACATCAACGAATACTTTAAAGATTTTGACTTTCAGGTTTATGACGAGCACAATCTGGATGCAAAACTGCACAATAAAAAAGAATTTATTAAGCTGATTTCCAAAATTGCAACGGATACTGAATATAAAAAACAAACCATTCCGTTGATTGACACTTACAAATTTGATGACCTGACCGGTCTTGTTCAAGATATTGCCAAAACTCCGGTCTTTTGCGCCACCAGCCGTCTGGTTGAACAAAAGGGTTATGACATCGCAGCTCAAGCCCTCATCAACCTCTGCACAAAATTCAACAATTTCAAAAAAGAATTTCCGATTTTCATCTTAGGTGGTGCCGGAGATGCCAAAAACTTTGAGCTCTTAACCAAGCTGAAAGACAAAATAACGGAAATCAACCCCAAAGCAGCCAAACGCCTGTTTGTTTTCCGTGGCTACAGAGATGAGTTCGCTTACGCTATTCAGCTAGCTTCAGACTTTTACTTAATGCCTTGTCGTTTTGAACCCTGCGGTTTGACCCAAATGGAAGCTATGGCCAAAGGCGCTCTGCCGATTGCTATGTCCACCGGCGGCTTGGTCGACACGATAGAAGATGGCGTTGACGGTTTCCGCACAGAAGTCTTTTTCACCGAAAAAAGACGTGTTTACGGCTCAAACTTAACCGCTCAAAGGCTAAAAAATAATATCAATGCTTATGCCGAAACTCTGCAAAAAGCACTTGAAGCTTTTTATCGTCATCCCGACAAAATCAAACAAATGACCAAAAAAGCCATGGAAAAAGATTTTAGCTGGAATGTAGCTGAAGGTTCCGTTTATAAATATTTCAATCTGCTTAAAACCGGACATTTATAAAAATAATTTCCAAAATAAAATCCGCCAAATCGGCGGATTTTATTTTGCTTAACCCCTAGCCTATTTTTTATACAGACCTCTCGGCACATAATGCGTATGCAACAACTCATGCGCTTTTTCAGAACCTGCTTTTCCTAAATACTCGGCATATAAGGTTTTAATAGATTCATTATGATGAGAAAGTCTGTTTTTAGCATTCAAATCTTCATCAAACAAACCTTTAGCACGTTTTTTCCGAATATCATCGGTAATACCGCGAGGTTTGGGCTGGTCAGGCATCATTACGCGGGGTTGTCCGCCACCGGCGACACATCCGCCGCGGCAAGCCATAACCTCAATGAAGTGATAAGGCATTTCCTCGCCATTTTCTTTAGCTTGACGAACCTTATCCAAAACCTGCTCAACGTTTCCAATTCCGTGAGCAACGGCAATTTTAACCTTCGTTCCTTTAATATCAACCTCAGCTTCCTTGATTCCCTCAAGTCCGTCAATTTCCTTAAAGTCCAAATCGCCGAGTTCTTCACCGGTAATATAGAAATAGGCCGTGCGCAGCGCCGCAGTCATAACGCCGCCGGTTGTTCCGAAAATCGTTGCCGCACCGGAATATTCTCCCAACGGGCTGTCGGCTTCTTCGTCCTGCAGTTTACGGAAATCAATACCGGCTTGCTTAATCATACGGGCCAATTCTCGTGTCGTGATAGAAACATCAACATCCTGATAACCGGAGCTGCGCATATCTTCGCTACGAACAATCTCCCATTTTTTAGCCGTACAAGGCATAACCGAAACCACTCTGATTTTTGCCGGATCAAGCCCCATCTTTTCGGCATAATAAGTCTTGGCCATCGCACCGACCATAGATTGCGGAGATTTACAAGTAGAAAAATGAGGAATCATATCTTGATGATATTTTTCCAACAAATCCACCCAAGCCGGACAACAAGACGTAAACATCGGCAAACTCTCGGGTCTGTTTTTAAAGCGCTCCACAAACTCCGAAGCTTCTTCGATAATAGTTAGGTCAGCACCAAAATTTGTATCAAATACCTTCCTAAAGCCCATACGCCGCAAAGCCGCATAAGTTTTTCCGGTCAGATTTTCACCAAACTCATAGCCGAACTCTTCGCCGATAGCCACGCGTACAGCCGGAGCAATCTGCACGATTGTATAAAGACTTTGGTCGTTCAGCATATTCCAAACTTTTTCGGTTTCATCATACTCAACGATTGCACCTGTCGGACAATGCGCCGAACATTGACCACACTTAATACACGGGCTGTCTGCTAATTTAATTCCGCCTGCAGCCGTAATTCTGGTTGCCAAACCGCGATTCAAATAGCTCAAGGCCCAAACATTTTGCTGGTTTTGGCAAACCTCAACACATCTGCCGCAAACAATACATTTAGATGCATCCAAAACAATGGCTTTGGTTGAATCATCAATCTCGTATTTCTTATTTAAGCTGGGAAGTTTACTGTCGCGGATACCGAATGTGTTTGCCATATCCTGCAACTCACAATGTCCGGAACGAATACAAGTCAAACACTCGTTCGGATGGTTGCTCAAAATCAGCTTCAACACCGTCCGACGCACATCAACAAGCTCCGGGTCGGAAGTAATAACTTCCATTCCTTCGCTCACCGGCGTGCAACAAGAACGCATAATTCGCCCGTTGACCCGAACAATACACATACCGCAACCGGCACTTGGGTCAACATCAGGATGTTTACACAAAGTCGGAATTTCAATTTGCACCGTACGAGCCGCATCCAAAATAGAGGTGCCGGCCGGAACTTCAACATCGTAGTTATCAATCTTCAATTTTACCATTCTAAGCTCTCCTCTATTTCTTCTCGTTTTTCTCAACTTTGGCCAAATACTCGTTCTCATAGAACTTCAAAGTTGACAATACCGGATTCGGCGCTGTCTGACCCAAACCGCAAAGAGAAGCTTTTTGCATGGCATGAGCGATTTTGCGCAGTTCATCAATATCCTCTTTGGTACCTTTACCTTTGTTGATTTTTTCCAACAACAAAAGCATCTGCTTTCCGCCGATACGGCAAGGAGCGCATTTTCCGCAAGATTCATCAACCGTAAAGTCCAGATAAAAGTTTGCCAAAGAAACCATATCCTGCGTATCATCAATAACAATCATACCGCCCGAGCCCATAATTGAGCCGACTTTTTTGAGTTCTTCGTAACAAACCGGCAAATCCATATATTCCAAAGGAATAACACCGCCGGAAGGACCACCGGTCTGAACAGCTTTGAGCTTTTTGCCGTTCGGCACGCCGCCGCCGATTTCATTTACGATTTCATTAATCGTCGTTCCCATCGGCACCTCAATCAAGCCGGAATGTTCAACTTGTCCGGTCAGGGCAAAAACTTTTGTTCCCTTTGATGTTTCCGTACCAAAGGATGCAAACCAATCCGCCCCTTTTAGGATAATTGAAGCCACATTACCAAGTGTTTCCACATTGTTTACACAACTCGGTTTACCCCAAAGTCCCTTATCTGTCGGATAAGGCGGACGCGGACGAGGTGTGCCGCGCTTGCCTTCAATAGAATGAATCAAAGCTGTTTCTTCACCGCAAACAAATGCTCCGGCACCAAGACGAATATCAATATTGAAGCAAAAATCCGTCCCCATAATATTATTGCCGAGCAGACGATTCTTTTTGCAGGCTTTGATGGCTTTCTCAAGGCGTTCAACCGCCAACGGATATTCGGCACGAATATAAAACCATCCTTCCGTTGCCCCGATAGCATAAGCTGCAATCATCATGCCTTCAATTACGGCATGCGGATTCGCCTCCAAAATACTTCTGTCCATATAAGCACCGGGATCGCCTTCGTCACCGTTGCAGATGATAAATTTTTCATCGACCGTCGGCACTTTTGCTGCCAATTCCCACTTCATACCTGTTGAGAAACCGCCGCCGCCGCGACCACGCAAACCGGAACGCTTAATTTCATCGACCACTTGTGCCGGTGTCATGGTTTTAAGTACTTTTTCCAAAGCCAAATAACCGCCATGAGCCATATATTCCTGAATATCTTCGGGATCCATATGTCCGGCCAACTTCAAAACCACTTTTTCTTGCTTGGTAAAGAAAGGCAAATCCAAAGACAAAACATGTTGCTGTAAGAACTCGGGCAGCTCAAAAGTTTCGCCTTCTTCAAGCTTCAAAGCCGGAACCACATGTTCGGCAATAATCAATCGCGCAACCAAGGGCTCCAAGCGTTTATAAAGAACATCTTTCTGACCCTTGATTTCCACACGCATCAAAGGCCCCTGAGCACACAAGCCCATACAACCGGCTGCCACAATGCGTACCTTGTCTTTAAGGTCATATTCTTCCACCGCATCTTGCAATAAAGATATAATGTCATCACTTCCTGAAGACTTACAACCTGTAGAATGGCAGCAATAAATCGTACATTGAAACCTATCCAAATCAGCCTTCTTGTTTTTGGCGATTTCATGAATATCAAATCTTTTATCAATATCAATCTCGGCCATGTTTTTTACTCCTTATCATCAGCTAATTTGGCGCGCCACTCATCCAAAATATTTCTGACATCATTCGGAGATACACGACCATAAGTTTTTCCGTTAACCACACAAACCGGAGCCAAACCGCAACACCCCACACAACGCACTACCTGCAGATGGAACATTCTGTCCGGCGTACTTTCTCCCTCACCGATTCCCAGTTCTTTTTTGAACTCTTCCAACACTTTGTCGTTGCCTTTTAAATAACAAGCGGTTCCAGTACAAACTGAGATAACCGCTTTGCCGGGGGCATCTAACTTAAAGAAATTATAGAAGGTCAGAACTTCATAAATACGCGCCAGAGGAATTCCCATTCCGTTAGCAATATCAACGGCATCTTCCCAAGGCACATAACCCTTCACGCTTTGGATTTCGTGCAGAGCCATAATTAATGACCCTCTTTTTTTCCGCCACTTGGCGGCAACTTGCGAGGCAACTGAAGCGTCGGTCATATTTTCCCCTTTCTTTCGTTAACAAAAGTCCGTCAACTATTACGGACAATAAAAATATGTTAATAGAGTATTCGTAAACAAAACCTTATGCAAGCACAAAAAAATAACTGCCTGAAAAACAAGAATGTAAAAAAAGGGAGCAGCAAAGCCCCCTTTTTATTTATCGCTTAAAATAAGCCTAACCGGTTAACCTACCGCCTCTTAAACGTTGCATTTCCTGATATTCCTGCATATTAATCTCTTTGCCGCTCTTTTCCGCGCTCATTTGGCGGCTCTTTTCCGGATCAATTCTAAGTTCTTGTCTCTCTTCTGCGTTTTCATTCTCCTTAGAACTTTCTTCTTTTCCGCCAACATTTTCTGAGACAGTCCTACCGCTTAAAGCTAACAACTTTTGCCTATCAGCGGCTTTTTCTTTTTTAGTCTTTCTTTGTTCAATTCCTTGTTCTTCAGCTTTTTTCTTGAATTCAGGGGTTGCATAATCCGGAACCAATGCCGCTGTTTTTACTTTTTCTTCAGCCTGATGTGTTGTTTCTTCTATCTTATTCAAACTCGATTCGCTGATAACGCCGCCCTTCTCTGCTCCTGACAACTCTTTTGCCTCAAAAGCCTTTTTTACGGCCTCCCCTGCTTTCACACTCGGCAAAGCTTTTGCTTCCTCAGCACTAAACTTAATTTTCTCCATATTTTCATTTGGATTTTTAAGTGCCGTTTTTTTGGCTTGTTCCATACGCTTTGCCTGAAGTTTTTCAAGCTTTTCACGCAGATTTTCAATCTTTTTCTCTAACTCCGCATGGCGCAGTTCATCGCGTATCTTTTTACTATCTCCGGCTGTTTTTTGAACTTTAGTCTTATCTTCTTTTTTACCGTCTTTATTTATAGACAAGCCTTCCGTTCTTGAGGCAGTAATTCCTTTCTCATTTTCTTTCTGAAGTTTTTTAAACGCCCGCTCTTGCTGCCGTTCGATTTTCATCTGTTCTCTTTGCAAAACATAGCTTTTTTCCGCATTTGCTAAACCACCTTTTTCAAAAGAATTTAACTGCCTGTTTTGCTGTTCTAAAGCAACAGACGAAACACCTCTCGCCACTTCTTTTAATTTTGCGTTTTCTTCACGCTTACTCTCTCGCTGAGACTTCTGGACCGCCACACCTCTTTGCTCGGCAGCCGGTTTATAAATATCTTCCGCAGTCAATGCTGGCCTCAGAGGCTGACGTTTGTCTTGTCTGGGCTGTTCATCCTCCGAACTTTCTGCCAAATTAGCCTCTTTTTGATAATACACCCATTGTTTTGGATGAAAATCTATCAATTCGGGCATTTCCTGTTTTGTTTCAGAGCGCACAATATCTTCCAGCCTATTTTTTTTACGTTTGGCAACCTCGGCTAAATCCTTATATTCCGCAATTTCTTGTTCTGCCCACTGAGGATCTAAGACCTTTCCGTCTTTGCTTTTTCGGCTGTCTTCCATTGCTTTTTTCAAAGCCTTAATTTCTTCCTTTATACGTTTTTCATCCGCTTTTGCCTTTTCCAAACGTCTTTTAGCTTCTTCTTTAAAAGCAATATCTTCTGTGCTCTGCTTATCAGCCATTAGGCTTCTCCGTTTCGATTATTTTTGTCCATTATAACATCAAAAAGACAAAAAAGAAAATAAAATATAAAAATTTTAAAAATATTAGTTTTTTTATAATATATTTTGGTTATAATCCAAAGCAATTTGTACAAATAAGCTTCTAACAACATGAAAAAACTAAACATATATATCGCAAAGCAAATATTAGTCGGTTTCTTGCTGGTAACCTTTTCCTTGTTATCCATTCTATGGCTCACACAATCATTGCGTTTTGTCGAGCTTATAACAAACAAAGGTCTACCCCTGAGTTTATTCATTAAAATGACCTCACTCCTTATGCCGAGGCTTTATATCATATTATCTCCGATAGCCCTGTTTGTCGGTGTTTTGTTTGTGTATAATAGAATGCTTTCCGACAGAGAATTAGTCATTATGAAATCTGCCGGCATAAGCCCATGGCAAAATGCTAAACCAGCCGCTTTCATGGGAATAATTCTTTCCGTCTTTGGTTTATATGTAAACAACATAGGTATTCCCCAAGCCGAAAAAGCTTTTAACGAACTGGAATGGAAAGTAAAAAATGATGTATCTCACCTAATGTTTCGCGAAGGCGAGTTCACAACCTTACAATACAATCTTACGGTCTTTGTCACAACTCACGAAAAAGATGGTTCCTTAACCGGAATATTGGTTAATGACGAACGCAACCCAGAAACTAAAACCACGCTTTCTGCCGAACGAGGACGAATTGTATATACGGACAAGGGTCCAAGAATCATATTGGTAAACGGTGTTAGACAAGAAATAAACAACAAAAACTCTCAGTTTTCATCTCTCGCCTTTGATCGTTATTCCGTAGATTTCGGAACAACGGGACCGAAAAAAGAAAAAGAAGAAGGTGTCAGAGAAAAAAGCCTAATGGAATTATTTAATGCCCGTTCCGATACAAAGCTAACCGAAGCAGAAATAAATCGCTACATCACCGAAGGCAATAAACGCCTCCTTACCCCGTTGTACAATTTAGTTTTTGCTTTTCTTGCTTGCACGGGCTTACTTGTCGGTAATTTCAACCGCAGAGGTCAAAGCAAAATTATTTCAAGCTCTATCCTCATAATGGTCATTGTCCAAGCCTGTGATTTGGCTTTTACCAACCTCTCTGCAAAAAACCTGTATTTCTTGCCTCTGCTTTATGCAAACTTTTTAATTCCTTTGATTGCTTGCATTTATCTTTTATTGTTCTATAATCCGGCTTTCTTTACGCGAAAAAAACGATTTAAGGAAACAATGGATGACTAAACGATTCGGCCATAACCTTTTCTGGACGGCAGCAGCCCTTTGGGTATTTTCTGCCGTTTCGGCAATGGCTTTTGAGCCCGAACCATTCAGAACAGAACCTCCAAAATCAACACCCTACGCCAAGCTTGAACCGACATATAATATCACCTCCTTTATGGATAAAAAAACTCAAACCAAACAAAGCGTAGAAAAAGAAACAGAAGACATTTACTTCAGCGCTGATGAGATGATTGATAACAAAGAACTCCAAACCATCACAGCCGTTGGAGATGTCAACATCATCCGCAAGGACCAAACCTTAAAAGCCGATAAAGTAATATATAACCAAAAAGACGATATTGTAACTGCGGTAGGCAATGTCAGCATTATGCAGGCTGACGGCACCGTCGTTTTTTCTGACTATGTCGAACTTGATGATCAAATGACCAAAGGGCATATGACGGATGTTCGTATCATTATGAAAGACGAAACCCGCATTGCCGCAAAAAAATTCCGGAAACTGGCAAACGATAACAAAGTTATGGAAAACGTCGTCTATTCTCCTTGTGATGTTTGTCAAACCAAAGACCCGCTATGGCAGATAAAAGCCCGCAAAGTAAAACATGACGCTGAAAACCAAAATATATACTATAATGATGCCTTTTTAGAGGTAAAAGGCGTGCCTGTATTCTACACACCTTTTCTCTCACATCCGGACCCGACGGTAAAACGCCGCTCAGGCTTCCTTGCTCCGACAATAGGAAGTTCGTCTTATCTCGGAGGATTCTTACAGCCTCGTTATTTTTGGAACATCTCCGAGCATGAAGATTTAGTTTTCTCCCCAATGTTGAGCTACGACAAAGGTATCGTATGGGATGGGCAATATCGCAAATACTTTTATAATGGTGACATTGACGTTCTGGGGTCTTTTTTACACGATGACGACAAAGACAAAAATCGCGGTAGCTTATTTATGAAAGCTCGCTATGAAATAAACGACTACTGGCTTGCCGATGTAGACATCAATTATGCTTCCGACAGTTTGTATCTAAAAGATTTATCTTTACCGGACAAAGACAACACATGGTTAACTTCTCGGTTAAGAATGCAAGGGTTTGATAATAGAAATTATGCCGCAGTTGAAGCATACTATTATAAATTGGTCAGTTACAACCTAAGAGAAGCCGACAAAAACGAATTTAATCGCCGCAACCTAAATAAACCTTTTGTTGCCCCATTAATCACATACGAAAACATCAGTGATGTCGGTCCTTACGGCGCCTATACCAAAACAAACTTGGACTTTGCATCTATTTATCGCGAAGATGATGTCAGCACACAACGCGCATCTATGATAAACTCTTGGGTTCTCCCTTACACCAGCCCATACGGAGAAAAATATCGTTTAGTTGCCAGCGTAAAATCAGACTTATATTATGTTGATAGCTATACAAACGAAGAAAATGAACAATTTACCGGAAGTGTCGGCAGAGTATTCCCGCAAGTAGGATTAGAATGGAGACTGCCTTTTGTAAAAGCCACTGAAAATTCTCGCCAAATATTAGAGCCGGTAGTTGTTGCCGTTGCCGCCCCTAACGGTGGAAACAAAGCAGACAAAATTCCCAATGAGGATAGTCAGGATATTGAACTATCTGATGCCAACATCCTAAATCTTGACCGATACCCGGGATATGACAGAAACGATACGGGCAGCCGCATAAGTTATGGTATTAATTGGAGTTCTTACGGCAACATTTTAGGTAGAACATCTGCTTTCATAGCCCAAAGCTACAAATTCAATAAAGATGAAAGTTTTACCTCGGAAATCGATGAAAATAATAATTTTACCGATTATGTTGGTCGTATATATGCCGCACCATCAGATTATCTGGATTTAACCTATCGTTTTCGTTTGGATAAAGAAGATTTTGACTTCAATTATAGCGAATTGGGCACATCCTTCGGTCCGAACATGCTACGGGCTTACGTTTCATACATTTACCTCCAAAAAAATGATGCAGCTGAAAACTTCTATGATTCCAGAGAAAGAAAAGAACTCTACATTTCTTTGACGGCAAAGTTAACCAGAGATTGGAGCTTAACAATATACAACAGACAAGACTTAGCTTACAAAGGAGGCTCTATAGAGCACGGCGGAGAACTCATTTATGAAGACGAATGTCTTAAACTCATCACAGATGTTCATCGCTACCACTCCAATGATCCTGAATATGAAGGAAACTACGAATTTACAGTATCATTCTTTCTTAAAACCTTAGGCGGTTTTGGTTCCAAATAAAAAAAGGAGAACGTTGATGAAAAAACTTTTTATAACGGCTTTTCTGTTCTACTCAGTCTCAATTTATCCGGCAGAGGCTTTAGATTTGTCTTCCATAGGACAAAAAACCAAACCCGCCGGAAATTCCGTTATGTTTCAAAACGATTCCGAAAAAACAAATGAACCTTCCGTCATAAAACAAGATTCTCCGGCAGCCGCCCCTCAACAAGAAAAAACAGCCTCCCAACCCAAGCCGCAAAAAATTTTTCCCGGAGCTGTCAGAATTGTCGCTGTTGTCAATGGTGAGATTATAACCACGGAAGATTTACAAAACCGCATCAACGCGTTTATAATGAACACACGCATTCCTGTTAATGAACAAACACAAAATATGATTGTTCAAAGAACTTTACAAGCCGCCATTGACGAGAAGCTAAAACTACAAGATGCCGAGAAAAACGGTATTGTCATCAGCGACAAAGACTTAGATCAATCCGTCAAGTTTTTTGAAACAAACAACAAAATACCCGAGGGCAAGCTCAAACAAATCTTAAAAGAAAACGGAGTAAGCTATGACGTGTTTTTAGCTCAAATGAAATCAGATTTAGCCTGGATACGCGTTATCCGCAAATTATCAATGGCTCAGGGAGAGCTTACACAAAAAGAAATAGAAACAGCCCAAAAAGAAGCGGACAAAGACTTAAGTACTCCGAAATATATGGTCTCGGAAATTCTGATAAAAAACAAAAATGCTAAAAACTTAGATGTTTTAGTCTCAAACCTCAGACAAGATCCGCGCTTTGAGCTTTACGCCATGCAATTTTCGGAAGCACCAAGCTCCTCTAAAGGCGGAAATCTAGGATGGATTAACAAAGAACGCTTAATCGCACCTCTAAAAAAAGCTTTGGAAAAATTAAAACCCGGAGATGTTTCAAATCCCATCAAAGTAGGTCAGGACTTTTATATCTTAAAGCTTGAAAAAATCTTTGACCCGAAAAAAGACAAAGCTGAAACGCCAACAGCCGAAAACATAAAAAAATTCTTGGAAGAAAACCGCATGGAAGAAATAGCGGCAAAACATCTGCAGGAACTCCGTCAAGAAGCAGTCATTGAAGTCAGAATGTAAGATGGTTAGTTTAGCAGATAAAATAAAAATGCTTCCGGCTCTTCGCACCACGGTTGAAGCCCATGGTCTTATGGCTAAAAAAGCTTTGGGGCAAAATTTTTTGCTGGACCAAAATATTACCGACAAAATCATTCGGCTATCGCTTGCCAGACAAAATCTGGCAAATTACAACGGAGCTAATGTTTTTGAAATCGGTCCCGGTCCGGGAGGTTTAACCAGAGCCATTTTAAGTGCTGAGCCTGAAAGATTAACAGTCATAGAAATGGACGAGCGCTGCATCGCCATCATGCAAGACATCAAAGACAAAGTCGGAGAAAGATTAGATATTATTAACGGAGATGCTCTCAAGCAAAATCTATCCGTAATAGCCGATGCCCCAAGGCATATAGTCAGCAATTTACCTTATAATATTTCCGTTCCGCTTCTCATAAGCTGGCTCAAAGATATTGAAAATTTTGCCAGCTTAACCTTGATGTTTCAAAAAGAAGTCGCCGAACGCATCATGGCCAAAATCAAAACCAAGGACTACGGACGCATTTCTGTTTTATCACAACTGCTTTGCAAAGTAGAAAAGCTGTTTGACCTAAATCCGGAATGTTTTGTTCCCGCGCCCAAAATTTGGTCATCTGTGTTATTATTTACACCTTTGCATTCCGGACTTTCAGAAAAAGACATCGCCAATATAGAACATTTAACAACCTTAGCTTTTGGTCAGCGGCGCAAAATGATTCGCCAAAGTTTGAAATCAATTCCCAACATTGAACAAATCTGTCTGGATTTAGACATCTCCCCCACAATGCGCGCGGAAGAACTAACACCGGAGCAATATTTAGCGCTTGCTCGCCACCTTTAAAGTATTTTTGTCGATTTTTGTTGATTTTAGAAAAAAGCTGAGATATAAGAAAAATCCAAAAATCAAATTATGATGTCTAAATTTAAAACCTATATATTATGACAACGACAACTTTAAGACGGAGAGATGCCATTAACATTATCCGTCATAAGACCGCCTTCACCAAACAACAAGTAGAAGGCTTGATGATTTCCTTGAGCGGAGGAAAAGTGTCCTTCCCATATTTTAAGGAAATAGTTGATCAAATGAGAGCGCGCGCCGGACAAACCTCGTTTGCACTCAGCAGCAAGGCCGAATGGGATTATGTTGAAAGACGATTGCAAGAAAAAGACCTCCCGGCCATTAGGTTTGCGGAATTTTTTTGCTCAAAACCTGAGGCTTCAGCCTTAATTCGGGCAGAATTGATGAAACCAAAGACAACCGCTACTCAAGTAAAACAATTTTTAGCCGATTGTCTGAATCGTGAAGCTGAAACGCTGGATGAAAGCACCCTGATTAGCATGATGCTTCCGGCAAATTTCAGGGATTACAACTTCTACCGAACGGTTCTTTATTGGTGCAAAGACCGATTCGGAAAAGTACCGAATGAAGACTTCATCCTCAAAAAAACTATCAAAGATTTGATAGAATTTTACTCGGATGAATAGTCTTTGAACAAAAAAATTCAAAGAGAGCCCTTACCGGCTCTCTTTTTTGTCAATTTTGCCAAATAAACACTTGATTTTAAAATTTCAAAGTGCTATTTTCCTACCGTAACGTTTAAAAATATATATTTATTATGAACAAAAATGAAATTACTGCCTTATTAGCTCAGGAGCTGGTAGACAGATCGCCAAAACTGAAACCGATGTACGCAAACAGCGAAGGCATCGTTGTGTTTAACGCTCAAGACCCTTCACAGGCTGGTGAAGTTCTGATGAAAGCCCCGGCTTTTTTCAGAGCTGTAAACTTTTGCAATGCCGTCAAGGTTGTTGCCTTAAAAACCAATCAGAAATTCAACCGATTGGCTTTGACTTATTTTCAGAAGAATTTAACCTTTGAAAGCATAGTTAAATTCTATGCCGGCGAAGAGAATAGTATCCTTGCATTTAAGGATGCCTACGAAGTCAAGAAATTCTTCATAGATAAGTCCGGTTGCTCCATGCGTGATTTAGCACGCAAGGTTGACAGTCCGGCAATACCAAGAACTTTACTGATTGATTTGGTTGAAGCTCTGGAATACTTAACTGGCCGTCCGTTAAGCTCCGCAGACACCCAGCCGCTGGCTTACTTGGACCAAGAAGCAACCTTTAATGACATTGCTGAGTACTTCAGTGCCGGCAACGAAAAAATCTCGGATATCCGAGCTCGGGTTTTAAAGGCTTTACCTCCCACCCAAGAACAACTGGTGGAACGTTTCAAAACCAAAGCTGCTGTCATCTATGCGCAGATAGTGGGTAAAGACTTCAATGAGGCCTTTTTGGCTCATCGGGTAAAAGAGCTGCATCCGGTTGGATTCGGAGCACAAGAATGGGATTTGGCAGTTGCCTGGACAGAGGATGAACTTAATGTCCAAGTTTTCCAAACGCTTTCGGAAGAAATCACCGACGAAAGCACCGTTCGGGACTTGCTGGAGCTCTTCTGCAAAAAATATGCAGAGAGCTTAGAAAAATGAATTATGATGTCAAACCTCGGGAGGAGTTGCTTAACCGCACCCTCCCGTAATTTTTTTAAATTTTCTTACACAACTACCAAACGACCATTATACGAATTTTGTAAAAACTCGGAGAATAAAGGTCGTGAGGACACTTTTACCCCGCAGTTTCTGTCTTAGTTACCCATTATACGGGTTTTTGAAAAAGTTTGGAGAGTGAGGCATATAGTAAGAAATAAAGGCAAAAGTACCGCAGCGTACATAGTAGTACGTGAGGACACTTTTGACCTGAAATTTCTGTACTAGATGACCACTATACAAACTTTTTAGCCAGAGGGTGTTTACTCTGCACCTTCCTAATCAACGCTTCGGAGATGATATGGGTGTATATTTCAGTTGTGCCGCTGTCTTCATGCCCGAGCATTTTTTG
>CALXVR010000023.1 GCA_944392155.1 uncultured Alphaproteobacteria bacterium | reverse complement strand
ATATTATCCTTAATACAATTTTTAATTTTACGCACGCGTTCAACATCGGCAATATTGCCAATAATTACGTTATTTTCGTTTACTAATGAAATTTTTTTCTCACAGTCTTCATGGATTGTTTTAGCCTGCTGTTCTGCTAACTTTTGAGGAGTTAAATTTTCTTCTGCATTGGCAGGACTAATCATAAAAAAAATTGCTAATTGCCATAAAATCTTTTTCATCATCAACCTCCCAAGATTTTGATGTCTTTTAGTATATATTGCAAAATTGAAAATATAGTTAAATAAAAAATTGAAGGGATTTTTTTTCTATTCGGCGCATTTAAAATTTTATGCCTGAGTTTTAAGAATATGGTTCACTAAGAAATACAAGAATGTATAAAACCTGATTAAGTGAAGAAATTTATAAAGGTCGCGTATAATAGGTAATGACAAAAATTATAACAAGCTCTATATTATTAGGAATATCTGGCAATTTGCAATAAAAGATAATTCTTTGTTCGTTGAAATTTAAAAGAGAAATTCACTTCTCTTTTTTTTGTAGATAAATAAAGCCTTTCAAAAACAAGGCTTTATTTCAAAATTGGCTGGGATGGCTGGATGTGTCAATACCAACCCATAAAACCTTGTTTTGTGTAAAATCAATAGCTTATCTAAATATCGTCTGGGGTGTAAACCTCAAAGTTATTAGCAGTTTTCATTAGCACTGCTAATAAAATATATTAGCACAAATCGCTGTCAATAAGGAATATCAAGGATTAAAGGAGAATTTATTCTGCTAATAACTTTTATTATTAGGGGGATATGAGAAATTTTTCCTAAAAGTTGTTGGTATGTTTTATTACATCTTGAAAATTGTATATATTTTTGTTATATGAAAATTATCACTTGCCATAAGTGTATCTAAATATACAAAATATTAAGATACGATATGGTAAGTTACATTTATTATTTTGCCGGAGATAGAATATGAAAGAACAAATTGTAAAATTTCTGCGTTTTTTGTGTGGGTATATTGTACTAAGCTCTTTGGCATTACTTATTTTTAATGGTATTTCAGGTGCTAAAGTTTATGTTTATGGCTGGCCTTCCTTTATTTATATAGTAACATACATTATTTATCCGCAAATAAGAAAACGCTGTAACATAAACAAGAAATATAGTTTTATTTATTTTACATTACTGTATTTTATTTTATGTTTTTTGTATTTTATATTTATCTTCTAAGCAAATTTTTTACTAATTTCAGCTCTACACCAAGTGTAGAGCTTTTTTTATTGAAAGGAAACCTCATGGTAAATTTATCAAATATTTTATTAACAGTAGGAAAAAAAATTACTAAAGCAATTGTCAAAAAAGAAGCCAGAGAGCATAGTGATACCATCGATGAATTCTCTAACTCAACGGCATTAAATCCATTTGACGTTAAACCATTAAATGAGGGAGAAGATGAACGTATTGAACAGATATTAAAATCTAAGGAGCCATATGAACCTTATTATAAAAAACAACTTGAAAAACTTAACCAACAACAAAAATTAATCCAAGATATAAATCAAAATAATAATGCAGAAGAAGATATTTTATATAAACACCCTTCACAAATTACAGAAGCTGAAATAAAAAATAGTATGATTTATTCAGGATACAAAACCTCTGATCGTGAATTAAAAGAACAATTGCAAAAGAAACAAAAAGATTGGTTTGATTTTTATTATGGAACAGATGCTATTAAACAAGATGCCTCCGGAAAAAATATATCTCCTTCAGCAAAACATTCAATACCGGACACCCTGATTGAACTTACAACTAAAGACAAACTTCCTTTAAAGCAAGGATTTGATAAAATAGCAGAATATACATCTAAGAATGATGTGAAAACATTGCAAAATAGGCTTAACAGTCTTTATCGGGAAGACACATCTTTGCCACAATTAAAAGAAGATGGTGTTATCGGTAAAAAAACAACATCTCGTATAAAAAAGGCTCTTATAGAATTTGGAGTAAATAAAATCACGCAAAACTAAAACACTAATTCGGATTTTTTTGTTTTAACAAACCCATGAAAGGATATAAAAAACAGACATATAACGATACTTGCAAACGTAAAAAATAAATGATTTAATAAAAACAAGTTAACAGGAGATATGTTTATGAAAACTTTTGCTTGGCATGTTTTAATTTTAGGTGGATTTTACTTTATCATCTCCTTATTGTCTTTCTTTCCTCAAGGTGCTTGGGCAGATGTTGCAAGCATTGCGATATCAAGTATCTTTTTTATAATGTTTGTTGTTTTGTGTTTTAAGAAAAAATATGATTTTATCAGTCGTTTCCAAAACAAATTTGCCAAAACAAGCAATTATTTAGCGGCATTGGGTTTCTGCGAATATTTCAGCATTATATTTATGCTAATCCCCGGAATGATTTATGGGTATAAGGCAGCTAATGCTCAATATAATGGTGCGGAAATTCCTCCGGCACCGATGGTGTATTTAACTTACGTTTATTACCTCTATATTGTTTTTTTATGTTTGTCTGTCATTTGGGCGACATATAAAAGTTTTAGAAAAAAATAGTTTCCGAACAAGAAATAAACCAAACACTAAAATCTTCATTGAAAATTAGCAAACAGCTTTTATAATAACTTTTGCCTGCGGGAAAGGTTAGCCCGCCGGCGGAGTATGCAAACTCCTTACAAGAAAATTTATGACCTCCACTTGTGGAGGATGACGCGAAATAAGCCGCTTTAGCGGACGAATAAGTGTGCTGTTCTTGTACAGTTTGCAACTCCTCCGCTCTCCGTTGAGAGCGGTTTTTGTTTTATCCAAAAACAAAGAGGAGTTGAACAAATGACAGAAATCACCAAATCTCACGTCAAGACCGAGTTTTTCAAAGACTTAGGTTTTGCATTGTGGTTGGAGCGGCGGAGCAGGCGGCAAAAGCTCATCAAAACCGCTCAAAACACCAAACTTCCGCAAGGTCTGATAGAGCGGATGGAAAGAGGAAGTTGTGGCGACCTTTATAAATTTTTTCGCCTTTGTGCTTATTATCAAAAAAAGATAAAAATCACTTTGGTTGATGAGGCTTAAAAATAAAGCCCTCCGAAAAGAGGGCTTTGAAAAATTTAGTTTCCGTAATAAGGAACAACGCGGGCGCGGTTACCGTACAGAACCATACATTTTTGTCCCGGACTGAGCAAAACGTCATTTCCTTGTGATACCGTAACCATATTACCGTTGTCTAACTGAACGACATATTCATATCCTTGTTGAGAAGATAAACCCTCTTGCGCGGCATTACCGGCAATTCCGCCGACAACCGCACCGCCGATGGCGCCCAAAATATGAGCCGCGTCAGACCCGCCGATCATAGAACCGGCAACACCGCCTGCAGCGCCGCCGATAAGCGTTCCGGCACTGCTGTCGCTCGCTACCGAAATCGGACGAACGGAAACAACCGTGCCCTTCAACACACGGCTGACTTCACCGATTGAGTCGGTAGAATATTGGTCGGCGCCGATTCTGGATGTGCAGGCTCCGGCCATAAGTAACATGGGCAAAATCAATATCAAGGCAGATTTTCTCATTCCTTTTCTCCGCAAAATTAATGTTAAAAATATAATTATACATAGATTAATATTTGTCAATGCTGGACAATTAAACATAAGTGTTATATATTGTCTTTCGCTTTTCAAAGGCAATAATCAAAATAAGGAATATATTGAGGAAATATGTAAGATGTTAAAAAGAACAAAAGTTGTTAGTCTGCTGGCTGCAGACAAGCCGGAGCAACAAGTTCTGGTCAAAGGTTGGGTCAAAACCCGCCGCGATGCCAAGGATTTCTCGTTTATTGAATTGGGCGATGGCTCTTGTCTTAAAAATATTCAGATTATTGCCAATAATAATTTAAACAATTATGACGAAGTTAAAAAACTCACAATCGGTTCTTCTTTGGCTGTAACCGGTGCTTTGGTTGAGTCTCAAGGTAGCAACCAAAAATATGAAATCGTTGCCGACAAGATTGAAATTTATGATGTCGCGGACGAGGATTTTCCGCTGCAAAAGAAAAAACACTCGGATGAATATCTGCGCACCATTGCACATTTGCGTCCGCGCACCAACAAATATGGCGCGGCTTTCAGAGTTCGTTCCGAGTTGTCTTATGCTATTCACAAGTTTTTCCATGATCGTGGCTTTCGCTATGTCCACACACCGCTGATAACCGGTTCTGACTGTGAAGGCGCAGGCGAGATGTTTCAGGTTACAACCTTGGATTTGAACAATCCGCCGCGTACCAAGGATGGCAAAGTAGACTACAGCAAGGACTTTTTCGGCAAAGAAGCACATTTAACCGTTTCCGGCCAACTCAACGGCGAAATGTATGCAATGGCTTTGGGAGATATTTATACCTTTGGTCCGACCTTCCGTGCCGAAAACTCCAACACCACGCGCCACGCCGCCGAGTTCTGGATGATTGAACCCGAGATGGCTTTCGCTGATATTTATGATGATATGGATTTGGCGGAAGATATGGTCCGTTATTGCGTCAAACATGTTATGGAACATTGCGCTGAGGATTTGGAACTGTTCAATAAGTTTGTTGAACCGGGTTTGTTGGACAAGCTTAATAATATTGTTGAAAACGGCTTTGCCCGCATCACTTATGCCGAAGCCATTGAGATAATGAAAAACTCCGGTCACAAGTTTGAATACAAGCCTGAATTCGGTATTGATATGCAAACCGAGCATGAGCGCTATCTGGCGGAAGTTCACTTCAAACGTCCGGTCATTGTGCGTGATTACCCCAAAGAGATTAAGGCCTTTTATATGCGCCTAAATGATGATGGTCGCACCGTTGCCGCGATGGATGTTTTGGTTCCGGGTATCGGCGAGCTGATTGGCGGTTCTCAACGTGAAGAACGCTATGATGTTTTGGTTCAAAAGATTCACGAAATGGGAATGCATGAGGACGATTATGCGTGGTATCTCGATTCGCGCAAATACGGCTCGGTTCCGCATTCGGGATTTGGCTTGGGATTTGAGCGTATGATGATGTTGGTAACGGGTATCGGCAACATCCGCGATGTTATTCCTTTCCCGAGAACCCCGAACTCAATCAATTTCTAAACAAAGGAAATAAGACAATGAGCAACCTGAGTTTCTTTCTAAGTTTGAGCTTGTTTCTTGTGGCTTCAACCAATGTTAAAGCTGATAATGCAGAACTCAAAACTCAAGAAGATGCTCAGGTTGCCGTTGTTGAGGAGCTTGCCCCCGAAACGAATGTTTTAGATGTGAAGGCAGCTCCGAGACCGGAGTGTTCGGATAAAAAACTGGCGGAAAAAGTTATTGAAACTTTGGTCGACTACCAAAAAGAACACCCGTCAACAATGCAGATAGAGCGTCGAAGAGATATTTTGCTTCGCCGCAATCTGACAAGCTTTGAAGAGGTTGCCGTAGAAGGTTTTAGTTCTAAGCAAAACTTTAATGTGGCCAATGCCATCATTATGACCAAGATAAACAAAGGTCTGGAAGATTCTGATTTAAGGCTGTGCAAAGGCACGGGCGGAGCAGGCGCGTCAAAAGTATATGTTTTGCTTTATCCTGTTGGGGAGGGAAACGTCGGAGAAATAATTAATTTACAGTCCTCCGGTGAAGAAATAAAAAACCTGTCCTTTATCTATAATTAAACATACCTTTTTTATAAAATAACTAAAATAGACTATTGATTATCAAATCAGAACGTCGTAATATTCTTGTTCGGAATATTGCAATCGTTTTGTTTTATTCCTACATCATATAACAGCATCATTTGAAAGAAGGTTGGAAATATATGAGTCAAAATAATGAAGTAATGGTTATCAAAAACACGAGCAATTTGCCTCAGGTTGCTGAAGAGAACAGCCTGTTTTCATATTTTGAAAAAATCAAAAAATTTCCGGTTCTGACAGAAAGCGAAGAGGTAAACCTGATTCGCGAATTCAAAGAAAAAGGTGATTTAACCGCAGCGCAGAAGCTGATAACTTCGCATTTACGTTTAGCAGCCAAAATAGCTTTAACTTATCGTCGTTATGGCTTGCCTTTGGCGGATATTGTTTCCGAGGCAAACATAGGCTTAATGCAGGCCGTCAAAAAGTTTGATCTGGACAAGAAAGTTCGTCTGGCAACTTATGCTATTTGGTGGATTAAGGCCGCAATTAATGACTATATTTTGCGTTCATGGTCTTTGGTTAAAATTGGTACGGTAGCTGCGCAAAAGAAGCTTTTTTATAACCTTAACCGCATTAAAGCTCGTTTGGGTATTTATGAAAACCGTGAGCTTGAGCCATCTGTTGTTAAGAGCATAGCCAAAGAACTGGTGGTTGATGAAAAAGATGTTGTTGAGATGAACCGTCGTATGGGTGGCGACAAGTCCTTAAATGTTGCGGCTTGTGATGACAGCGATGAAGAAAAAGTCGACTTTATTGTAGACAGCAGACAGAATATTGAAGAAAGCCTTGGTCGCAGACAAGAGAGCGCCATAAAAGCCAAAGTTTTGCATGACTGTTTGTCTCAAATGGATGAGCGCGAGCAATATATTATCAAAAACCGTATGTTGACAGATACGCCGTCGACATTGGAAGAGATTGGCGAGAAGTTTGGCATTAGCCGCGAACGTGTTCGTCAGATTGAAAAGAAGTCCTTTGAAAAACTGGCTTCTTTGGTAAAGCTTGAATTAGCGCAAAAGATGTGTTAGACTGACAAAACACAAACGGAGAAGATGAATGCCTAAAACTGTTGAAGAAAAAGGTTTTATATACAAGGGACATTTTTCAAAGAGTGCTGATTTTGCAGGTCTCAATGAGCGTATGTCTCGTCGTTTGGCATTTGTTCGTAGCTTAAATGCGGAGCAAGAAAGCCCGTTGAATAAAATAATTTTTTCCCGTGATATAGAACATCAAAACTAATTTTTTTTCTCTATAAAATATCGGGGCTTCCAACATAAAAAGAGGAAGAAATGAGCCTGAGTTTTAATGATGTCGTGCGCATTTTGGCAGAGGGGAAAATCCCCTCGCCAAGATTGGAGGCACGAATATTGTTTGAGTATTTAGAGGTTGATCAATTTGCCCCTGTGGATGGGGCTCAGGAAGTGCGTTTACGAGAATTGTTGCGCAAACGCTTGGCGCATGCGCCGTTAGATAAAATATTAGGTAAAAGAGAATTTTATAAAAACACTTTTGCTGTCAGCAAGGATGTTTTAACGCCGCGACCGGACACAGAGGTTTTGGTGGAGGCGGCGATAGAACTTATACCCAAAAAAATCCCACAAAAAATATTGGATTTGGGAACAGGCTCCGGATGTATTTTACTTTCGGTTTTAGGCGATTGCCCGAAAGCTTGCGGTATGGCGGTAGATAAGTCAGAGGCAGCATTAGCTGTGGCTCGGCACAACGCTGAAGCGCTGGGGATGTCTAATCGAGTGACATTTATGAATGCCAGTTGGTTAGATGCCGATTTTGAGGAACATGTGGGTGTTGGCTTTGACATAATTGTATCTAATCCCCCCTATATTCCCACGTCGGATATTCTAACATTAGAGCCGGAAGTTCGGCAATATGACCCGATTTTAGCCTTGGATGGAGGAAAAGACGGCTTTGAGCATTATCAAAAAATAGCGGAACTGGCGCCGCATCTGCTGAAACAAGGAGGATATATTTTGTTGGAAGCGGGACAAGGTCAGGCGCAAAGGATTGCGGAAATATTTGAACATGAAGGACTGCATCTTTCAGAGATTCGTCCGGATCTTTCGGGGATAGAAAGATGTGTTATTTTAAAAAAATAAATTGCAATTAACAATTTTTTATGTATGATGACTTCCAATAAGTGCCTTTGTTGATTTGGTTTTGCACTTTTTTCCGAAATAAACCTTTTTTTAATGTATTTTCCGTAGCCTCAATACGAGGTGCTTCGGTATAATGGATTGTGGTATTAAATATGAAAAAAATGAATAACAAATATCGTAACAATAACAATCAGATATATTCCCTGAACTATAAGTTTGACTCAACGAGCATTGCCGGAAAAATTAGTGGTACGGCATTGGATTTAATTAAGAAATATAATGAGTTGGCCAAAGAAGCTCACAGCAATGGCAACTTCGTTGATATGGAAGTTTTCCGTCAGTATGCAGAACATTACCGCAAGATTGTTACCGAAATTAACGAGAAAAGAAATTTAAACCAAAACCGCTCACAAGATAAACATTATGATAATCAGGAGCAATTAGCGGATTCTGAGGCTGCGGTCAGCAATGATAACAGTGAAGAAGCTTCAGTAGTAACAGAGCCTGAAAAAAATAATGTTGTTGAAATGCCGGTAGCAGAAGCTGCCAATGCGCCGCGTCGCGAGTTTAAGGTAATAGAAATATCCGCCGAGGAGGAAAACGCGGCTGTTGCTCAAAACGAAACAGCATCGGAACAACCCAAACCCAAACGCACATATCGTAGAAAGACGGCTGCTGCAGTCTGATTTTAGAAAGCTAAAAAACAAATGTACTTTGCCATAGCCTCTGCCATCATAGCCATTGCGTGCTCGGCGATTACAGTTAAAACACTTGTCGGATATTCGGATATCCGTCGCCGGTATAAAATAATTGCCGGTATATTGGTTGTCTTTGGCTGGTTTTCACCTCTTTTTGTCGGATGGCTGCGTACATTAAATTTAGAGGAAGGTGTTTATTCTGTAGCTTCTCATCTTTTGTATCTGATGTTTGGCGCATCGTTTATCTTATTCGCCATGTTGCTCTTCCGAGATGTCGTTTGGTTTGCCTTGTATGGAATATATCGCAAGCTCTTTGGCGAAAATTGGAAAATTCATCCTAAAAACATCAATCTTTTGGATAAAGCAAACCTGATAGTGGTTTTGTTGACGATTATTTTTGTCGGAATAGCAATCCATAACGGCACCAAAGACCCGGAACTTAAAAAGTTAGAGTTTGCCAGTTCACGCATCAGTAAAGACATGCGTATTGTCATGATTTCCGATACGCATATCAACCGCGCCACACCGGTTGAAAAAGTGAAAAAGTTGGTCGATCGCGTCAATGCCTTAAGTCCTGATATTATTGTTTTGGTTGGAGATATTGCCGATGACAAGGTCGATGCTCTGAAAAAACATATGGAGGTATTGGGCGGATTAAAAGCTAAATATCCTCCTCTCTATACTTTTGGAAATCACGAATTTTATAATGGTCTAATCCCTTGGCAGTTTAAATTTAAGACCATGGGTTTCCTTATAATGTTTAATCACGGAGTTCGCATTCCGGACCATAATGTTTACATTGCCGGCATTCCTGACGCTCATATCGCCAACAACAGTGATGTCTGGAATGTTAATTTTGTTCAGGCATTTAAAGGGGCAAAGAAAGGAAGCTACCGTATTTTGCTTTCCCATACGCCGGATTTCGTTGATTATTTGAACAAAGACAGCGTAGATTTACAGCTATCTGGTCATACACATGGCGGGCAGATATTCCCGTTTCATATCCTGGCTAAATATGCAAACAAATACCTATCCGGCTTATATGACGTAAACGGTATCAAGCTCTATGTCTCAAACGGAGCCGGTTATTGGGGACCAGCCATGCGTTTATTTGCTCCCTCAGAGATTACGCTTATAGAACTTAAAGCAAAACCTTAAAATAAAAAAAATCGTTGATAACCTTGATTTTATTTAGCCCCGCTAACTATATTAATGTTAGAATATGACATTATAAGAAAGCAGAGGACAAAGACATGGATTTTGAAAAACTTACCAATAAATCCAAAGAATTGATACAAGATGTTATCAACCTTGCGGCCAAAGAAAAACACCAATACATTACTCCGGAGCATTTGCTTAAAGTCTTGCTTGAAGACAAGCAGATAGATGAACTCATCGCCAAAGCAGGCGGATCTCTGAATCGGATTCGTCTGGAAACGGAAGATGAGATAAACAGAATGCCGTCCGTCTCGGGGCAGTCTGTGCAAAGCATGATGTCGCAGGACTTCACCCGCGTAATGATGGAAGCGGAAAAGATTGCCGACAAGGCTAACGATCAATATGTCACTTTGGAGCGCATACTTCAGGCCTTGAGCGTAACCGACGGAACGAAAGCTTATTCAATCTTGAATAATTGCGGCGTAAGTGCGGTTAACCTTAATCATGCAATTAATGACTATCGTAAAGGAAGATTAGCCGATTCTGAGACGGCAGAAGATAATTTTGATGCCTTAAAGAAATTTGCCATAGATATTACGGCCAAAGCCAAAGAGGGCAAACTAGACCCCGTCATCGGGCGAGACCACGAGATAAGACGGACTATTCAGGTTTTGTCTCGTCGAACCAAAAACAATCCGGTGCTTATCGGTGAACCCGGCGTTGGTAAAACGGCTATTGTTGAGGGCTTGGCGGTGCGTATCGTTAATGATGATGTGCCGGAGAGCCTAAGGCATAAACGGTTGTTAGCTTTGGATATGGGCGCGCTGATTGCGGGCGCAAAGTTCAGAGGCGAGTTTGAGGAGCGTTTGAAAGCAGTGCTGAAGGATGTTGAGGCTTCAGACGGCGGCATCATCTTGTTTATTGATGAAATGCACACCATCGTCGGCGCCGGTGCATCGGAGGGTTCAATGGATGCTTCCAACCTCTTAAAACCGGCTTTGGCAAGAGGCGAACTGCATTGTTTGGGCGCAACGACTTTGTCGGAATATAAGAAGTATGTTGAAAAAGACGCCGCTTTGGCTCGTCGTTTCCAGCCGGTCTTTATTGCCGAGCCGAGTGTCGAAGAAACAATTTCCATCTTGCGCGGCATTAAGGATAAGTTTGAACTGCACCACGGCGTGCGGATTTCGGACGGTGCATTGATAGCCGCCGCAACCTTGTCCAATCGTTACATCAGCGACCGTTTCTTGCCGGATAAAGCCATAGACTTGATGGATGAGGCGGCAAGTTCCTTGCGTATGACGATTGATTCTAAACCTGAAGAGTTGGATGAGTTGGACAGACGTATCTTGCAGCTCAAAATTGAGCGTGAGGCTCTGAAAAAAGAGAACGATGAAAAGTCTAAGGAGAGATTAGAGCTCATCGGTTATGAGATTTCAGGCTTGGAAGCCAAGGCCAAAGGCTTGGAAGATAAGTGGAAGGAAGAAAAACAAGGTCTGGCCGATGTAACCCAGATTAAGGATAAGTTGGATAAAGCGCGGATAGAAGCGGATATCGCCAAGAGAGAAGGGCGTTATGAGCGTGCCGGCGAACTGCAATACAGCGTTATTCCGCAGTTAGAGCAAAAGCTCAAAGCCATTGAGGAAAAAGCCAAAGATGCCAAGAGCCATATTAAGGAAGTTGTAACCGAAGAAAGTATTGCTGCGGTCGTTTCTAAATGGACAGGTATTCCGGTAGATAAAATGCTGGAAGGCGAGAAAGAAAAACTGGTGCATATGGAAGACTTTCTGGCCAAGCGAGTTGTTGGACAGAAAGAAGCAATTGCGGCAGTTGCCAATGCCGTACGTCGTTCTCGTGCCGGCATTTCGGATCATCGTCAGCCGATAGGCTCGTTCTTGTTCTTAGGACCGACAGGTGTCGGTAAGACAGAATTGAGTAAGGCTCTGGCAGAGTTCTTGTTTAATGACGAGAGCGCGATGTTGAGAATTGATATGTCCGAATATATGGAGAAACATGCCGTTGCGCGTTTAATTGGTTCTCCTCCGGGGTATGTCGGCTATGAAGAAGGCGGTGTCTTGACCGAAGCTGTTCGCCGCCGTCCGTATCAGGTCATTTTGTTTGATGAGGTTGAGAAGGCGCATCCGGATATCTTCAATGTTTTGTTGCAGGTGTTGGATGATGGTCGTTTAACTGATGGCAAAGGACGTACTGTGGACTTTAAAAACACCATCATCATTATGACCTCAAACCTTGGTTCGGATATCTTGGCAAATGCCACGGGAGCCGATGACCCGAAGAAGGTGAAAGCCAAAGTTATGGATATTGTTAAGGCTTCGTTCAGACCGGAGTTCATCAACCGTATTGATGAGATAACGCTGTTTCATAAGCTGGATAAAAACAACATTAAGGATATTGCAGCTATTCAGATTAAGAATATTGAAAATCGTCTGGCTGAGAAAAATATTCACTTGAAGGTTAATGAGGCTGCGGAAGTCTGGATTGTCAATAATGGTTATGACCCGATTTACGGCGCACGTCCACTGAGACGTTTGTTGAAGAATCAGGTAGAAAACAAATTGGCACTGAAGATTCTGGACGGCGAAATCGGAGAGGGCGATACGGCCAACATCATTGTTGCCAATGGTCAGTTGGATGTTGTGAAGGATAAAAGGAAGTAAAATGGACTTATATACACAGGCAATGAAGGTTGCCGAAACTTTTGATGTAACCACACCGCCGGATTCGGTTGTGTTATATAGCATCAGTTATCTGCCCACAACCGAAAATCGGGATAAAGCCTTTGCTTATGTGAAGGAAAACACGGGCAAGAAGATGATAGAACACACGGCCTGCGGAGCAGAGCTTGTAAGACTTGGGCTGGATTCCTCAAGCTCTTGTAACTTGAGCGCCGAGCAGGTTGCCAAGGTGTGGAAAGTCGCTTCTAAAAGGTTCATAGAGGCAGCCAGAGGAGATGTCAGAGCCTTTGTGGACGGAGCAGACCCAAGGAGCGTTTTTCGCTCCATGGAACTCCCGACCATTTTGCAGAACGAACATATCCGAAGCATTAATGGTATGGATAAACACGATTTTGCCCAAAGATTTAAGAACTAAAAAAAGCCCCGTCCAAAACGGGGCTTTTTATTAATATAAAAAAATTAATCACAGACTGTTTCATAAACATTATATTCTCGTCCTTCCATATAAGAACAGTTACCGGAAATAATTCTGCTGCAACTGGAAGGATCTCGTTCGTCGCCACCACAGTTTCGTAATTCATCTCCGTTTTCAACACGTCCATCGTCATAATATATAGTATAACTAATTGAACAACACGTTGAATATCCGTCAATTGGATACCAATAGCTATTAGGATGACAATAACAAGAACCATAAACTTGTCTACCTATTACTACCTCATAGCAACAACTTTTCCCTTTATAACAAGTTGTACCACACTCTGTCGTTGCCGTATCATAACATTCTGAAGATGTTGACTTTGAATAGCCCGAAGGGCAAGTATCATCGCAGCATTTCTTACAACTCTTAAACTTTTGAGTGGAACCGCTATAACAGACTGCAGAACCGACTTCACCGCCGCATTCGCAAGTTGTGTAACCGGAGCAGGGGTTTTCTTTGCGCTTGTATTTTGTTTCTGAGCAGCTTTGGCAGCTTCCGTCGGCAACATAACCTTGGGCTGTAGCTTGTGCATAGGTATAAGTATAACCCGAGCAGGGGTTGCATTTACATTTTTTGTAGTTAGCATCATAAGAGCAGGTTGTGTCAACAACCATACCGGAAGAACATTGGGTTTCGGTAAAACCGGTTTCATTACAAGCTCTGGGCCTGTCTTCCACACATTTAGCAAAATATTTGTTGTTATAAGGACATTGACCGGAAGTATAGGAGGGTAAGGAGCAAGCAGTAACTGAATAACCTTCGTTTTGGCATTGTTTAGCCGTATCAACGACATAGCCATCATCTCCGTCAATGGAATCAAAACCGCCATCACCGCAATCACCATACCCCAAGAAACAAACTGAAGCGAGTTTAATACCCGAAGAGGAGGATATGGGCTTTAACTCAATAGGTGTGGTGTGTGTATGTGAGTTGAACTCGGGAGAGGCGAAAGCCACTGCCGGTACCAAAAGTAAAGTAACTGAAGATAAAAGCAAGTTTCGCATAATCATTCTCCCGACATTCAAAGTTAAAGTCCATATCTGAATATTAGGATACTCTGATTTTGGAAATGAGTCAACCATTAATGAGACTACAAATTTTTTTGTCAACCATTAATGAACCTACATAAAATTTTTTTGTCATCTTTTAATAAAATTTAATTTTTTTGTGGTAGCTACTGTTTATAAAGAGTGTAAAGAAAATATTGGATATATTGTTTGACAAAAATATTGATTTTTTGGAAAAATCTGCTAATATTATAACAATACCATATTTATATAAAGAGGTTTGCTATGGCTGATGAAGAAGAGAAAAAACCTTTGAAACATTTTAAGTTCAAAGAATTTTCGGTTTTAGATAGTGATGTAACTGCAGAAGAGATTCGCAAACGTTATGCGGAAAAACAAAAAGAATTAGACGAAAATATTAAGCTCAATAATCAAAAATTAGCAGATTTAAAAGCTGAAAATGATATTAATCGGCAAGATCTAAAAGAGCAGCAGGACGACCTCGGTAAAGATCCTAAATTATATTTTTCTAAAATGAAACGTCGCTATGATAGCGAGGTTGCCGCTTTGGAAAGCGAATATCCGGACAAGAGCAATCCGGAATATGCTCGTCGATTAGACGTAATTAATGCAAGATATGAGCATGCATTGGATGAAAATCTGCTGAGAACAAATCAAAATGCTTATGTTAATAAAGTCATGGACGGGATTGAAGCTTCAAAAGAAAAAATGTCTAAGGACGAAAGATTTTTGGAGGCTCAAAACCAAGAAGAAAATGAAAAATTAAAGAACTCTTCCGAAGTAATTGGTAAACAGCAAGCTCTATTAGAAAAAAATCCTGAATTATACGCTAAATTATATAATATTATGGAGCGTTCTCAGACATATGAGGACAAAACCAAAAATCCGGTAGTTGCAATTAAAGAAGACGGCAAAGGACAGCCGTGTTTGTCTGTAATCTTGCGAGAAGCTCGTATTCCCGGTGGTTTTATCATTACGGATGGCAAAATTAATTTCAGCGAGCAGAATATCAACATCATGACCTTGGATACCATGCGCCAAATCATAGATTATTTGGACCGCCGTGGCATTAAAGGAATTGAACTGCCTGCGGACATTAATGAAAGATTACGTAATTTGTATGAAGAGGCAGACAAAGCCAATCGCGAGGCGGAGGAACAAAACCGTGCTAATGAGCCGGAGAACCCGGAAGAAGAAAATGCGCCGTTTCAAGCTTTGCCGGAAAATGATAACGGAACCGAGAGAACTCCGTTGTCAACTTCGGGCGGTTACACCAACCAAGATGCAAGAGATTTTGCCGATGATTTTGGTCCGGGTGAAACGGTTGTTGCAGCTCAAAGCTTTAAGGTTGATTACAAAAAGACCGAAAAAGATATTGAAAACTGGATTTTGGGCTCCAAAGGCTTGCATAAGAAAAGTGGCTGGAATGCATTTAAGAGCTACAAAAGCGGAGATTGGACTTGCTGGACATTGTATGATCAAGGCAATGTCAACAATCCGGATTTAGATGGTAAAGTTGATAAAGATGGGTATATGAAAGTTAAATATGCCTTCAAGCTTTACTCTAGAATGAAAAAAGATGATCAAGGAAATCCGCGTCTTGAAGTACGCTATGCAATGCCAAACGGCAAAAAAATAAGTGATGATTATGCTGAGGGTATGATGCATATCTTTAAGGGAGCGGGTATTACCCACTTAAATTATCCGGATGGTCTGCCGGAATCAGATGAAAGCTCATTCCGTATTGTGGCTGCTGCCGTCGGTATCGTTCCTATGCTCAAAAACTTGAACGAATATAAAGTCAAAAAAATGCTTGAGAAGTCTGAAGCTAAATTGGCGCCCAAAGATTTATTGGAATATAAGTTAAAATTAGCCAATTGGATGGAGGAATGTGCTCGGGAAGATTGTTCAAAGAGCGGTAAAGATTACGATGAACACAGAAACGCCAGCTTCATAAATTCACTTAAAGCAGAATATAAATACGCACCTTTCCGTGATATGTATGAAAAAGGCGAAGGTATTCGTAAGGTTTTGGAAGATACCGTAAAAGCCAATGAAGAAAATGACAAGGATGGTTTGGTAAAGGTTGTTGGAGCATCTAATGCCGCGAAAGACTTGTTTGAAGTTTACAAAACCCACCAAGACCAAAGTGCCGAGGCTGTGATTTTGGCCATAGCAAAACAGATGCAACATCCTAACCATCCTGTTGATGCGGAAAAGCTTAAGCAAGACTTTTTGCGTAATATGGCTCAAGACGAAAAATTGGCAGGAAAAACATTCAATTTTGGTAAGTCATTCCGAGATATGACACCGAACGAAGTCGGTGCTTTAATGAAGGCCATGCTTCCTCAAGAAGAAGCATTAGCCAAAGATAAAATAGAAGCGAAGTTTAAGAAAAGCGTTGAAATTACAAACGGAGGCGGTATCGGTGATAAAGAAAGTACCATTACCAGCGATATGCGTCGTATGGCTCGTGAAAATATTTCCAATATTGACGGAGAGTTGAAAGATGCCGGCGTTAAAGGAATTTATACGGTGCCGATGGGTTATGCGGACTATGATTATAGCGAGCTGCGCCAAAAATATCCAAAGAAAAAAGGCGCAAATTCCAACGCCAGATTCTACGATGATGATGATAACGAGCGTTAAAACAATAAAAGAAACCCCTTCCAAAGAAGGGGTTTTCTTTTATTCTTGCTCTAATCAACAGGCTTAATATGCCAAATATTTTTTGCATATTCCATAACTGCTCGGTCACTTGAGAAGTAACCAATCTTAGCAACATTCATAATGGCTTTCTTTGCCCATTTTTGCGGACTTGTATAATCTTTTTCAGCATCATGCAGGGCTTTGTTGAAAGCTTCCAAATCAGCCAAGAGGAAGTAATAGTCGCGGTTTAAGAGTTCCTCATAAATAACCTTAAACAGCAAGACATAATCCTTCTCGCAGAACATATTCGAGTTAACGGCATTTAGAATTCTGCGCAAATATTCAGATTTCTCATAATAAGCGCGCGGATTATAAGCATTATTTTTGCGCATCTCTTGAATTTGTTCTTCTCTAAGACCAAACAAATAGAAGTTTTCGGCGCCGACGGCTTCACGTATTTCGATATTTGCGCCATCATAAGTACCAACGGTCAAAGCGCCGTTTAAAGCAAATTTCATATTGCCCGTTCCTGATGCTTCAAAACCGGCGGTTGAACTTTGAATGCTGACATCGGCAGCCGGAATAAGCACTTCTGCCAAAGATACTTTATAGTCGGGAATAAAGACGACTTTAATCATATCATTGACGCGCGGATCATTATTGACCACATCAGCTACATTGTTAATTAACTTAATGATAAGTTTTGCAAAGTTATAGGACGGAGCCGCCTTTCCTGCAAAGATATAGGTTTTTGCAACAGGAGGTTTGGCATTGTCTTTAATGATAGCCAAATAATCTCCGATAACCTGCAAAATAGTCATGAGCTGGCGTTTATATTCGTGGATACGTTTTGCATGAACAATAAACATGCTGTCTGGGTTGACCATAATACCGGACGTTTTGAATATCTTTTGAGCCAAACGAGCTTTGTTTTGCTTTTTTATATCCATAAACTGTTGAACAAATTTTTTGTCGGTAGCATAGTCTGCGATTTGTTGGAGTAAATCCAAATTAGTAATCCACTCATCACCGATTTTGCCGGAGATAAGGTCGGACAAAGCGGTATTGGCATGCAACAACCAACGTCTCGGAGTGATACCGTTTGTAACATTAGAAAATTTTTCAGGCCAAAGCTCATAAAATTCAGGAACCAAAGATGTTTTAATCAATTCCGAGTGAAGCTTTGCTACGCCGTTAACGGAGAAAGAGCCGACGATGGATAAATTAGCCATACGAATAATTTGATTGTCTCCTTCGCCGCTGACGATGGATACTTTAGCAAGTTTTTCAGGGTCGTTGGCAAATTTTTCGCGTGCAAAATCCATAAAGCGCCGGTTGATTTCATAAATAATCTGCAAATGACGTGGTAAAATTTTGCCAACAATACGAGACGGCCAAGTTTCCAAAGCCTCAGGCAATAATGTATGGTTGGTGTAGGCAAAGATTTTTGTGGTAATATCCCAAGCCGTATCCCACTCTTGACCATGAACATCCATCAACAAACGCATCATTTCAGGGATGGCAAGAGCAGGGTGCGTGTCGTTTAATTGGCAAACAACATAATCCGGCATTTTGGTAAAGTCGTTGCTCTTTTCCAAGAAACGACGAATAATATCTTGAATTGCGCAAGAAACAAAGAAATATTGTTGAACAAAACGCAAAGCTTTTCCAGATTCTACCGCATCTGACGGATACAAAACTTTGGAAATGGTTTCGGTTTGGATTTTTTCTTTAACCGCCTCCATATAGCCGCCTTCGTTGAATATATTAATATCCAACTCATCGTCTGTCTTGGCAGAGAAAAGGCGCAAATAGTTTACTGATTTTCCGTCATAACCGACAATCGGAAAGTCATAAGGGACACCATAAATTTTTTGCGTGTTCATCCAAATAAAACTATCTTGTCCGCTGGCGGTTTTAAAAGTTTCAACCTCACCGTTAATAGGAATTTCAACGGTTCTGTCCGGACGAGAAAATTGCCACGGAGAGTCTTCGCCGAGCCAGCTGTCCGCTTGCTCAATTTGATAACCATTCTCAAATTTTTGCTTAAATAAACCAAACTGATAGTTAATGCCATAACCAAATCCGGGGATTCCGAGAGATGCCATTGAATCTAAGTAGCAAGCGGCCAGACGTCCCAAGCCGCCGTTACCTAATGCGGGGTCGTATTCTGTATCAAAAATTTCTTGCAAAGAAATATCGGGCATACCATCAATTTTGATGCTTTTAAGAATGTTAAACAGCCCCAAACTGTGGAGGTTGTTCTCAAGAGAACGTCCGATAAGATATTCAATGGAAAGATAATAGATTCTCTTAGAGTTAACTTTATTATAACGAGCCATCGTTTCATACATTTTATCCATGGCAAATTCACGAACGGCCAAAGCAATGGCGTTTAGCGCCTCATCTTTATTGATTTCACTGGTTCTCTTGCCGATAAAATACTTAATATAGTGCTCAATGGACAATTTTAATCTGGCTTTGTCGATTTCGCTGATGATTGCAGATTCTTTTTTACTCAAAGTTTTTCCCCTAAAAATTAATCTTTGACACATATAACATACTGTTTTATCCCGAGCCTAAGACAAATTGTTTGAAATATGGTTAATATATATAACATTCCTCAAAGTAAAATAAATTGTAATTATAAGTTTTTTAAGATTTGTCGTTGCAAAATAATAATAATTTTATATACTCCGAAATAAAATAAGTCTGGATTTACGAGGTGAATTAGATGAAGAAAACATTTTTGTCGGCTTTAATGCTTGCTACGGCGTTAACTACCGGAACAGCAAAGGCTGAGACGATATTTGAGGCTTTGAGTACGGCCTATGACACAAACCCGACCTTGCAGGCGCAAAGAGCCTATCTGCGTTCGGTAGATGAGAATGTTGCTATTGCAAAATCTGGTTTCCGTCCGAATATTTATTTGACGGGCGGGTATTCTGATTCGGATATCCACAACAATAATGTCCCCTCCCAAGAAGGGGGAGACATGCTCTCTGCTTCGGCCGTTATCAGTCAACCCGTGTTTAATGGTTTTTCAACGGTAAATTCTGTTAAGTCGGCAGATAGTATGGTCAGAGCTGAACAAAACAATCTATACAACGTTGAACAAAGCGTTTTTTTGGAAGCCTCTACGGCATATTTAGATGTGGTCAGAGATGAAGCAATTGTAGAGTTGCAAAAAAACAATGAAAAGCTTTTGAAAAAAAGATTAGATGAAACAAGAGAAAGATTTAATGTTGGTGAAGTAACCAGAACAGACGTATCTCAAGCGCAAGCTCGTTATTCTCAGGCAAAAGCAGACCGTATTGCATCAGAGGGAACTCTTCAGGCATCCAAAGCAGTCTATGCCAGAGTTATCGGACAGGCGCCGAAAGATGTTTCTACTCCGAAAAGCTTAAATGAATTCATTCCGGCCTCATTTGAGGAAGCCTTGGAATACACAAAGGCGAACAACTACTCCATCCGCTACGCCAAAGACTTGCTCAACTCCAGAACATATAATGTGGCGGCCAATAACGGTGCGTTGTTGCCCTCAATAACATTAGATGGTTCGGCAACAACCAGTAAGGGAGATGCTTCAAACAACGGAGCCTATAGCAGAGATACCAAAACTGATGAAATTCAGTGGGGCGTCAATATGAACATTCCGTTGTATACGGCGGGTGAGACCAGAGCCAAGATTCGCCAAAGCAAATATCAAAAATGGCAGGCTCAAGAGTTGGTCTTGGAGGCAGAGCGTCAAGCAGTTTCAGATGTAACCAGTGCTTGGGAGCTGATGACATCAAATAAGGCTCAGATACAGTCGATTAAGGATCAGGTTAAGGCAAACGAAATCGCTTTGGATGGTGTCCAGAAAGAAGAGGCGCTGGGTAATCGTACGATTTTGGATGTTTTGGATGCCTATCAAGAACTCTTAAACTCCAATGTTAACGAGGTTAAAGCTCGTCGTGATTACTATGTTGCAGCCATGCAGGTGTTGCTTTCTATGGGCAAGCTGACGGCTGAAAACTTAAACCTTAACGTAGAGGTCTATAATCCGAAGAAGTTTTATAAAGAAACTCGCGATAAATGGTTATCATTATCCATTGATTAATAAAAATAATTCTGATAACCTACCGAATAGTTTGTTGTGCATTATTTAGGAAATTGGAAATGGCAGAAGAAACAGAGGAGCAAGAAGATTTATCGGTAGAAGATATTTTATCTTCGATTAAGGATATCTTAATGGAAGATAATGCGGAACAACAAAAACTTGTCCAACAAGAAGATACCGAAACAACTTCGGACAAAGAACAACCTGAAGAAAATGCCATTGCGACAGCGGAAGAAACGGCAGATGACGTTTTAACCCTATCGCCCTCTATGATTGTGGAACCAAGTTTATCAACAACAGAACTTCAGCCCGAAGATAAAAAAGATGAGGAGGCGGACCCCTTAGACATAGACTTTGAGCGGGAGTTTAACAATCTTCCTTCAGAGCCGACTTTTGATGATGTCGAGGACGAAAGTAACGAAAATAAAGATATTCACTCTGAATCAATAGACGAAGATCCGGTTGACTTGAGCCAAATTTCAGAGACCGAAGACGCAGATATTGAGCAAAACGGAACTATGGAGGAGCTAGAAAAGATAGCTCATACGGATGTTGATGCCGAGCCGATTTTTTCAAGCGAGGACGATGCCTCTCAATTGAATCCGTTTGCGAATGATGAAAATGAATTTTCGTTGGACAATCTTGTTGATGACGAAACCCTGAACGCCATATTAAGCAACCAACCCTCAGATCCTGAGGCGGAAAGCAGTCAGGAAGATTTTTTAGAACCTACGGATAATGTATATGACAATGCCGTAGTCGAAGAAAAAGCCAATATGGAAATCATCTCGGAGCCGGAAGAGGCAGAACCTAAAAAAGAAGAAATTCCGACGGAGGTATCTAAAGTAAAAGAAATAAACTCTGAAAGTTCCGAAAGTGATTCTATTGAGGATACGACAGATGTTTCAGCCGGCATAATAAGCAATTTTGCCAAAATGTTTGCAGAGCAACAAAAGCAAAAACAAGAGGCGGAGAACAAGGAAGAAGCTGAAGCAAAACTCAAAGAGCAAGTATTTTCTCAAATTGACTTAGGTAATGGCTCTCTGAGTATTGAGGTCTTGGTTAGAGATGTTATCAGTGCCATCGTAGAAAAGCATCTGAGTAAGGATTATGACTATTCAGCAGTCGCAGCTGCAGAGATTGCGCGTCAGACCAAAAACTGGTTGAATGCTCATCTGCCGGAGATTGTTGAGGCTGAAGTCAAAAAAGAGATTGAACGAGTGATGGCAAAGGTCAGTTCATAAAGAGCCTGTTCTTGAACCGACCTAATCTTTTATTGCCCCCAAGCTAAACCTTGAGGGCTTTTGCGGTATTTTATGATATAAATTTTTGCCAAATCGAGTTGGCATAAAACTAAAGGAAAAGAAATGTTAGAAAAGAATTATAACCCGAAAGATTTTGAAGAAAAAATTTATGCATCATGGGAGCAAAACGGCGATTTTAAGCCGGATATGAGCAAGAATAAAGAGGCTTTTGCTATTGTTATTCCGCCACCGAACGTAACCGGTGTTTTGCATATGGGACATGCGTTAGATGATACATTGCAAGATATTTTGATAAGATATAACCGCATGCTTGGCAAAAAGGTTTTGTGGCAACCGGGAACTGACCATGCAGGTATTGCTACCCAAATGGTTGTTGAGCGTAATTTGGCTAAAGAAGGCATCACACGTCACGACTTAGGAAGAGAGAAGTTTGTTGAAACCGTTTGGAAGTGGAAAGAACAAAGCGGTGGCACTATTTGCAAACAATTGCGTCGTTTGGGAGCAAGCTGCGATTGGAGCCGCGAGCGTTTTACGATGGATGAGGGTTTGAGCCACGCTGTCCGTAAGATTTTTGTAAACTTATATAAAGATGGCTTGATTTACAAAGCCAAGAAATTGGTTAACTGGGATTCTAAGTTTATGACCGCGGTTTCAGATTTGGAAGTTATCCAGAAAGAAACCGTTGGCAAGATGTATTACTACAAATACCCAATTGAAGGCGAAACCGGTGAATATATCCACATTGCTACCACCAGACCGGAAACAATGTTTGGTGATACGGCCGTAGCTGTTTCTAAAGAAAATGAAAAATTAAAACATCTGATTGGTAAAAATGCAATTTTGCCGATTGTTAACCGTCCGATTCCGATTATTGGTGATGAACATGCTGATCCGGAAAAAGGAACAGGTGCGGTAAAAATCACGCCGGCGCATGACTTCAATGACTTTGAAGTTGGCAAGCGTCATAATCTGCCTCTGATAAACATTCTCAATCCGGATGCAACCTTAAATGAGAACACGCCTTTTGCCGGTCTGGATACACAGACAGCCAGAAAGAAGACGATTGAGAAGCTGGAAGAACTGGGGTTGATGGAAAAGATTGAAGATCACCCGATGGTTATTCCTTATGGCGACCGCTCAAATGTTGTTATTGAACCGATGTTGACGGATCAGTGGTTTGTAGATGCTCCGAAACTGGCTGTTAAGGCAATTGAAGCGGTAGAAAAAGGCGATATGGAGTTTGTTCCGAAGTCTTATGAAAAGACCTATTTTGAGTGGATGCGCAACATTCAGCCATGGTGTATTTCTCGCCAACTTTGGTGGGGACACCAAATGCCGATTTGGTATGGTCCTGATGGTGAAATTTTCTGTGAGGAAAATGCTGAAGAAGCGCAAGCCGCCGCTGACAAACATTATGGTAAGCATGTTGAACTCACCAGAGAGACAGACGTTTTGGATACTTGGTTCTCATCCGGTTTGTGGGCTTTCTCAACTTTAGGATGGCCGGATAAGACGGAATATTTGGATACCTTCTATCCGACATCTGTTTTGGTAACGGGCTTTGATATCATCTTCTTCTGGGTTGCCAGAATGATGATGATGAGTATGTATATGATGAAGAAAGTTCCGTTCAAGAAATGCTATATTCATGGTCTGGTTCGTGATGAACAAGGTCGTAAGATGTCCAAGTCCAAGGGCAATACGGTAGACCCGATGGAAACGATAGAAAAGTATGGCGCGGATGCTTTGCGCTTCTTTATGGCTGCGATGGAAACTCAGGGTAGAGATATCAATATGAGTGAAAACCGCATCGCCGGTTATCGTAACTTTGCCACAAAGTTGTGGAATGCCGCGCGTTTCGGTGAGATGAATGAAGCCTCAATGCCAAAAGATTTTAATGAAAATGAGGTTAAGAGCGCTGTCAACAAGTGGATTATTGCCAAGGCCAAGCAGGCCACCAAAGAAGTAACGGATAACTTGAACGCTTTCCGTTTCTCAGATGCGGCTAATGCGGTTTACCAGTTTGTTTGGGGTTCATTCTGCGACTGGTACATTGAGATGATTAAGCCGATTTTGTATGGCAACAATGAAGAAGAGAAGCAAGAGACAAGATCTTCCTTTGCTTGGGTCTTGAAACGTATTTTGGTTATCTTGCATCCCTTTATGCCGTTTATCACCACCGAGTTGTGGAACAATCTGGTCAAGGAAGAAACTGGTCTCATTAATTATCCTTGGCCCCAAGCCGAAGACATTGATACGGCAGCCTTAAATGACATTGACTGGGTAATTGACTTCATTACGGCTATTCGCTCGTTGCGTGCGGAAATGAACTTGCCTGCAGGCGCAAAACTCAGCGTATATTTGAAAGATGCTAATGCAAGCTCCTGCAAAAATATGGAAACCTTCCGCCAGATTATCTGCTCTTTGGCGCGTCTTGAGAAGCTGGAAAGCTTTGGCAAGGATGCCGAAATCAGCAAAGATATGGTTCAAAGCGTCTTCAAAGAAGCATCTATCTTGCTGCCGTTGAAGGGTGTTGTTGACTTTGCGGCAGAGAAAGAGCGCCTGCAAAAAGAGCTGGAAGGTTTGAACAAAAATCTGGAAGGCTATGCTAAGAAATTAGGCAATGCCAACTTCGTAGAGAGAGCTCCGGCGGCAGTGGTTGAAGAAGAAAAACGCCGTCAGGCCGAAGCTTTGGAGAGCAAAGCAAAGATTGAAGCCGCTCTGGAAAGAATTGCCGGTTTTTAAGATAAGGCAGAGTAAAGAAAAAAGCGTTTCCTTATTTGGAAACGCTTTTTTTAGGTGTTGTTTCAACCCAAAGCTTGGTTAAAAACTTCATAAAGTCAATGACAAAAATCATACCTATAAAGTTCAAATACAAGTTCAGAGCTGTTTGAACAACAACCTGATTAATCTCTTTTTCTTTTAAGCCAATGCCTGAGGGAAGCTTTTTGCGCAACAGGAATACGTCAAAGATGTTTATTTTGACATAAATAAGCGCCGCAATGGCAAAGACAATAAACATCGGTATTGGTTTTCCGCTGAATATTGCAAAACTGCTGACAATTAATGAGCAAAATGCAACAATCCAAAACATTCCAAAAGCCAAATGATTAAAACTTCCGCCGTGTTCAACCATAAGTCCTTTACGGATGGAATAAACAAACAGCCCTACAGCTACAACCATAGCGCATATAATCAACCACAGACTGGTTTTCGCCACAATCCAAAACAAAGGAAGAGATGTCGTCAGGACAATAAGTCCAAAAAACAAGCCAAAAGGAATTTTGGCAAGGATTGCCGTCTTAAAATAAGCTAAGAGAGCAGGTAATGCGAGCATCATCCAAACCCAAGTTTGAGCAAAATCTGAGTTTTTAACTTCATCACCGATGTAATAGTAGCACAAGGCGGTAATGATAATAGTTAACACGAAAGCGCCCGCAGCTAAAGCAACGGATTTCATCAGATAATTAAATTGTTGCCGCTTAAAGACAAATATAAAAGTTTCCATAATAGATAGTGAAAAATTAATAAATACATTTTAGAATTTATTCCTAGCAAAATAGTATAAAATAAGCAAGTAAAATTTTCTTTATTTTTGTCCAAAAATAAGGTAATCTTATAATAGAGAAATAAAACATGGGCGATTCGCAATGAACGAGCAAGAAAAAGAAATTTTCCGCCTTTCTTATCTGTCTGAAAGTAAAAAGGCCAAAATTTTCACTCAAATCATCAAAGACCTGATAAGCAACACTCCGAAGGCCAAACCCAAGGAAAATCCTCAAATGACAATTATTATGGGATTTCCGGGCTCGGGAAAAAGCTCTTACGCTGCCAAACACGCAAAGGATGCAATTCGCATAGGCAAAGACGATATGTTGGCATATCACCCAAACTTGTTTAAGCTTAATGAGCTTGCTCCCGTAAAGCTCAATTCCAAAAATCTTGATGCCTATGATGCCGCCCAAATAACCAATGCTGATGGAGAAAAAGAAAGTCTGGTAGAAAATTTTGCCGAAGAGGCTTTCTGGGTTGCCTTAGATTTTTGCCAAAATCAGGGGTATAATGTTGTGGTCGACGGGCTGCCCTCGGAAGAGATGTTGGATATTGCCGAAGAGGCAAAAGAACAAGGCTATAACATCGATTTTGTCGTGCCGGTAATGCCCAAACGCTTGCTGGAGGTGAATATTGCCTCAAGATACGAGCAGGGACAAGAAGAGTTTAATAAAGCATTGGTGGGATTGCGAGAAAAAAATTCTCAAGCAGTACCACATCCGTATACCAAGATGAGATTGTCTCCGGAAGATATTAGAGAGGCCGGAAAAGTTGTCCGAATGGTTGAAAAGGAAGGTTATAACCTAAAAGTCATAAATGCTCTGAGCGGAAAAAAACTTAATGGTCAGAATGATGCGGCCTTATCCTGGTTGAATGAACTAAAACGTCCGTTAAATGAAAGTGAACAAGAATATGCGCAAAATAAACTTCAATCCTTGCGCAAGCAACAGGAGAAAAGAAGCGCTTCTCGTTATGATCGCTATGTGGTGGCGGCTATGGAGAGAGAGTAATGGATAAATTAGATTACGAAAAAATCAGTGTCTATGCGCAAAAGTTTAATGAATGGAAAAAAGAGTTTTTCCCTAAACAAGAATATGCCTGTAGAAACGAAGCCTGCAGTGCCTTTGCCTATACATTATCTCAAGCGGCGCGTCGCGATTTGGGCATGGAGCCGCAAAACATATGGTGCTACAAGTCTAATATGAGTGAAGATTTGTTTTCTGAAATGAAAAATAATGCGCCAGAGGCTCTGAAAGGCGTTTCAGATAAGTCTAAACTGTCTGGGTTAATTGTGGCACGTGTCCCGGGTAATAATGCCTCCGGCATTGATTATCTAATGTGGCGAGAGCATCATGTTGCCATGTGTCTTGATCTTCCGATATATCAAAACAGCCAAAAAACAGAACGTTTGGTCTTTGACCCTGTTCTTTTTTCAGAGCCGGTAAGAGAAAAAGATTGGATTTTGGCCTTAAATACAAATCAGGAATATACACAAGTGACTCAGGCTGAAAAAGAAAGCAAAGAGTTAAACCTAAAAGCAAGGCTGATGTTAAAAAACATAAATTTGGACAGGCCGGTAAATTTGCTGAAATCTCCGTTAATGATTTTGGCAAATAGAGAAAGACGACAACAAACATCACAAGTCTCTCAAAGAATATCCTCATCAAAAGAAAAATAAGCATAAAAAAACCGCCCCGAAAAGGACGGTTTTTTTTTGTAACTGGAAATCTTATTTATTTTTCAAAATAGATTTACCGGCGTAGATAGCCATATCACCCAATTCTTCCTCAATGCGGATGAGTTGGTTGTACTTAGCCATACGGTCTGTACGAGACATAGAACCTGTCTTAATCTGACCGCAGTTTGTAGCAACGGCGATATCAGCGATGGTTGTGTCTTCGGTTTCGCCGGAACGGTGAGACAAAACAGCAGTATATTTGTTGCGTTGAGCCAAATCAACAGCCTGCATTGTTTCTGTCAAAGAACCGATTTGGTTAACCTTAACCAAGATAGAGTTGGCAACACCCTTCTCAATACCCATAGCCAAGCGTTTCGGGTTTGTAACGAACAAGTCGTCACCAACCAACTGAACTTTGTCGCCGATAGCTTTGGTGAGCATAGCCCAACCTTCCCAGTCATCTTCAGCCATACCGTCTTCAATAGAGAAAATCGGGAACTTAGCGCAGAGGTCTTTGTAGAAGTCAACCATCTGAGCGCTGGTGTAAGACTTACCTTCGCCCTTCATTTCATATTTTCCGTTCTCATAGAACTCGGAAGAAGCAGCGTCGATAGCCAAAACAACATCATCACCGGGTTTGTAGCCGGCATCTTTAATTGAGTTAACGATGAAGGTCAAAGCCTCTTCGGCAGATTTCAGATTCGGAGCGAAACCGCCTTCATCACCAACATTGGTGTTATGACCGGCAGCTTTAAGATTTTTCTTCAAAGTATGGAAGATTTCAGCACCCATACGAACAGCCTCTTTAACAGAAGAAGCAGAAACCGGCATAATCATAAATTCTTGAATATCAATCGGGTTATCAGCATGCTGACCGCCGTTAACGATGTTCATCATCGGAACCGGCAAAGTGCGAGCCATTGTGCCGCCCAAATAACGATACAAGGGCAGACCGGCTTCTTCAGCCTGAGCTTTAGCAACGGCAAGAGAAACAGCCAAAATAGCGTTTGCACCGAGCTTGCCTTTGTTTTCTGTGCCATCAAGTTCAATCATGGTTCTGTCAATTTCAATCTGGTCTTCAGCGTCCAAACCGGCCAAAGCGTCATAAATTGCTTCGTTAACATTAGCGACAGCCTTTTCAACGCCCTTACCGCCGAAACGTTTTTTATCGCCGTCACGGAGCTCAACAGCTTCGTGAACACCGGTAGAAGCGCCGGACGGAACAGCAGCGCGACCAAAAGCGCCTGATTGCAAAACAACATCGGCTTCAACAGTCGGATTTCCGCGAGAGTCCAAAATTTCTCTGGCATGAATATCTATAATAGCACTCATTTATTTCTCCTTAAGTGATTTAAAAATTCTGTAGGTACAATAGGGGTATTTTGCCTCTAATGTCAAGATAAACTATTCCTTATTCATCCGATTCTTTTAAGAATTTAAAGAATTTTTATTGTCAAATGCAAATAATAAGCTAATATAAATAAAAACAAACAAGTATCGGAGGACAAATGTTTTCGGAAAAATGGCATAAGCGTTTTATGGAAGTAGCCGAACTCGTGGCCACTTGGTCAAAAGATCCGTCAACAAAAGTCGGTGCAATAGTAGTCGGTCCGGATAGGGAAATTCGTTCCACCGGCTATAACGGTTTGGTCAGAGGCGTTGATGACAACAAACCGGAACGTCTGGAGCGCCCGACAAAATACGATTTTTTTGAGCATGCCGAACGCAATGCTGTTTATAACGCTTGTTTGATTGGCGCGTCGTTAAAAGGATGTGTAATATACGTTACCTCAATGCCTTGCCCGGATTGTGCCAGAGCCATCATCCAATCTGGTATAAAGATGGTTGTAACCTACAAACCCGAGTTTGATGAAAACGCCCCGAAAAGCACCTGGCGGGACAAACTCATTTACTCGGAAGAAATGTTTAAAGAAGCAGGAATAGAATATATTCTGTTTCCGCCAAAAAAGTAAAATCGGACTTTGGACTATATCATAATTGGACTTTTACCTTGAAAATTGTCATCTCAAGACAATTTTAAAAGGAAGAAGATTTTGTGCTGATAGGCAACCAAAGGAGAATATAATGAAAATTCTGATTGCGGACGATCATGCGCTTTTTCGCGATGGGTTGGGGATGCGTCTGGAACAGCTGTACCCGAATATTATAATCTTACAAGCATCTAATTATAGCCAAACGCTAAAAATTCTGGACGAGGACAAACAAATAGACCTCATAATTTTAGATTTAGACATGCCTGATATGTCATGGGAAACAGGATTTTCAGCCATAAAACAAAAAGCAAAGGATGCTCGTTTCGTTATTGTCTCCGCTTCAGAAGATGTTCGCAATATCCGAAAGACTTTGGGAGAAGGAGCTTGTGGTTATATTCCTAAGCGTTCTGATCCAAAAATTTTAAGCAGAGCTCTGCAATTAATATTAGATGGCGGAACATATCTCCCTCCGGAACTATTAGAGCAGGTTTCAAATCTGCCGGAAAAAAAGAGTGCGACACAATCCAAAAATAAGACTTTAACTGCAAGACAAATGCAAGTTTTACAGCTTATAGCACAAGGATTATCTAATAAGCAAATAGCCTACGAAATGGGTGTCTCGGAAGCAACGGTAAAGCTACACATCAATGCTTTGCTGCGCGCAATCGGTGTAACAAATCGTACACAAGCCGTCATCACCGCCCAAAAAATGGGGTTGATTTGAACTACTCGTAAATAACGCAAGTTCCGGAAAGCACCCATCGACCTTCATCAGAGCAATTATCGGATAAGCAAAGAGCTTCGCTGCTGCGACAACCATAAGAACTTGTTGTAGAGTAAGAGTCCAAAACAGCTCCCGTATCTCTATGCCTACATTCAACATCAAGATTAGCTGTATGGCACCAAGTATAGTCAGAATCTTGATAGCATGAGCAATTAGTCTTATAGGTATATCTATCATGACTTGTAGAAACACCTGATCCGGAGCCGCCGCTGCTACCGCCGCTGGAAGAGCAAGTACCGGAACAGTAACCGTTACGATAAATTCCGTTACAGCTAGATGCACTGGAGCACTGATTGGGAAAATAATCGCTTTCGCAAAAAGTGCTGCATTTTGTGGAATCTGCTGAGCAAGTTGTTCCTTCGCAATACTGCCATGTACCTCCGCATTCATAATAACCGGCACAAGGATCACAAGTTTTACAATTCTTAAATTTTTGAGTGGAGCCGGTGTAACAGACGGCGGAGCCGATTTCGCCGCCACATTCGCAAGTTGTATAACCGGTGCAGGGGTTTTCTTTGCGCTTATATTTTGTTTCAGAACAGCTTTGGCATCTTCCGTCGGCAACATAACCTTGAGCCGTAGCTTGCGCATAGGTATAATCATAACCCGCGCAGGGGTTGCATTTACATTTTTTGTAGTTAGCATCATAAGAACAGGTTGTGTCAACAACCATACCGGAAGAACATT
>CALXVR010000022.1 GCA_944392155.1 uncultured Alphaproteobacteria bacterium | reverse complement strand
TTTAATCTGGAAAATATTGAGGACTATTGGTCTAACGGTAAATATTGGTGCATAAAAAGAGGCTTTGAATATTTAGGAAAAGCTTATTCATGGCAAACAATTATTGATTATCAAGGCAAGGAAATAATCCATTTTGCCAATAAGTCGGTCGAAGACATAACTCCAAACGGAAAAGTCATATTTAGAGATGAAGATGGTAAATATGGTGTTACAGATCTGCCCGATAAAAGTATTAATATTTCTACAGGAGCAAGAAACCAAGAAGAGCTTAAACCGATTACTCGCCATAACCTTTGGGGATATATGGATAATACTGGAAAAATCGTTATTCCGATAATTTTTGATAAGGTTGGACAATTTTATAATGGACAAGCTTTTATTGTCGTAAACAACAAATATTGCATTATTGACACTTCCTGTAAACAGGTTAATACCGATAGTATCACTCTTAAACTTCCCCAAACTTTAGACAACAAAGAAGCAACCAAGCTCTTCCATAAGTTCCTTCGGAAATATCTGATTGTTTTTGATAATATATAAAAATAATGGGGGCAATAAATCACCCCCTCATCTTGCGGCATATAGCCTTATTATATATGTATTGACCGTCTAATTAATCTCTGAAAAAATCAAAACATATATCACCTACAACTATAAGAATATTTTAATTGAAATGTCAAGAATAATATTATAAGTTGTTCTGTATATAATTTTTCAACAGATATATAAGGGGTTGTCTATGAAATATCGTCTTGGTTTAGATTTAGGTGTAGGTTCAATCGGTAGCGCAGTTGTTGAATTAGATGAACAAAACAACCCCAAAAATATAGTAGATGCAGGTGTAAGGATTTTTAATGTTTCTGAAGGAGCCGAGGAAAGAAGGCTCAAAAGAACAATGAGAAAAAATCAAGTTCGCACCCGAAAAAGATTAGAGCTGCTGGCTCAAAAACTTTTTGAAAATAATCTTTGGGTAAATGAGACCCCGGAAGGAACAGATAAACTAAGAACAAAGTCTCCTTACAAAATTCGTTTTGATGCGCTTGACGGAAAGCTTTCTAATCCCAATTATATCGGACGTGCTATTTTACATATGGCCAAACATCGCGGAGCTGGCTTCGTGTCTGCCTCCGAGAACATACAAGAAGAAGTTTTAGAAGAAGGAGAAAAAACAAAAGTCAAAAAATCAGCTTATGATATGATGTCAGAGCATTTAAAAGAAACTCATTCCAGAACATTAGGTGAATTTTTTTATAAAAGGATTTGCGAAGGCTATGAAAAAAATGAAAAAGGTGAAAAAATAAATCCAGATAAAAGAATCATTCGCCAAAAAGAGCACGCCTTAAAACAACAAATTGTTGATTATGCCATTCCGCGTTATCTGGTAAAAGATGAATTTAACAAATTTTGGGATAATCAAACTCAATATTTTAAGCAGATGCAAAAAGAGGGCTTAAAAAAAGAAATTTATAATATTTTATTTTATGAGCGTCCGGCTGCTCCTTATGCGACAGGAAAATGTATATATTTTAGAGATGAAGATAGATTGCTTAAGGCTCATCCGTTATCAGAGCTAAGGCGTATTTATGAAGAAGTAAATAATATACGAATTTTGAGTGATACCAACAAACGTAAACTAACAATAGAAGAAAGAAATAAAATTATCAATGAACTTTTGTTACAAGGCAAAAATGCCGGCAAACAATCCATAAAAAAACTGTTAGGACTTTCCGCACAACAAAAAATATCCTTAGTTGACGACAAAAATATCAAGGCATACTTATACTCACGTCCCGAATTTGTAGAGATTGAATATTTACAAAGTCTTTCCGATAAAGATTTAGCAAAATTTGTTGACTTTTTAGCCAATCCGATAAATCCGAATGATAAAAACGGACGTTTATACAGCGAGGATGAATTGATTAATCATCTTAAGCCGATTTTGAAAATAGATGATGATAAAGAAATCGGCAAACTGCTGACCAAGCTCCCCAAAGGACGAGGGATGTTGGGCGAAAGCGCTTCTAAAATAATTTTAGAAAAATTAAAAGAACAAGTTATTACTCACCGCGAAATAACGGATGAACTAGCCCAAACAGATAAGCGCTTTATGGCATCAGAAGAAATTGCTCGCCAAAATCAGGGAAAAAGCAATAAACTTCCTTATTATGGTGAGATTTTACAAGCAGATACACAGCCACTTCCACCATTGATGATAAAAAACAATAAAAATCTTAATCCTGATGAAATCAAATGGGGAAAAATAGCCAATCCAGCAGTACATATGATTCTAAACCAACTCCGCTTAGTAATTAATGACATTATCCGCATTTATGGCAAGCCTTATGATATTAATATTGAGCTCGGACGAGATGTTGGTTTGTCTACCAAAAAGAAAAATCGTTTGGAACAAACGCAGAAGAATAATGAAAAACTTAATGAAGAGGCCAAACAATATTTAAAAGATCACAAACTTTTTATTAATCGCGATAATATTTTAAAATATAAACTAGCTAAAGAACAAGGCTGGAAAGATGCCTACAACCCAACAGTAACGATAACGAGAAACTTTTGGGGATTTGAGGTAGAACATATCATTCCGCAAGCCAAAGGAGGAACAGATACTTATAATAATCTCTGTTTGGTTAACAGAAATGACAATTTAAATAAAGGTGATGAATTTGCTTATGATTATTTTATCGGAAAGGGTCAAAAATCGGAAGAAACAATAAGAGAAATATTAAAAAATGCGCGAGAACGAACCCCAAACAAAGCCTGGCGTTTTGAAGCCGATGCCAGAGAGAAGTTTGAAGAAGAAGGAGACGCGGAAGAAACAACACGCTATTTAACAGATACACGCTATGTTTCAAAAATGGCAGCACGTTATTTAAGAGCAATAGTTGATTGTGATGATAGTGATGAGGTCATTCATAATCGGATTCTTCCGATTAAAGGAGCTCAAACAGCCCAAATGCGCCGCAATTGGAACCTACAAGGTTTGGAATATGACTTAATGGGGTTAAATATTCCAAGATATATAGATTGTTCTCCCTATTGGGTTGAACAAAACAGTGGCGAAATTATAGAAGGCACCAATAAACCCAACATTGACGGCAATTGGAAGTTGATTGATAAAGAAAAAAATAAAGAATGGCAAGCCAAACCCCGAATAGATCATCGCCACCATGCTATGGATGCCATAACAGTTGCTTGTATGAATCGATCTATGATTCAACAGATGTCTAATGAAAAAGATTTAAGACATTATGAAACGCCTTTGCCTGTAACCACAGTTACATCTCTTGGAGAATTCCGTCGTAAAGTTATTGAAGTCTTACAAAAGGTCAACGTTTCGCACAAAGCGGAACATAGCAAAGCCGGCCAGCTTCATAAGGAAACTGTACGTAAATTGTTACAAGAAAGCATTCTGAAAAAAAATTATTTAGTAACATTTTATTCAAAGTCAATTTTAAAAATATTCAATAAATTAAGTGACTTAGAAATTCTTAATATACCAGTATCATTAAAAAATGAACAAAATCCAGTTTTGGATGCTTATATACAAAATTGTAAAAATCTAAAAGAATATATTGAAAAAAATTGGGATATTACAAAAAAAGCTTTAGAAACAAAAAACAAAGAAAAACAAGAGATAGGATTTACGGCAAAAAAAATTACAGAAAAAGAAATTATCAATTATTTAATAAAAGATGCCATAAGAAAGGAAATATGGAACAGTAGCAAGTTTATAAAATATGAACTAAATAAATCGCTTATATATTTTAAGGATAAAGATATATATTTTGAATCTGGGAATAATTACTGTATAGATTTTTATATGGACAATCAAAAGATCTGTTGGGAGATAATCAACCAATTTAATATCAATCAGCCAAACTTTATACCTCAATGGAAAAAAAATAACGGGAAAATAATATGGACATTACATCAAAATGATATCATTGAGCTAAATACCCCAGAAAAATGGAAAGCGTATATTGTAACAAAGCGTTGTTTGGCTAAAGTAAAAAAAATGAGTGCAGGAATATCATTAATCCCAATATCAAGTAGTAATGAAAAATTAATGTTACCAGATAGAGGATTAAGTTTTTGTATAGAGCATTGTGCTCGTAAAATTGAATTAACACCATTTGGAAAGATAAAGAAAAAGCATAAGGTTTTAGGTAATGGCGAGACAAAAGCGGCTTGAAACCTTAACAGGCTGGTCAATGATGTGGATAATCTGTATGTTTGACATTCCGGTCAGAACCCGCACCGAGATGCGCAAAGCTACACGTTTTCGCAATCTTCTTTTGGATGAAGGTTTTATGATGAAGCAGTTTTCTGTTTACATCAAGCCGGTAAAGAGTTTATCCGTTGGGCAAACTGTTACAAAAAAATTATCAAAATTCATTCCGGACAATTCTTCAGTATCATTTATTTACATAACCGATAAACAATATTTGATGACAGAAAACTATTTAGGCAAAAATTCCGAAGAAAATGAAGAAGAGATTCGCGAAAAAAATGGGCAACTATTGCTGTTTTAGAAAAAATAAACTTCATTTTTTTATCAAAATAAAGCCTTGAAATTAAGTTATTTCAAGGCTTTATGCTGTTATACAGCATATCAGAGATTAATTAGACGGTCAATTATAACTTTACATGAATGATATTATGAAATTTTTTGAGCATATCAGAGATTAATTAGACGGTCAATTATAACACATTCCACAAACGAATGTTGAATTTAAGGAGCATATCAGAGATTAATTAGACGGTCAATTATAACCATCGGTTGAGAATACTGTAGGGTCGCTGTAGCATATCAGAGATTAATTAGACGGTCAATTATAACGGCGAGTTTACTTTCGCCTTTTGAGCTGTCAGCATATCAGAGATTAATTAGACGGTCAATTATAACCACATACCGGCAACTTCCCAACCGTTCATAGCATATCAGAGATTAATTAGACGGTCAATTATAACTTATCTCAATGCCAATACACCACCGGGCAGAGCATATCAGAGATTAATTAGACGGTCAATTATAACATTGTGCAAGTGTTATTTAGGTTGAATATTAGCATATCAGAGATTAATTAGACGGTCAATTATAACCATAAGTGTCAATTTGATAATTCATATCGAAGCATATCAGAGATTAATTAGACGGTCAATTATAACTTTATAATATAGGGGGATTAATGCAAAAAGAGCATATCAGAGATTAATTAGACGGTCAATTATAACTATCTTTATATTCAACTTGAACGCTGTTCTAGCATATCAGAGATTAATTAGACGGTCAATTATAACTATGCCATTTATAACTCCTAATTACCTAAGAGCATATCAGAGATTAATTAGACGGTCAATTATAACAAAAGGCTTGTGCGATAACAAACCTGATGAAGCATATCAGAGATTAATTAGACGGTCAATTATAACTGTCTATGTGGCCGGATAAAACAAAGTTGTAGCATATCAGAGATTAATTAGACGGTCAATTATAACACGCAGGGTTATTGAAAATGGCAACAATTAAGCATATCAGAGATTAATTAGACGGTCAATTATAACAGTCATAACCCTGTCCTTTACGTCAAAATTAGCATATCAGAGATTAATTAGACGGTCAATTATAACAAGCGTCATAGTGTGGTCAATTTCAGCTGCAGCATATCAGAGATTAATTAGACGGTCAATTATAACACAAGTCCGCCTTTTGTTACATCGTTTGCGAGCATATCAGAGATTAATTAGACGGTCAATTATAACTTGTATATCTTGCAACATATCCTGCACTTTAGCATATCAGAGATTAATTAGACGGTCAATTATAACATAATCTCCAATCCCTTTTTTTTGGTTTTAAGCATATCAGAGATTAATTAGACGGTCAATTATAACTCTCCTTTCATATTTTTTTGCTTTTTCTAAAGCATATCAGAGATTAATTAGACGGTCAATTATAACTTCCTGCTGGAATTTTAATTTGTGGAGTAAAGCATATCAGAGATTAATTAGACGGTCAATTATAACCATTTCATTCAATCTGTTTAAGAATTTTCCAGCATATCAGAGATTAATTAGACGGTCAATTATAACGCTGCGGGTTATACTACATTGCAAAAATAGAGCATATCAGAGATTAATTAGACGGTCAATTATAACGCCGGGTTTGTTTCGCCAGCTTTACCGCAAAGCATATCAGAGATTAATTAGACGGTCAATTATAACCCGCAACGCCGATGAGCAACAAGCCAATAGAGCATATCAGAGATTAATTAGACGGTCAATTATAACGTGTTCAGCAATACACTTTTTCCGGCGGTCAGCATATCAGAGATTAATTAGACGGTCAATTATAACGCGGTACACCAAAATATGCCAATAAACTGTAGCATATCAGAGATTAATTAGACGGTCAATTATAACAATCTCCTGCGTGATGTTTAGCACCATACTAGCATATCAGAGATTAATTAGACGGTCAATTATAACACTTTGTAGGATAAAAAAATGTCAGATTATAACATATCAGAGATTAATTAGACGGTCAATTATAACGTCTTCTACTGTCATTTCTCCGGCAACAGAAACATATCAGAGATTAATTAGACGGTCAATTATAACAAGGAAATCCGGCGGCTGCTTCTATCTCGGAACATATCAGAGATTAATTAGACGGTCAATTATAACAGAATGTACGGACGAGTTTTTGCCGCAAAAAACATATCAGAGATTAATTAGACGGTCAACTATAACTTAAATGTAGACATTCCATTGTTTTCAATTAGCGTATCAGAGATTAATTAGACGGTCAATTATCATTATTTTTCATCTAAGTTTTGAACTATTTTAACATGCTGTGTAGATAGTATTCCGGGCATATAATTAACATACATATCGCCTTGCTTACGCCAATAACCATATGGACAGTCATCAACCCAAACTTTGCCGTCTTCTCTTATATCAACTTTACCACCGGTTTTTTCGCTAATAATCATAGATAAATCAAATAGTGTCGGCGCTGTTTCATAAATTTTATCATACCTCACGTTCCCACTGTTTAAGAATTTCGGGAGTGAGTTTTGAACGTTTATAAACAGTCATAATCAGAACCTCCGTAATTATAAATCAACCTAATCTTCAAATTTCGGATATTTTAATTTAACTTTTTTGTTTTCAAAACTTTTTACCAAACTCCCGACAAAATCAAAAATCGCATCATTTAAGGAAACACATCCTTTGTCCGTTTTAACAGGAGTAGAAATTAAACTAGTTAACCTCCTTTTTATCTCAGGAGTTAATTCAATATTTTGAATATCTACCAGCCTATTTATTTCCTCAAAGATAAGTTTATCAGCCCAAGGTCTAAAGGGCTCCATCAAATCATCAGCTAAAGGAAATGTATTTGTTTTAGAACAATGTTTGAGTCCCCAAAAAGGCAACAATCCATTCCCATAAATCGCCCTTATAACCATAGCCCTCAAAACAATATAAATATAATTCAACAAAATATTGGTGTCATCATTTAACCTATCTCGCACAAAATTTTTACCAAACAGAGATTTAAAATAAATAGAAGCAGCTACACCTTCATTATTCCGAGCATCATTGCTAAGAGTATCTTTCGCTAATTGTTTTAAACGAGCTATATTTGTGTTTTGAGGAAAAAACATTGCTAAAACTTCTGCTTGATTATAAATTTTATTCTGGACAATACTTTTCCATAAATTTTTTCGTAAGGGGACTGAAACATCTATTTGTTGTTGAACTCTAGGAGCAACAAGCCAATGTCCTACGCAAGGGATTGTAATTGAAGAAGGTACATAATTTTTCCCGCAAAAAATAATATTAGCCCCTTGGTCTGTTACAGCATTTATTATATTTTTAGAAATTGTGACATTATTTGCACTTATTAATAAGGATAAAATATTATCCAAAGGAATTTCAGCCGTTGTCTGAATATCTTTATTCTCAATAACTAAAAAACCTCTGTTTAGAGATAAAGAAAATCCATCATTTGATATTTCAATTATTTGCTTTTCCATAAGATACTCCTTTATGATAAAGCAATACCATTAAAAGTAAAATATTTTATTAATAGCAAAAATAACTTGTATTTTCTTTGCATATAACGAGATTTTGAATGTTTTTGATAAATGATGTAGGAATAAGCAAAGTTCTTTTATATGCGTAGAAAACAAAGGATGTTCTAATATAGAGTGTTCTTAACAAGGTTAGAGAGTTAAACTTTTAGTCTCTCTATAAAAAAATGGAAATATTAGGGTTTTATATAGAGTGTCTTAAATTAAGTCTCTATACAACTCTCTATAATTTATTTACGGTACTCCCTCATTCCCGCTAACCACAAATAATTATCAACTTCTGCTCTTACATTTTTACCTTTAATATTGCATTCATTTATAAATGCATCAATAAAACTGATAAACGTCTTATAATCTTTTAAGGAAGCCAATATTGAAGTTTTGGTTATCTTTTCACAATTAATAAAGTTATCTTTTGCACTTTCATTATAACGAATTATGATTTCCTTGAATACATCTCGATCTTTATATTTTTTAATGTAATCCGCTAATAAATTAGCAACATATTTATCGTAAATAGAATATTCTTTAGGATTTGAAAAATGGCAAAATTTTGTAGCAAATGAATATATTTCTTTGGCTATTTTAGGTTTATTATCAACATCAAATATTTTTTCTGTCAACAAATATGAAATTTGTTCAACGGCATCGTTTTTATCAGTATTTGTCTTAGGTTTCATAATTAACTTATGTAAAGCTACATTATTAGCAATATTTTTAGCTACACTATAAATACATACGTCAGGTACATTGGTGCTATAAAACTCGTTTAACAACTTAACTCTTAAAAAAGTTGTCTTCATACCAATATCTGATTGTTTATCAAATAATTCAGTAAGGATCTCATCCTGTAATTTGTACCAATTATGAATATCATGCCTAATAAGTTCATAATGATCTTCTTTCAAACGTCCTAAAACTTCGGTATGAAATTTACTAGAATATCTCTTATTCCAATATTCATTTAATTTTTTTTGGTCGGGAAACTCCAAATTATATAATGTTAAATCTCTACGCATGGTAATCTCCTTTATTTATTGTAACTCATTCAAAATAATAAATCTTTTGCATGTCAAAATATGTCGCATCAAAATCTGCTATATAATCAGAGTAATTGAAATAAAACAGTAGTCAACAATACTTTATTGGCCTCACGCAATAGATAAGAAAAAAGGCAATTGTATAATCTCATATAAATTTTATGGGATTTATACAATGTTAAATGAAGAAGATTTTCTTAATGAAATTGGTAAGATTATAAGAAAACAACGTAATAATAAAAAACTTTCCTGTGAAAAATTAGCAGAATTAAGCAATGCTGATTATTCTTCCGTTAACTTGATTGAAAACCGTAAACAAAACCCAAGAGCTTATACTTTATATAAAATCCTTTATGCGTTGGATATTGACCTCTTACAACTTATATCCGAAAAAGCAGAAGCCATTGTAAATACCAATGAGAGTCTGATTAATAAAATATCTTTGTTAGATGAAGCCTCTCAACAAGACCTTCTAAAATTTTTAGATTCATTCGATTTGAAAAAGAAATAATTAAACACGACAAAAAATGACGCAGCATATTTTTACAATAAATACATCAATCAAAAGGGAGATGTCTTTATGGAAAAATATGAACAATATAAAATGCTTTCTTATTTGTTAAACGCTTTAAAAAACAGAAGTTTTTTTAGAGAACATTTGTCGGATATCTATGATTGGCATGATAATGGCGGTAAAAACATAATCAAATTTTCCTGGCTGGATAAAACAGAAGAAGAAAAATGCATAGATTTCAAAGATATATTGCGCAGCCAAAAAAAACAAGCTTTGGAAACCGGAAAAAAATTTGTTGAAGCCCTTGAGAAAAAAGTGAATATTTTGCAAAAAAGCCCTCTTTCAATTTTAGAAAAACGCTTTCAATACATCGCAACACTACTGGATTTATCTGACGAAGAACAAAAAGTTTTTGAATTTCTGGCTCGCGTAAAAATAGATGACAACTTTGATGAATTTAATCGGGAAATTGGTGGCAGAAATAATAAATTAAAAAATACCACAACGCTTTTCCTGGCGCAAAAACAACATAAAATTGAGGAATTAACCGATAAAAAGGCATCTCTTTTTCATCTGGGTTTAATTGAAAATGAATTTAATGGAGATATTTGTGCATCTGACTTAACTATTAAATTATTATCCCAAAACATTAAGGATACTGGTGATATAAAAAACGTGATTCTAGGGCAAAAATGTTATTCTTCCCTATTATGGAAAGATTTTGGACATTTAGAGGAAAAAGATATTTGCGCACGTATTTTAAGTAAAGCCGTCAAAAATAAAGAAAAAGGCATAAACCTACTTTTTTATGGAGCGCCGGGAACCGGAAAAACCGAATTTGCTAAAACTTTGGCTGATAAAATTAAAATAGAACTATATGCTGTTGGTGAAAATTTTGAAGAAGATAGTCGCAAAGAAAACCTTAATCTTGCATATTCTATATTATCAAAAGACCAAAATAGTTGTTTATTGGTTGATGAGGCAGATGACTTTTTAGAGCAAGAATGTCTTCTTTTCGGAAGGAAAAAGGAAAACAACAAACTCTATATTAATCGCTTATTGGAAAATAACAAAACTCCTACCATCTGGATTATAAATTCTATTGCAAATATAGAAAAGTCATATTTGCGGCGCTTTACTTATGCTCTCAACTTTAGTAAACCAAACTTAAAAACCAGAACCGAAATGTGGCAAAAAAGTCTGAAAGCTCACCATCTGCCTTCGGATAAGAAAACAGCAGAAGAATTCGCCGTACAATATAAACTATCTCCGTCGTTTATTACAACAGCAGTCAAAACAGCAAAGTTAGCAGACGGAGGTCTGCAAGCGGTTAAACAAAGTCTAACCTCATTAGAAAGAGCCTATAATAATGGAAAATATATACCGTCAAAGCCCAAAGTTTTGACTGATTTTAATCCTAAATTGCTAAATACGGATACAGACTTAAATCTTTTAAGTCAAAGAATATCTAAATTATCTCAGCGTAATTTTTCTTTATGCTTATATGGTGCTTCCGGCACGGGTAAATCGGCATACGGTGAATTTTTGGCACAAACACTGGGAATGCCGACTGTAAAGAAAAAATGTTCGGATTTATTATCTATGTGGGTAGGAGGAACAGAACAAAATATTGCCGCGGCATTTAAGGAGGGACAAGAAAACCAAGCCGTTTTGATTTTTGACGAAGCAGACAGTTTTTTGCAAGACCGGAGCAAAGCGCATAATTCATGGGAAGTAACTCAAGTCAATGAGATGCTGACACAGATGGAAAGCTACCCATATCCATTTGTTTGCACGACGAATTTGATGGATAATTTAGATAAAGCCAGTCTGCGTCGTTTTACTTTTAAGGTAGCTTATGATTATATGACACCGGAACAATCAAGCCTAGCCTTTAAGCATTTTTTTAATATTGCCAAGGTAAACTTATCGCATCTAAACTCTCTTGCCCCAGGAGATTTTGTTGTCGTAAAACAAAAAGCTCAAATTTTGGGTTTAGAGAAAAACAAAAACGAACTCATAAAAATGTTGGAGCAAGAGCAGCAAAACAAAGCGCCAATTCAACACAAAATTGGTTTTATCTAGGAGATTAGGCGATGATAGATTCTAAAAAAATAATAGATTTAAGAAAAAATGATGATTTGCAAAATATTGCAAACACAGTTCAAAAATGGCTACAGAAAAAGGATGACTGGAAAGCCAGATTTGAAGAATATGCAACAGGAATCAAAGCTCAAGAAGAAAATATAATATCTATTAGGAAAAATTTTCACAAAGCAAAAAATCTCAACCTTTACACCAGCATCGGGGACATTAAGAGCAAGAAAGGAATAAATCTGCGTTATAAAGGTCAAAGCATAGCTTATTTGAAGCTAAAACAAGGCAAATTGATGTTGTATACAAACAAAGATCTAGATATAAGTAACAAAAGATATTTAGGTTGGAGCAAACCGCTTAATTGCCCTTGGGATTCATCGGAAGCAGCAGAATTTAGAAAACATTTCAGTCAGAATATACCGAAGGAAAATAACATTGAACATATTTTTGAGAGCGCCTTAATTGAAAATATGTCTAAAACCAGCTCCAAGGATAAAAAATTATGCAACATTCAGCCTGTTAGAATATATGATGAATTGGCTTTCCAAATGACAACAGTATTGTCCGGTTCCGGTAAGACAATCAGCCTATCAGAGCGAGCACGCGCCGGTGGAATAGACATTTTAGCTCGGGTTAAGCAAGGCAAAAACACCAATCTTTGTGTCATAGAGCTGAAAAAAGATGCGGTTAAGACCGCCAAACAGGCTCATATTATAAGAGGACAAGGGCTTGGCTATGCCGTATTTTTAAGAGAACTGCTTCGCTCACCTAGTGGTGCAAAATGGTTTGAACATTTTGGATACAAGCAAAAACTGCCCCAAAGTCTGGTTATCAATGTTTGCATTGCGGCTCCGGCGGGAAAATATTGCATTTCCGAAGAACCGAAAGATGTTTACCTCGGTCAGGATATTTTACGTTTTAAGTATATTATGTTTGAGGCGAATAATGAGGCCATAAAATCTATTCATACAGACTTATTTGATGGGAATTTCAAATAAATCGCCGTCATTTAAACAAACGGCATTATCAAACATTTGCATAAATTTCTGCGGATAAAAGGTATGAATGGGAATAATAATTTTGGGCTTTAATCCGGCAACAATTTTTTTTAGTGTTGGGACATCCGCATGTCCGGAAGTATGAATATCCTGCATGGGAATATTATTGTCTGCCAAGAAGGTTAATTGGTTTTGATATTTTTCCTTATATCCCTTCCACATGGAATAAACATAAGTTGTTTGATTATTGATTATACCAGCATTTTTAAGTTGTTCATAGATTTTTGAATCTAACAAAACAACATATTTTTGAGGATTTAGCATAAGTTCGTTAACACCTGTTTCATGCCTTTTAAGCGGATGTAAAGAAAATTTTTTAACATCCGGCCATGTAAAATTAGGCAGGCGCGGGTTACCTGTTCCCTGTAAAATATGTCCGGCATAGCCGGATAAAACAATATTTCTTCTACATTTTTTTGCGGCACGATATATGGTAACAATACGGTCAATATTTTGAGCTGAGGTTTGGACTAAAGCCAAGCCCTTTGAGTCTTTCCAGAAAGTGTAAAATTTGCTTTCCAAATCTTCCTCATATTCATAATGTTCGGAGTTTTCTCGTCCCAAGCAAGAACCTTCCAGAAGCAAAACATCAATATTTTGGGGATGATTACGCAAAAATTTATAAAATAATTTTCTTTTGCGCCCATGAGCCCTGAAATCACCGCTGTAAAAAACTTTTTGCCCATCGGCTTCAATAAGAAAGCCGTAAGCCCCATAAGCAGAATGGTCAAACAGATAAGGTGTAATTCTAAAATCGTTGAGTTGAAAAGTTTTTTCATTTTCAAAACAAACGGTATTCGGAAAGACAAAAGCCCCCGGAAGGCGATGAATATGGGCAATTTGCATAATACTTTGTGCCTCATGGCTCAAATAAACCGGAATTTTGTCATCAATATATTTTCCCAAGCCATAATGGTCTTGGTGTGCGTGAGAAATGAGCAGAGCCAATAAGTCATCGGACTTATGAGTTAACCCTTTAATATCAGGTAATAATTCCGAAGAAATATCAACCGCATCCAAAGGCAAGCCCAAATCAACAATGATTCTTTGTCCCTTGTCAGAGATTATTTCAACGGCAGAACCGCCTATTTCTTTTGTTCCGCGCTTGATGGAGATTTTCATTTTATGCTTTCGGCAATTCTTTTGTTACGACGATTTACAAAATCAAGCTGATTTTCATACAAATCCAGCCAGTCTCGTTGTGTTTTGGGATAAGGAACATTAGACAAATCTTTGAAGCTATTAAAATATTTTATTTCGGAACAATCCGAATTTACCAAATCTTGCAAGTAAAAGAATTTAACATACCGTTTGAAATCTACAAACAAATCAAAAAAAGCTTTGTTAGCTTGAAGTTTAGCAAACAAAGGACTTTCTTTTCCAAGATAATATAAGCGGATACATTCCAAGGTTAAATCAAACCTATCTTTGAGCATTTTTCCGCGCTCGGCATTAATAGAGTTGCTTTTAGGAAAGATGATAGCCCCGCCGATGGTATAAGATTTTATGAGATAATCTCTCCAAAAAGAAGTAAAATCGCTAAAACCATATTTCTGACAGAATGTATTTTTAAGCTCGTCTGTTAAATAATACTTTGCAACACTAATATGATGAAAATACATATTAACAATAGAATCAGACCCAAAGCGAAAATCTTTCCAAGCCAAATAAGTGGCATCTTCGTTTAATTCCATCTTGTCGCCATTTGGAAGCGGCTTGCTCCACAACATTTTGTGATAATCACGAAGTGTTTTACTATGCCTGTCAGGATCAGGACAATTACAAGAAGATTTTTGTTTATCAAACATTTCCAAATATCTTTTTGTATCTGATATAAAAGAAAAATTCACATCAATCTTAATACTCATAAGTCATCTCCTCTCTAAGCTAGTTTTTGAAATCATAAAAGATATTTAACAATTTGTAAAGCAAAGGCAAAGCATTCCACGATGCCGTAACAAAGCCATAGGTTTCTTTTTTGGGCTTAGGTCTGTTAAGAGCCACCCAAAGGTCATAATCTTGGTTGTTTAATCTGATTTTAGCGAAAGCCACAGCTTCAACTTCTTTAGGCGAATTTTGAGCTATGGTGCAAAAATATGCCCTAATTTCTTCTCCGTAAATATTAACTATTTTAGCAAAACATTTGGCTTTTTGCTTTTCATTTAAAGGAGAAAAAGAATAGTTGCCAATACCATATTTTCTTTCGGTCTGATTTTTTGTTGTGTTGATAATTAAAATCAGACCACCTTCAGCATCAAATTGTTTTACGCCTTTTTCCAAAAGGTTTTGTATTAGATATGCTTCGGAATTGATATAGAAAACAATACCTCCGAAAGTCACAAAAGCTGCAAATAAAAATTTTTTCATAAAATAACACTCTCAAAAAAGTTGTTTGATAAGATAATATTAATCTTACCTATGACAAAATATGTCATAGCCTCATTTTATTTTATAATTCGGAGATTTGATAATGGCTTATGAAAAAACATATGATTTGCTGGATTTAGCAATTTGGATGCAATCAACGCGAGAAGGCATCAGCTTAAATGATATTGCTGAAAAATATCAAGTTTCCCGCCGCACGGCTGAACGTATGCGTGATATGATTATCACTCGTTTTCCTCAAGCAGAAGAAATTATTTGTGAAAACAATCAAAAACGCTGGTATATCCCGCAAGGAACATTAAAGGACTTAATAAACTTCTCTGCTGAAGAATTATCTGTATTAGAAACAGCTAAAGAGCTGTTTGAAAATAAGCAAATGGCAGAAAAGAGTAGAGTAATTGAGGGGGTGATAGATAAAATTAAAGCTAGTATTAAAACAGATATCATCCGCAAAATTGAGCCGGATACAGAAGCTCTGCTGGAAGCCGAAGGATTTATTTGCCGCCCTGGACCTAAATTAATAATAGATGAAAAGATTGTTTCTGCAATTCGCCAAGCAATTTTGGAATGTCACCAAATTCAAATAAAGTATTATAACCAAAGTACGAATAAAATCAGTATCAATACTCTTAATCCTTATGGTTTCTTATATGGTGAGCGCAATCACTACTTAGTTGCTCATCATGCCGATGGATACTATGGAAACGAGGTGCACAATTTTATTTTGAGCAATATAAAAGAAGTAAAGATTTTGGAGAGTGTTATTGTAAATATACCTGATTTCAGTTTACAAAAATATGCCGAAGAATCTTTTGGTGCTTATCACGAAAATCCGTTTGACGTTGAATGGTTGTTTGATAAAGAAGCAGCCAAAGATGCCGAACACTATATTTTCCACCCCACACAAACCATGATTAAAAATCCAGACGGTACATTAACCGTTAAGTTCAGAGCAGGTGGCAGATTAGAAATGGATTGGCATCTCTACACATGGGGCAATCATGTGAAAGTCATCAAACCGGAAAATTGGTACAAGGAAAAATAAATGTTAGAAGATGAAAAAAAACAAATAAGAAACAAAATAACAAACCGCTTCACCAAAGCATTTCGTTGCGATTTTGCTCCTGTTTTACAAAATATAGAAGATGCATTAAGCATATTAACGATAGATAATTTGGAAGAACAAAAAGCGGTCATTGCTAAAAATATATCCAGAGCAAAAGGGATTTTAAACACTATTGAGAAGTTTAATAATTTTTGGGACACTCATCCAAATTTTAATATAAACACACTGAAATCAGATAAAAAATAAAAGGTAACTTGATGAAAGAAATCTTTGAAAAATTTATAAATGACCCCAAAACACAAAAGCTATCTGAGGAGAGCCAGAAATTTAATGCATTTTTTGCATTAAAAATATGGAAAACAGAAATATACCATTCAAATTTGTTAGCTTGGTTATTCAATCCTCATGAAAACCATGGATTAGGAACGAAGTTTTTACGACACTTCATAACAAAATTTTCTTTATCTGATATTGATTGTGACACAATCAAAAAAGTATATCGCGAATATTTAGACACAGATATTTTGCTGGAAGGTGATGGTTGGTGTATCGTTATAGAAAACAAAATTTATTCATATCAACATGGAAAACAATTACAAAAATATGAAGAAAAAATAAAACAAAAATTTGCCGACAAAAAAACATTTTACTTTTTATATCTTAAACCATGGAATAATGAACATTTACCTAACAAATGGCGATTTATAAGCTATGAAGCAATATCTCAAATATTAAAAACAATAGCAAAGAAAGATATTTCTGCCGAGATTTATGATTTTATAACTCAATACATAAAGGTGATTGATATGATAACAGATAATGTTGAAGAAAGAACACAATATTTAGAACTTTATTCCAAGTACCAACATTTATTTGATAAAATATATGATTACAAAGAAAACCAACAAGCAATCTTAAAATCTCTTTTGGAAGGAATAATCAAAACGAGTAACAAAAACCTAATTCTTATGGAAAGTGGAGAAAAATACATCAGATTTTACTCTTCTACCATCAAACAAAAAGATTTTAAATATGGAGAAAATTGGAAACCCAATAATTATATTATTTTTTATGAATTCCAAAATAAGAAGAATGAGTTATCTTTAGATGTTGTTATCGGTAAAACAACTGACAAATATCAAGATAAAAAAGAAAATCTAATAAAATTTTTATGTAAGCAATTAAAAATAGATGATTCGAATTTATATCAACAAAATTGGTGTCATATATATAGTAAAACAATCTTATACAAAAACGAATACTGGCAGAAAGTGTTAAGTACAAAGGAATTAACAAAAAATATTCAAAACAATATAACACACATTGTCAGCAAATTTGATGCTTTATTGGAAAAATACTATAAATAAATATCAAATAACCAATAAAGACTAGTTTAAGATGCTATCTGATATAACTTAATACATAAATGTTATCTTGAGTAATTATCCATACCAAATAAGCTAAAATCACTATAAAACATACAACAAAGGCACCTAAAATACTCTAAAAAAGTGGGACTATAGTGGGACAAATTTTTAATTTTATATCTTGAAATAAAAAAACAAGGCTTTTAGCAAAATTGCTGAAAGCCTTTGTTTTCAAAATGGTGCGCCAGGCCGGACTTGAACCGGCACGACCTTGCGGTCAACAGATTTTAAGTCTGCAGCGTCTACCAATTCCGCCACAGGCGCATCAAAAAACTAAAAGAGTTATACAAACAAAAAACCATAATTGCAACATAAAACTTGAGTTTTTTTGCAAAATATGCTTTGCTAACCTCAACGCAAGGGGCAAGCTAAGGGCTTTTTGCGTTTGTTTGTCAATCACTGCTTAAGGTCCTCTTGTGACAGAAACAGCGTTTCGGCAAGGGCTTAGGTGGTCTTAATAAGGATCAAGTTTATGAAAACAATAGACATTTCGTGGCGCCGCTACATTCTTCCGAATATCCACAACGAGGGATGGAAGTATGTTGGTATTTTTGCTGCAATAACAGCGTTATTGGCAATGATTTGGCAGCCGCTTGGCTGGATTGGTCTTGTTTTGACCGTCTGGTGCTTCTATTTCTTTCGCGACCCTGAACGTGTAACTCCCGAGGAGGACGGTGTTGTTGTTTCACCGGCGGATGGTACCGTTCAGATGATAACCAAGGTCAAAGCTCCTGAGGAACTCGGTCTTGGTGATGCGAAGTTCACCCGCGTCAGCGTGTTTATGAGCGTGTTCAATGTCCATGTTAACCGCGCTCCGGCTGAAGGCAAAATCATAAAATCGGTTTATGTCCCCGGCAAATTCTTAAATGCCACCTTGGATAAAGCCAGCAAAGACAATGAACGTCAAATTTTGGCGATGAAAACCAAAAACGGTAAAACGCTTTGCTTTGTTCAAATCGCTGGTCTAATTGCCCGCCGCATTTTATGCGAGGCAACTGAGGGTATGGAATATAGAGCAGGGGAGCGTTTCGGTCTTATCCGCTTTGGCTCAAGATTAGATGTTTATCTTCCTGAAGGTGTTGAACCTCAGGTTTGCTTGGGACAAACCATGGTTGCCGGTGAAACCGTTATTGCCAACTTAAACAGCAACGCTCCGCAGATGAAAGGAATTATTCGCTAATGGAAAAAATAAACAACAAATTGCAGCTTTCTAAGCAAAAGCTCACCAGCTTGCCGTTTAGAAAGATTGCTCCCAATATTGTAACCATGTTGGCTTTGTGCGCAGGTGTTACATCAATACGTTATTCAATTGCCGAAAACTGGGCTATGGCCGTAATCTGCATTTTTTTGGCCGCTTTCTTTGATGGTTTGGACGGCAGAGTGGCTCGTATGCTCAAGGGTTCAACCAAATTCGGCGCTGAGCTCGATTCTTTATCAGACTTTGTAAGTTTCGGTGTCGCGCCCTCAATCCTGATGTTCCAATGGACTTTGGTTGACTTTCCGAAATTTGGTTGGTTTTTCTGCCTGCTGTTTTCTATCGGTATGGCAATGCGTTTAGCTCGTTTTAACACGATGCTGGATGAAGAACCTCAACCGGAATATTGGCATCACTTTTTTGTCGGAGTTCCGGCTCCAGCCGCAGCGGCTTTGGCTATTATGCCGATTATGATGACATTTGACTTTCCTGAGTTGGAATACATCTTGCGCTCCAATGCTTTTTGCAGCGCCTTAATGTTGGTTGTAACTTTCCTGATGGTTAGCCGCATCCCGACTATTTCAACAAAGAAAATGAAAGTGCCAACCTTTATGTTTATTCCGATGATGTTGATAGTAGCACTTTTTGCCAGCTTCATCATCAGCCAACCCTGGATGACCTTGGGCATAATGACCGCACTTTATGCTTTAAGCATTCCGGTCGGAATTTTTGTTTTCCTTAAAGAAAAAAGGGAATATGAAAGCAAATAGAAAAAAACTCCTCAGATTTCTGAGGAGTTTTTTTTACTTCGAATGATATTTATCTTTTTCGGCGTATGGATTTCCTGTTTTCCTGACCGTTACTCTAAGCGGAATTCCTCCCAGATTAAAAGTCTTGCGCAAATTATTCATTAGGTAGCGCAAATAAGCATCAGGCAATCCTTCAGGATTACTGGAAAAGATATAAAACGCCGGCGGTCTGGTTTTTGCTTGTGTAATATATCTCAACTTAATCCGTCGTTTGTTTTTGCCGAGCGGAGGAGGATAGTTATCAATCATGTCCGCAAACCATTTATTCAGGGGCGCAGTAGGAATTCTGGTGTTCCATCTATCATAAACCTTAAACACCGCGCTCATCAGCTTATCCAAATTTTCTCCTTTAAGGGCAGAAATTGTAACTGTTGGAACCCCTTCAACCTGAGTTAAAGATGTTTGGAGTTTATCATTCAATCTTTGCAACGCTTCTTGACGATTAGCGATGTCCCACTTGTTAACCGCAATTACCAAAGCTCGACCTTCGTCAATAACTTGTCTGGCAATGGTTAAATCCTGCTTATCAAGCACGGCATCAGCATCTAAAACCAAAACAACGACTTGCGCCATAAACGCAGCATGTTTTGTACTTGCAGCCGACATCTTTTCTAAAGAATCCTCAATTTTAGAATGTCTACGTAATCCGGCGGTATCAACAAGTTTAATTTTACGACCTTTCCATTCCCAATCTACGGAGATAGCATCTCTTGTGACACCGGCCTCCGGACCGGTAAGCATGCGTTCGTCTTTCAGCAAAGCGTTCATCAACGTAGATTTTCCGACATTAGGTCTTCCGACAATAGCTAATTGTATGGGACGAGACTTAATCTTTTCATCTTCCGCCAAAACTTTTTCCGTAGAGAAAATATCTTCATCTTGAATTTCTTTTTCAGAAATCTCCTCATCTTTTGTTCTTTTATCATGAGGTTTCAGCATATCATATAAATCAAGCAAACCTAATCCATGTTCGGCAGAAAAAGGAATAGGCTCTCCCAAACCTAACTTATAAGCCTCATGAATACTGTCTTCTTGCAATTTTCCTTCGCATTTGTTTGCCAATAAGACAACGGGTTTTCCGCTTTGTCTGACCAAATTTGCAAAGAACTCATCATAAGGTTGTATGCCGTCGCGAGCATCAAACAAAAACAAACAAACATCGGCTTCTTTAATCGCGCGTTCTGTTTGTAGCCACATCCTTTTTTCCAAGCTGTCATCTTTTGAATACTCAAATCCCGCGGTATCAATAATTTTCATATTAATATCACGCAGTTTTGCATCAGCTTCTTTGCGGTCTCTTGTGACACCGGGCTGGTCATGTACAATGGCAATTTTTCTGCCGGCTAACCGGTTAAACAAGGTTGATTTTCCAACATTCGGACGCCCGACAATAGCTACTTTCAATGTCATTTTTTATTCCTATTTATATGCTGTTAAGTCTGCATCTTCCGTGGCAAACAATGCTGTTTGTCTAACAACGATTGGCGCTGTTGAAACTCCGTCGCTAAGTTCAATATAACCAAGAATTTTGCCCGAATAGGGAGAAATTGCAAAAGCATAGCCGTTTGAGGTCGCCACCAATAACCGATTACTTGTTAAAATTGGACCGCTGGCCGTAACCCCCACTTTTTCTTCTTTCGTTTGTCCTAAAGGAATTTGTGTGTTCCAAACAATCTTTCCTGTCGTCTTTTCTAAAGCAAACAAGTCATAGTTATTGCTTAATACAAACATAAATTTTCCGGCAATCCAGGGTTGGTTCGTACTTCCGATTTCTCTTTCCCAGATTCTTGCGCCCGACCTTAAATCGATTGCAACTAAAATATTATTGTTGCCGACAGCATAAACCGTAGCGCCGTCAATAACCGGATTAGCCTTAATCGCATTAATATTTGCCGGAGAGTTTAGTCTTTTTCTCGAGACTAAGACATCAGACCACAATGCGGAGCCCGTGCTGGCTTTGAATGCTCTGAGCTCGCCGTTGGAAAAAGCAGCAACAATGGTGTCTTGCTGAGGACTATAAGCCGGACTGGCTCCGCCCACCAAAGTTGTTTCTTCTGAGGGAGATTTATAATCCCACAAAACAGACCCGTCAACTCCGTTCAGTGCAATTAACTTGTTATCAATTGTCTGAACAAAGAGAACTCCTCTTTCTGCTGTCGGAGCGATTCTGATGGGCAAACCGGTCTCATAACGCCAAAGTATTTTTCCCGTAACCATATCCAAAGCAAAAACGGATCCAAAACCTGTTGTTGCATAAACCTTTTTATCAAAGACGGCTAATCCGCCACCCTTCAACGATGTGCTGCTGTCATCTTTAACCAAAGGTTTCAGTCTTCTTTTCCAAATCTTTCGCCCGTCATCAAGTCTAAAAGCATTAACAATACCATCAGCATCAATGGTGAAGACGGCTTTATGTGCGGAAACAGGTGCGGCGATTAAGAAGTCTCGTTTAGATGCTCCTTCTCCGAAATCAGAACTCCATAGCTCTTTAAGCTTGCTGTCGGAGCTGGGGTGTCCCATCATATGAGAGGCATTGCCACCGCTTTGAGACCAAGAAGTGTTAATGTAGGGAGCCGGTAAAACAACTTTGACCTCGCCGGGGGCATAGTCAGGCTGCAAAGCAGTTTCTCCGTCCAGAACAGAAATTCTTTCACCGTCTAATGAAATTTTTTCTTTTTCAAATATACTGCAACCGCATAAGGCAACTAACGCTGCAACAGGCAGCAAAGATTTAAACTTCTGAAACTGCATTTACATCTCCATTATTTTACTATTCAGCACCATCCAAAACCGACAACATATCTTGAACTCGCATTTTTAACGCGTCGGGCAAATTAGGTGTATTCAAAAGTTCGGTATAAATGGCTTTTCCTTCTTCAATATTACCGTCTCTGATTGCGGCCATTGCAGTCATTTCCTTAGCAATATTAGTCCAACTTCCGTTTTCTTCAATCAATGGCTTCAACAGAGCATCAATTTCTTCACGAGAACCACTGTCAATTTTATAAGAAGCTAGTTTAATGGCAGATACATCTCGTAATTTTTTATTAATGCTTTTATCTTCAACAATTTCTTCCAAAATATCGACAGCCTCAGTGTCTTTGCCTTGTTCGAACAAAATATTTGCGGTTTGGAGCTTGGCAATATTGCTATAAATGTTGCCGCCGGTTTGTTCCATTTCTTCCAAAACCTCAAGGCTTTCATCATATTTTCCTTGATTTTCCAAACTCAGAGCATAGGCATAAGTATCAGACCAAGTTTCGCCACGTTTTCTTTGCCAATTCTTAAACCCTTCAAAGCTTACTGCGCCGACTATAGATAAAACAACCAACAGGATAATATAAATACCGTATTTTTCCCACAATTGCTTAAGGTTATCATTTTTTACCTCTTCGCTCACTTCACGAATAAAAGCTTCTTGTTCGTCGGTGTCAAACTCTTTTTTCATAATTTTTTGTTCCTTTGCAATATTTAAGCTAAATCTATTTATATCTCAAAACTGTTCCTTGGCAAACCAAATATTCAAAAACTTGACAATTTTTAGCTGTTCACCACTTCGTTAATCAAAAATTTCTTAACCCAACGCAAGTCCTCAATAGGAATTTTTTTGCCGAAGACGGCTGTCCTTTCGTCAGAAATAATGGATAGATAATACCGCCCCGTTGCCGGATTAATCGTAACATCAACAGCTTCGATATCTTTTTTCTTAATTTCGGTCTTTTTGCGAGAAAAAAGCATAAATTTATGTACGATAACAATTTTATCTTTTTTTACGACGATTTTATCTTTACGGAAAAGCACAAAGATTGACGCTGTGATGACTAATATTCCGATGCTGTAAAGACCAAAAACAACATTTGAAGAAAAACGTTCGACGGCTTGTTCATGATTATATGCGGTGCAAAGCAAACCTGCGCCGAAAACCAAAAGGACAAGACCAAAAAGAAGATTATATGCATCCCAGAAAATTTTGCGAGCCTTAATTACGGTTTTATCTCTTTTCCGCACATAAGCAATAGAGGGGGGGAGAGGATCTCTGTCATTGTAGTTGTTTACGAATTTACCTTCTTTAATCATTTCTTTAATGGATTTGTTAAGGTCGCAAACATCTCTTTTAACCATTCCCTCGTCTGTTAAGATAATAGTCGGTTTATTAAGCTTTTGAGCATAATACTCCCATATCTTACGAATATTTTTGCTTTTTGTAGAGATATATAAGGGAGCCGTTTTTTGAGGGTTCTTGTGATAAAGTTCAATAATGTATTTATTTTTATTCATAAACCCAAACTGAAAAAATTCTATACGGAAGCGCACGCCTTCATAATTATCAATCGATTCTTTAATGGCTTTTTTGGCGCCCCAAACCGGACGATAAATAATTTGAATCTTTTGCCCGTCAAAAAATATTTTTTTGTAGCGAATATAAGAAAAGACTAAAGAAAGAACAATCCCTAATCCGATAAGAATAATTACGATATCAAAAAAAGTTGGGCTCATAAAAGGTTGATAGATAACATCTTCGCTTTCGGGCATAAAATCAAAGTCGGTTTTGCTGTGGTTAAATCCGTTAAAAAGTTCAAAAACGCCCAGAAAAACCAAAATTAAACCGAAAATAATCCCCGGATATAAAATTCTAAGGGCGATTCTGTCGGATTTTTTTGTAGGCAACTTTTCCAGATTAAGCGCAAAACTATGACTATAATGATTTGGAGCTGTTTCAGCCATTATTTTCCATCCTTTTTTTATTATATCCTTTATCGTTTCCCATGCTATATTATTTTTTTCAAATAATCATCCTTTTTTTGCAAAAATTGAGGAAAGCTTTAATTTATTTTAATAATGTGGATATAACATAACAAAATAAAAAATTTTTGTTAGGGAGCTATCATGAGCAGTATAGACATATTTACTTCAGGGACTAACTTACTGATAACTTTAGTTGCTTTATTCATTTTGTCTCTTTCAATGTGGTATGGCAGTCAAGATATCAAGATTGGTAAAGGTATCCGCTATCTGTTTATAGGTCTTGCTTTGGAGTTTATAGGTTCTTGGTTCGGTTATAGCATGAACGACTACGTCATGCTGGGTATATCCATTAATGTTTTAGCGTTTTTGGAGCTGTTCATCTTACTTCTTTCCATGATGTTTTTGGCATTGTCGGCTTCGCAGCTTTTAGTTTCCAGCATTCCGGACACGCCTATCATTGGGGCGATTACGGCGCTGGGTCTGGTTGCTATTATATATTTCTGCTTGGTGGCGCAAGACGGTGTAATGGTTTCATACATGCGACAAATATTCCCCTTAACGGGATTTGCTTATATTTCAACGAGTTTTTGGTCTCAAAGCGGCCATCGTCACAAAACAGGATTCTTGATCGGCGGTTTTTTGACTACGGCCGTAACTGCTCTGCTTATTTGTAAAATTCTGGGAATTAAACCGGAACTCATAACGTCGCTTTGGTACATCTCTGCATTTGTTTACGCGGGATTGGCGGTAGCCGTGCTTATGATAAAAATTGATGTCATGAGTAAAAAATTAGAAGATAAAGACACGGAGATAGGCAAATACAATAAGCGGATTGAAGAAATAATCAAATCATCTCCATTTCCTATAGTTATTTCTCGTTTGAGCGATGATAGACTAATTTTGGCCAATACCAACGCTATAAAACTATTTGGAATTCAGGCTTCTGAACTTGAAAGATACCGGCTGAAAGATTTCTTTGCCGATTCGGAAAACCGTCGTTTGCTTAATGAGCGTTTGGAACAAGAAAAAGAGGTGCAAGATTTTGAAATTTTAGTCAAAACTTCAACGGGAAGCACGCCGTTTTGGCTTCTGGCCTCCGCAAATATTATTGACTACAACTATGATATAGCGCTTTATGCGGCCTTCCAAGATATCACGTCTCGTAAAAACAGAGAAACTTTGCTTAAAAACCAAGCTATTCGAGATCCTCTGACTTCATTATATAACAGACGTTATTTTGAGGAAGAGGTAACAAAACGAATTGCACTCTCTCGAATGAAAGGCGGCTGTTACTCCGTGTTGATGATAGATGCGGATAAATTCAAAAATGTTAATGATACATATGGTCACAAAGTTGGAGATAAAGTGCTTATTGAACTTTCGTCGACGGCAGAAAGAGCGTTGCGTGATTGTGATATTGTGGCTCGTTATGGCGGAGAGGAGTTTGTTTGTTATTTATCCGATGTCGGACCGGAAAAAGCAAAAATAGTGGCAGATCGTTTGCGAGAAACAATATCAAAAATTGTTATTTACTCAGATGAAGGAAAGCCTTTTGGTTTCACTGTCAGTATTGGTATTTCTTCTTCCGAAATTTCAGATAGCATTGATATATTGATTAAAACGGCAGATGAAGCTTTATATCGTGCCAAAGAAAATGGTCGAAATCGTTGTGAACTATTTACAAAAGCGGACTTAGCAAAATTTCATGATAATGCTCTGCATAAAGATGAAAGTAATCAACTGCACCCCGTTTTTGAGAAAGAAGATACGGAAGAAATATCGCTTCTTGATGGTATAGGCGCAAATCATATTATTGAAAATAATACCAATATCGAGGAACAAAAAAACGAGAAGCCGGCTCCTAAAGAGGCATCTTACCCGACCTTAGGACTAGATGAAGAGGATAAGAAGTAAAATGAGTTGCCCTTACGCTGATAGATGCGGGGGCTGTGTCAGCCGCCAAAAAACAGTAGATGAATATCAAAAATCCAAGGAAAAAAATTTCCGGCAGATTTTAGCGCAGATAAAGGCAGAAAATTTTGAATTCGGAAAACCGATTTTTGTTCCGGACGGAACACGTCGTCGTGCCTCAATGGCTTTTCTTCGAAAAAAAGGCAAAGTCGTTTTAGGTTTCAATGAAGAGGCAAGTAAAAATATTGTAGACTGTGAAACTTGTGCTTTGTTAACCCCCAAGCTCAACGAGGTGCTTCCATTTATAAGAAATTTATTGAATGAAATTTGTGCGATTCCTTTTAAGGCAAAGAAAAAAGGAAAAAAGCCTGTACAGACCTATCTCGAGGGCGGAGATGTATGGCTTTGTGAGGCTGATAACGGTATTGATGTCGTTCTGGAGTTTGATGCCGAATTAGAGCTTGATCATCGTATGGTGATATTTGAACAGGCCCAAACTTCAGAAAGCGTGATTCGAATTTCTCACCGCCGCAAGCCGGACAATGAGGCGGAGCCAATCGTTGAAAAAAACGCGCCTTATATCAAAATCGCCGATACTTTTGTATATATTCCTGCCGGAACATTTTTGCAGCCGTCTAAAGCCGGAGAACAAGCCTTGGTGTCGTTGGTGTTAAAATACCTCGGCGAAACGACAGGAAAAATTGCGGACCTGTTTTGCGGTGTCGGCACATTCTCATATCCTTTGGCGCGAAATGTTAAAAATAAGATTATAGCGGCAGATTCTTCGGAAAGATTGCTGGATGGCTTTCGCCGTAGCGTGAATAAAAATATGATTTCAAATATTGAAATTTTAACCAAAAATCTTTTCAAATATCCTTTAGATGTAAAAGAATTACAAGGTTTTTCCGCTGTTGTGTTTGACCCTCCGCGAGCAGGGGCTGCCGCTCAGGTTGCCGAGCTTGCCGCTATACCTCAGAGCGAAAGACCTGAAAAAATTATTGCCGTATCTTGCAACCCCGGAACTTTTGTTAATGATGCCAATAAGCTGATTGAAGGTGGATATAAACTCGTGGAGGTAACCATGGTTGACCAATTCATTTATTCTAACCACAGTGAATTGGTTGCGCTGTTTACAAAATAAAAGCCCTCATATATAGTAAACAAAAAACATACGGAAAGAAAAATGCATAGCCGAATTTTTGCTTTATTTTTTATATTGCTTCTAGCCTCTTGTCGTTTGGGTGGAGATGGAGACAAATTATGCCCGAGAGTAAATATTCCTCGCGATTCGTCATATCTAACCCAGATTGTCAATTATCGGGAGGAGTTTCAAATCTCACTCATCGGCTATGAGGGACATTGCTATTTTGATACCAGAGTAAACAGGGATAAAGCCGTAATTAATCCGACCTTCAAAATCAAACGTTTAAGAAAAAGCGATGAAACGGATGTCCATTTTGCTTACTATACCGAAACCATAAAAGGCCCGCCGGCATATTTAGGCAAAAAAACTTATTATCTGTCGGTAACAATTCCCGAAAATGAGAAAGAATTAATTTACACCGCGGATTCTGTTGAGGTCAAAATTCCGCCGGAAATGAAATATGAATTTGATATCAATCTCGGGCTTTATATAACACCTGAGGAGGCCAAATACAATCAACGTACATTTGACATAGATTATCGCTATGTTGATGAATAACTAAGGAGCATAAGAGAATGACACTTTTGCAAAACAACAAACTTTCAGAAATGGCAAATGCCATTAGGTTTTTGAGTGCGGATGCGATTGAAAAATCAAAATCCGGTCACCCCGGAATGCCATTAGGCATGGCTGATGTTGCCACTGTTTTGTTTACAAAGTTTATGAAAATAAATCCAAGCGAGCCTCGTTGGTTCGACCGCGACCGCTTTGTTTTGTCAGCGGGACATGGTTCTATGCTGATGTATTCTCTGCTTTATCTTTTGGGCTATAAAGATATTAACGTTGATGATTTGCGCAACTTCCGCCAACTTGGCGCTAAGACGGCGGGGCATCCGGAATATGGACATCTGGCAGGAATTGATATGACGACCGGTCCGTTAGGACAGGGTATATCGTCAGCCGTCGGTATGGCTTTGGCTGAAAGAATAATCAACGCCAAATTTGGTGATGACTTATGCTCACATTATACTTATGTCATCAACGGCGATGGCTGCTTGATGGAAGGCATTTCCGAAGAGGCAATTTCGCTGGCGGGACACTTGCGTTTGAATAAGTTAATTGTGCTCTGGGATAATAATAACATCACCATAGACGGCACGGTTGACAAGGCAAACTCCACAGACCAAATTAAGCGCTTTCAGGCTGTAGGCTGGAATACCATTGAGATAGACGGTCACAACTATGAGCAGATTGAAAAAGCCATTGCTCAGGCGCAAAAGTCGGATAAACCCACAATGATTGCCTGCAAGACCAAGATTGGTTTCGGTGCACCGACCAAATGCGGTACGTCAAAGTGCCATGGCTCACCTTTGGGAGCGGAAGAACTTGCGGCAATGCGCCAGAATTTGAATTGGAATTATGAACCTTTTGAAGTGCCGGAAAATATTTTGAACGCATGGCGAGAAGCCGGAAAAAGAAATGAAGAAGCATATAAAGCTTGGGATAAAAAAGCCCAAGCAGCCGGCAAAGAATTCTTGGATTATGTCAATGATCGCTTACCCCAAAATTGGGATAAGGATTTGAATGAGCTGAAGAAAAAATCCATTGCCGAGGGTACAAAAGTTGCCACAAGAAAGGCTTCGCAGCTTTGCTTGCAGGCAATTGTGCCGAATATTCCGCAAATTGTTGGCGGCTCGGCGGACTTGGCGGCATCTAACCTGACTTTTGTAGAGGGAATGAAAACCGTAACCCGAGAGGACTATAACGGCAATAACATAATGTATGGTATCAGAGAACATGCCATGGGTGCCATAATGAACGGCTTGGCTTTGCATGGTGGCGCCATTCCTTATGGCGGAACATTCTTCGTATTTTCGGATTATATGCGTCCGGCTATGCGCTTGGCGGCATTAATGGGTTTGCGTGTGGTTTATGTCTTAACCCACGATTCTATCGGTGTTGGCGAAGACGGACCGACGCATCAGCCGATTGAACATTTGGCATCTTATCGCTGTATGCCTAATATCTTAACTTTCCGTCCTTGCGATGTTGTTGAAACGGCGGAAGCATGGCAGCTTGCTCTGGAAGAAGAACATACGCCGAGCATTTTGGCTTTAACGCGTCAGAATCTGCCGATGTTAAGAGATTCTGCCGAGCTGAATATGTCGGCACGCGGTGGCTATATCATCCGTGGTGATAAAAAGAAGCGTCAGGCTACCTTGATTGCCACGGGTTCAGAGGTTTCTTTGGCTGTTGCCGCAAGAGATAAATTGAAAGAGGAGGGCATAGAAGTAGCGGTTGTTTCCATGCCTTGTACAGAGTTGTTTGACAAACAGCCGATAGATTATCAGGAAGAAATTCTGGGCACGGCACCGCGTATAGCAATCGAGGCAGCATCTAAGTTTGGCTGGGAAAAATATGTCGGACTGCATGGAGATATTATCGGTATGGATGGCTTTGGCGCCTCCGGACCTGCTGAACAATTGTATGATTACTTTGGTATTACGCTGGAAGAAGTTGTTGACAGTGTCAAAAACTTGCTGAAAAAATAAGAAAAACACTAAAAAATAAAAAGCTCTCACCTAAGAGAGCTTTTTATTTTTTTTGGGGAAGAGAAAAGTTATCTATTGTTTCTTAAGCAATTCTGATAAGCGTCATCAACACTATCACAACATGAACCACAATATCCGCTTCCTGTCCATCCGCAAGCAGCCAAACCACTTTGATATTGGGCATAACAGTCGACAGTTTCTGGTTTGCAGGTTTGGCATTTTGATGAACAATCTGAGTAGTAGCTTTGGCATCCGTTAGAGCAGGATGCGGCAACTCTGTTATGGCAATTGTCAGAGTAACAAGTTTGACATTTGCTTGGACAGCTAGAGTAATAAGTTCGACACCCATATGAGCAAGATTGGTTTGTTAACCCCTCACAAGGATCTGCATTACAACTTGTGCAAACAGAAGAGCAACAAGATGTAGATGATGAGTAACTAGCGCATCCTTGTGAGCCACAGCTAACAGCTGTCGGACAAGTTACGCCTTCACAAGGATCATCCGGTGGCAAATCATTACAACTTGTGCAAACAGAAGAACAACAAGATGTTGAAGAAGACCAGCTAGCGCATCCGGCAGAACCGCAGCTGACACCACTCTGACAGCTTACACCCTCACAAGGATCTGAAGGCGGAGTCGAATTACAACTTGTACATTGACCACAAGAACCGTAAGAAGCACAACCGTTTGAACAGCTTAAACCTGTTACCCCATCACAGGGATCAGTCTCTATCTTATCACAAGGCACGGAGCAATAACCGCTTCTATAATCCCCGTAACACGGACCATAGTCACTTCCGCAAGAATATGGAAAGTGGTCGTTTTCGCAATATACACTACATTTTGAAGAATCAGCCGGACAAGTAGAACCTTCACAATATTGCCATGTTCCGCCGCATTCATAATAACCGGCACAAGGATCGCAGACTTTTGCCTTATAACAAGTTGTGCCACATTCGTTTGTGGTGGTATCATAGCATTCGGTTGAGGTTGAAGTTGAAGTTGAATATCCGGCGGGACAAGAGTTATTACATTTTCTACAGGTTTGTCCGCATTCGTTGGTTCCAGCAGATGTTCCGGTATAAGATGTACTGGAGCCGGAGGGACAAGAAGTATTACAGTTATAACAGGTTGAACCGCATTCGGTTCTGCCGGCAACACTACCGGTGTAAGATTTTGAGCCGGTTTTACAAGTGTCATCACAGCATTTTTTACAATCTTCACCGCAATTATTTTGAGAAACAACAGAGCCGGTGCAAGAAGTTGAAGAGTTACTTGGACAGTTATCAACCAAACAAGTGCCGTAGCTGGCATTATAAGGACAAGAATGGTCCAAGCAATAACCACTTGCACAAGAGTTAACATAACCCTCATTTTTACATTGTTTGACCGTGTCTAAGGTGTAATCATCATCACCAGAGCTAAAGTCTCCATCACCGCAATTACCATACCCTAAAAAACAAACAGAGGCAATTTTAAGTGTGTTATCTAGTTTAGCAAATTCAAAGGAGAGCTCCGGTTTGGGTGTGTTAGTATGTGTGTTTATGTTTGAGGCAATAGCTAAATTCGGCAACATAAGAGCCGTTCCCGAAAGCAAAGAGAAAAGTAAAACAGATTTCTTCATAGTATCACCTCACGACAAAATTAAAACCGAAGCTCAAAATAAAGATGGGTGATGGCAAGAAGATGAAAGAATATACGCATAAGAAAAAGCACAGCATTCCGCGCATAGAAACTATGCATAAGAAACATCTGTTAATCCACACCTATCAAATATTAGAATAAACTAATTTGGCGAAAGAGTCAACTATTAATGAACCTACATTTATTTTTGTCTACCATTAATGAGGG
>CALXVR010000021.1 GCA_944392155.1 uncultured Alphaproteobacteria bacterium | reverse complement strand
CCGTTTGGAGCTGTAAGGAAAAGGCACCCGAAGGTGCCTTTTCTATAGAACCCCCAGTTTACTGGGGGATATCTATTAGTTACCCGTTATACAAACTTTTTCAAAAGGTTGGAGAATGAGGCACATAGTAAGAAACAAGGGGAAAATTTTTTGAGTGTACAAAAATAGTACACGACTAAAAATTTTACCCCGTAGTTTCTGTACTAGATGACCATTATACGAACTTTTACTTAACGTATACGGTATGCAACATATTAGTTCTTCCCTTTTTGCCGAGAGGGAAACCGGCTGTGATGATGATATGATCGCCGGATTTTGCAAAACCGTTTTCAACCGCTATTTTAACGGCAATGTCTTCAATCTTATCAAAGCTCTTAAAACTTTCCTTGTTCACAAAACTTTTTGCGCCCCAAACCAAACCCAAACGATCAGCCACTTTAGGTTCGGAAGTAATTGCCAAAATCGGAAGATTCGGACGCTCTCTTGCTGTCAAGAAGGTGGTCAAACCGGAAGATGTATAAGTAACAATACAAGCAACTTTTTCCAAGATTGATGAGATGTCGCTTGCCGCAAAAGTAATGGAGTCTGCTTCGCCGAAGCAACAGTTACTTGAACGCGAATTTGTCATCAGCTTAAAGAAAAGCGGATCATTTTCTACCTGCATAATAACCGAGTTCATCATTTTGACCGCTTCAACCGGATAAGAACCGGCAGCTGTTTCGGCAGAGAGCATAACAGCATCTGCACCGTCATAAACCGCGGTCGCCACATCAGAAACCTCTGCACGAGTCGGAGTCGGAGCTTTAATCATAGACTCAAGCATTTGTGTTGCAATAATTACCGGACGTGCATACTTACGACAAGCCGTAACGATTCTCTTTTGCAAAACAGGCACTGTCGGCAACGGACACTCGACACCCAAATCACCACGCGCCACCATAATACCGTCAGAAAGCTTGATAATCTCTTCCAAATCATCAATCGCACTTGGCTTTTCAAGCTTGGAAATAATCCATGCCTTATCACCGATAAGCTCACGAGCTTCCTTAACATCATTTGCTGATTGAACGAAGGACAAGCTAATCCAGTCAAAACCAAGTTTTAACGCAAAAGCCAAATCATTGCGGTCTTTTTCAGTAATAGCAGAAATCGGAAGCTTAATATTTGGCAAGTTAACACCTTTATGTCCGGACAAAGGACCTCCGACCAAGACCTCCGTAACCGCGCTGTTTGCATTACAATCTTTTACCAACAATACAATATTTCCATCATTTAGCAAAAGCTTGTCGCCCTTCTTTAACGCAGCAAAAATCTCTTTATGCGGAAGCTCAACCCGATTCTCATCGCCCAGCTCATGAGACATATCCAGCACAAATTTCTGACCTTCTTTAAGAAGGATACTGCCATTTTTAAAATCACCGACACGGAGCTTTGGCCCTTGCATATCAGCCACAAGCGTAATGTGTCTGTTGCGCTCTTTAGCCAACTTACGAACAATATCAAAACGTTCTTTATGCTCGGCATGCGTACCATGACTAAAATTAAAACGAAAAGCATCGCAACCGGCATCAATTAATTTTTCAATTTGTTCCTTAGATGCCGAAGATGGACCGATTGTAGCCAAAATCTTAGTATGTGTTTTCTGTGGCATTTTACTATTCCTCACAAATTAAATCTTTTTCTGAACCGGATATTAGCAAATATATATTAAAAAAGATATTACTTTTAAACAAGATTTGAACAAATTATTACTTGTCAAAAAGCACATATTTTGTTAGCTTCAATCCAATTGGTTTTACAAATAGGAGGATAATACAATGACAGAAGTTGGCGGCATTGCCGTAGACAGATTACGTTCCTTAATCGAACGTATTGAACGTTTGGAAGAAGAAAAGAAAGCCATTGCCGGAGATATCCGCGACATTTTTGCCGAAGCAAAATCAGCAGGCTTTGACGTTAAAATTATGCGTGAAATTTTAAAGCTCCGCAAAATGGATGCTGCGGACCGCGATGAAAAAGAACTTTTGCTGGAAACCTACCGCAAGGCATTGGAAATTTAATAAAAAGCCTCTCAATTGAGAGGCTTTTTTTTATAACTTGAGCACGATTCCCATAACCGCCCCGCAAAGAATAAAAACTATCGGATGCAACTTTCTGAAATAATGCACAATAGCGAAAGCCAATACTCCGATAAGCGCAGTCTTCACATCTGTAAAAGCCATTTCCGCCAAAACATATCCGGCATACAAAATAAGAGCTAAAACCGCGGGACGAATACCAAACAAAATACTTTTAAATATCCCCTCATTTTCATATTTCATAACATATTTGCTGATAAGGATAATAATAATTAATGAGGGTAAGACCAAACCCAAAGTCGCAATTAATCCGCCCCAAATTCCGGCCGCATTAAAACCGCCGTAAGTTGCCATATTAACACCGACAGGACCGGGAGTAGATTCGGCCACCGCAATCATATCCGCCAATTGTTGTTTGCTAAACCAGTCATATTTATCTGTTAAATCCATCAAAAAAGGAATAGTAACCAAACCACCGCCAATGGCTAGCAAACCAATTTTAAAAAATTCCCAAAACAAAACTAAATAAATCATTTGCGTTCCAACCTTAAATAAGTCAAACCGCTAACGGAAGCAATCAATATAACCGCAATCGGACTAAGATTAAAAAATATCAACAACGCCAAACTTGCCGCAAAAATAAAGATTCCGAACCTTCCATGCACACCTTTTTTCCAAAGCTCTACCACTGCAGACAAAACCAAAGCAACCACCACGATTCTAACACCGGCAAAAGCTTCCTTAACATATTCATTATTCATAAAATTTTGCAATACGGCTGCAATCAAAGTAATGATGATTATGGACGGCATAACCACACCCAGCGTAGTAAGAATGGCGCCCCATATTCCACCCATTTTATAACCGACAAAAGTAGCGGTATTAATGGCAATAATCCCCGGCGTACATTGCCCGATGGAATAATAATCCAACAACTCTTCATCTGTCGCCCACTTGTTTTTTTCAACGACTTCCATTCTGAGTAAAGGCAGCATCGCCGCCCCTCCGCCGAATGTAAACAAACCGATTTTAAAAAACGTCCAAAACAAATTCCAATAACCAACCATCAACCGTTTTCCACCTAAAATTTAAAACATCACACTATTTATTGTAAACCGCACCGAAACACCATATATAAACATATATACAAGCCATAAACTTTCAATATCGTTAAAAATACGGAGATCAAATGATAATTTCCATTCCCCGAGAACGCTTTGACGGCGAAACCCGTGTCGCCGCCACCCCAGAAACCATCCGCCAATATATTTCATGGGGTTTTGACGTACAAGTAGAACAAGGCGCTGGTCTCAAAGCCGATTTTCCGGATTCTGCTTATCAGGCCGCTGGCGCTAAAATCATTTCGGACACTTCCGCTCTTTGGGAAAAGGCAAATATTATTCTGAAAATATGGGCTCCGTTAAAAGAAGAGGAAAATTATATCAGCCCCCGACAAATAATCGTAGCAAATTTTCAAAACCGAAAAGACATAAATACCATAGCAAATAAACCAACAACTTGCTTTGCCCTGAACAAAATTCCGCGTATCTCACGGGCACAAAACATGGACATTCTATCCTCTCAGAACAACCTTTCCGGCTATCGTGCCGTCATAGAAGCCGTAAATCTTTTACCTCAGGTTGTTCCGCTGATGATGACGGCAGCAGGCACCGTCCCGCCGATAAAATTTCTTGTCTTGGGAGCAGGCGTTGCCGGACTGCAGGCCATTGCCACGGCCAAACGTCTCGGTGGCCAGGTCTATGCTTTGGATGTGCGTACACAAGCCAAAGAGCAGGTAGAATCTTTGGGCGGAAAATTTTTACAAGTCGTTGATGAAGCGGATTTTGAAGCCGCCGATGGTTATGCCAAAGAAACATCCGAAGCCTACCAAGAAAAACAACAACAACTTTTAAACGACCAACTCAAAAAAAACGACGTTGTCATCACCACGGCATTGATACCGAATAAACCGGCCCCGCGTCTGATTTCTGCAAAAATGCTCGGTAACATGAAAGAAGGTGGCATAATCATTGATATGGCCGCGGCAGAAGGCGGAAATGTTGAAGGCAGCCAAAATAACCAAACACAAAAAATAAACGGCATAACCCTTCTTGGCAACTCCAATCTGGCAGCCAAAGTTCCCAACACCGCCAGCACATTATATGCCCGCAACATACTTAACTTTCTGAAAACCGCCTATACCCCAGACTTAAAAGATTTTGTATTTGATTTTTCAGACGAAATCATTGCAAAAACTTGCATCTGCAAAGACGGAAAACTTCAAGGAGAAACCTTATGAGTAGTTTCTGGCTTCTGTTAACAATCTTCGTTTTAGCCTGTTTCATCGGTTATTTTGTTGTCAAAGGTGTAAGTCCCGCTTTGCATTCACCTTTAATGAGTGTTTCCAATGCCATTTCGGGCATCATCATCATCGGAGCAATTCTTATCGCCGGAAAACAACAAACCGACCTTCCGAAATTTTTTGGCTTACTTGCCGTATTTTTGGCCTCAGTCAACATTTTCGGAGGATTTGCCATATCGCAACGCATGCTGCGGATGTTTAAGAAGAAAACTAAAACGGAAGGAAAGAAATCATGACATCATATATCTCTGCGGCATATCTGGCTTCTGTAATACTTTTTATCTTATCCATTCGTGGCTTGGCTCATCCGGCAACGGCGCGACATGGAAATATTTTAGGCTTTATCGGCATGAGTCTTGCTGTTTTGGCCACTTTTTTCATGCCAGGAATGGACGATTATTTTTGGACATTTTTCATGATTCTGACAGGCGGTTTCCTTGGCCTGTTTTTTGCCTTTCGGGTTAAGATGACATCCCTGCCGCAAATGATAGCCGCCTTCAACGGCTTAGGCGGTTTAGCTTCCGTTTTTATTGCCGTAGCAGAAATTTTATCTGATACGCTGACAAAATTTGAATCTTCTCTCGGATTAATAATCGGCGCCATTGCTTTTTCTGGCTCCGTAATTGCTTTTGCCAAACTTCAGGGCTTAATCTCGCCAAAGGCCTTTGTCTTTCGCGGACAACAACTTCTAAACCTGTTTTTGGCTTTTGGCCTCCTCTTGTCCTGTGGTATTTTTCTCCTATCCGGCGACATTAAATACTTTTACATATTTTCTTTGTTGTCTTTTGTCCTTGGTTTTTTGGTTACGCTACCGATTGGCGGTGCCGACATGCCGGTCGTAATCTCTGTTTTAAATGCTTATTCCGGTTGGGCTGCTGTCAGCATCGGATTTTCTTTAAACAATATTTTGCTGATTATTGTCGGAACGATTGTCGGTGGCAGCGGCACTTTTTTATCTCATGCCATGACCAAAGCAATGAACCGCTCTCTCCTCAATGTCATGCTGGGTGGTTTTGGACTTAAGGACCAAAATCATGCAACGGCAAACGAACAAACGGCTCAAACCGCAACACCGCAGGATGCCGCTTTTCTGATGGAAAACGCAAACAAAGTCATTATTGTTCCGGGCTATGGGATGGCTGTTGCTCAGGCGCAACACATCTTAAAAGAAATGGCCGAAGATTTGCAAAAGTTATACGGCGTTGAGGTAAAATTTGCCATTCATCCCGTTGCCGGACGAATGCCTGGTCATATGAATGTTTTGCTTGCGGAAGCCAACATCCCTTATGAAGATGTTTATGAGTTAGAACAAATCAACCGCGAATTTTCAACGGCAGACGTCGCCTACGTCATCGGAGCCAACGACATAACCAACCCCTTGGCTCGCACGGATTCAAGTTCTCCGATTTTCGGGATGCCGATTCTTGAGGTTGAAAAAGCCAAGACCGTCTTCTTTGTCAAACGCTCTTTGGGCAGCGGTTATGCCGGCGTAGAAAATCCGTTGTTTTTTGCCAAAAACACCTTAATGCTCTATGGTGATGCCAAAGAAGTTACGGAAAAAATTGTAGAAAACTTGGAACATAAATAATTTTTTTACATATATAACAAATATAAAAAGATTAAGGCTCCATACATAACGACGCCGCGCAAATACATTCCCGCCACCTTAAAATCCACAGACGACGGAATAGCATTTTCCACAATAATGGTCTGCAACAACACATATAAAACATAGTTAGAAAAGGTCGGTTCCATAAAAGGCAACATATGTCGATTAATATAAAAGCCTATGGGCAGAAGCAAAAACGGCGCCATAGCTGCCGGAACGGCATTATAATAAGTAATATTTTGAAAACCGACACTTCCCATAACATAATCACCGTTCTCATTCTTTTTGGGAAACAGCGTAAAGTTACAAGGTCTGGCATTAAACAAGGCTCCGACCAAATAATGCATCAACTCATGCAAAAAAGTTCCCGGAATATTAACCAACGCACTCAACCACATACTACGATAAGTCGTATATTTAAAACGCATTAAGATAACCACCAGCAAAATAAGATAAAATCGGTTATCAAAAAAGCTTTGCAAAAATTGCGGATTATTCACAAAATACAAAATCTTATAATACAAATGCCACAAAATATCCATTGGTTACTAATCCTTTTTCAATGCTGTCAAACCAGCCAAATAAGCATTAAGCAAAAGCTTGCAGATTGTTTTTTTATTCACGTTTCCCATTCCGTCTAAAACCGGAGTTGTTAACAGCGAACTGACCGAAAACAAAGACAACCACAAAACCTGCATGGACAAACGTCTTTCTCTCGGTCTGATACTTGCAAAAACACTTTCAAAAGCAGGTTTCCAAACTTCTATAACTTCAATCATAGCTCTCAAATAAACACGCGGCAACTTACGCATACTGGCCTGCAGATGAAAATTATACAGCAAAAACCACAAGTTTTTGTTTCCCAAAACAAAACGTACAAATCCATCCAAATAACGATTAAGCGTTTTATAAGCATTACTATCCGGCAACAAGGCGGTTAAATGATTTTTCAAAGCCTCAAGTGTTTGCAAATTTTCGGCCATAATAAAATTATCCATATTGGCAAACTGATTATAAATCGTTCCGACCGAACAGCCTGAAGCCTCCGCCAATTTTCGTGCCGTTAAAAAATCGGCTCCGTTTTCCACCACCAACTGCCGCCCTTTAGCAATCAAATATTCTCGGATATTGTCTTTTGTCATATCAATCTTATATTGTTTAATAAAATATTTGTAAATTAAGCCTAATATAAAAATATAATAGAATAAAATTGAACACTGTTCAATTTTTTTCTTATTCTTGTTGAAGGATAAAATTATGAAAAAAATTTTTTACCTCTGCGGTCTAAGTGCACTAATCTCAGCATCAGCCCAAGCCCAAAATAATACGGATAATTTTTACCAAGACTTACTGGTAACAGATGAGGTTATTGCCGCTGAAAATAAAGATATTGCAATTGAAAACGCACGCAAAATGCTAGACAGCAAGCCCAAACTTCTCAAGCTTAAAAATAACAAAGTAGTCAAACTTCCCAACCGCGAAGCCTTAACGGACACTCAATCCGAATACGGCAGTGCACCATTTGGACTGATTTGGGGAAGTTCAACCAAAGAGATAGAAAACCTTGGTGTAACGCTCACCCGCGCCGGTGAAAAAGACTATATGAACAATTATTCGGCACAAAACCTCCCCAACGGATTACACGATTTCCGAAATGTTGTTCTGACCTTTGGGGTCAACAATAGTTTGTGGCGCATTATAGCTTACGGTAACTTTATTCAAGATGACCCTGAAGCCTCAGGGGTTATGACCATGTATCGTCAGTACTACAAACTTCTTTCCCAAAAATACGGAAACGCCCAAGAATTTTATACGCCAAACGTCATTAATGTTGACACAACCATTACCGATTCTCGAGGAAAAACTCAAACCGTAACCGAACAAAAAGAGCAGGCCATCGGCAATCCTAATTTCTTATCAGAACTCCAAAACGGCACAGCTGAACTTTATGCCACATTTGAAAACGGCACAATCGGAGCGGCTCTGGGTGTAAACGTTGATAGCAACGGCCAAAGTTACATCACAATAGACTATAAAAACTTAAAACTGATGAAAGAGCGCGACAATGAAACACTCAATGCACTATAACAAAAGGACTAAATTAAATGACTAAAGTAAGTTTTTGCGGAATTTCAGGCAGCGGTATGAGCGCCCTTGCTCAAATATTAAAATTACAAGGCAACGAAGTTTACGGTTCAGACCGTAGTTTTGACCAAGGCAAAGATGCTCAAAACAAACAAGCTCTTGAAGATATCGGTATCATCATCAAACCGCAAGACGGCTCTGCCGTAACCGACGACTTGGATACATTATATGTTTCTACCGCGGTTGAAGATACGATTCCCGACGTTAAAGCCGCTCTGCAAAAAAATATTCCCATCAAAAAACGCTCTGATTTATTGGCTGAGATTTTTCATCAATATCCCTATAATATTGCCGTCGGCGGAACGAGCGGAAAAACCACAACCACCGCAATGATTGGTTATATTTTAGACGCTTTGAAAAAAAATCCTTGTGTCATCAATGGTGGCTTACTCTTAAATTATGCAAACCGCAAAGGTATTCCGAATATCATATACAACAAAGGTGAAATTTGTGTCATTGAAGCTGATGAAAGCGATGGTTCAATAGAAAAATACCAACCCTATATCGCACTCATTAACAACATCACGCTGGACCACAAGCCTATTGAGGAACTTCGCAAACTCTTTACTGATTTTGCAATGCGTGCACGTCATGGTGTCGTTGTCAATGTAGACTGTGACGCCAGTGCCGACATTCGCAATCCCCAAAAGCAAAACCGCACCTTCTCCATTGAAGGTAAAAATGCCGATTTTATGGCGCAAGATATCAAAGCCTTGCCCGATGGAACACAATACACCTTAGACGGACAAACTTTCCGCCTCAACCTGATTGGTAGGTTCAATGTCGCCAACGCTTTGGCAGCCATTGCAGCCTGCTCACTGCTCGGCATAGACAAATTCGCTGCCGCCAAAGCTCTAGAAGGCTTCTTAGGCACACATCGCCGTCTTGAAGTCATCGGCACCAACAAGGGGGTAACCGTCATTGATGACTTTGCGCATAATCCAGATAAAGTTCTGGCATCAATGTCTGCCTTGCGTAGCTATCCCGGCAGATTAATGGTAATGTTCCAGCCGCATGGTTTCAGTCCCATGCGCCTGATGGGCAGACAGATTATCGAATCTTTCGCAAAAACCATGAATAATGATGATGTTTTGCTTATGCCCGAAATTTATTTTGCCGGCGGTACCGTAACCAGAGATATCTCTTCCAATGACTTAATCAAATACGCCAAAGAACTGGGCAAACAAGCCATCTTCTTCGATACGCGCGCCGATGCCGGCGAATACTTAAAAAAGAACGCAAAATCCGGCGATCGAATTGTTATTATGGGCGCAAGAGACAACTCTCTGCCTGCCTTTTGTAAAGAAATTTTGGAGGACTTGTAAATGGAACTAAAACCTAATGACAAAATAGGCATCATCAGTCCCTCATCTCTCATAAGCAATAAACAAGCCGTAGAATGCGGATTGGCTTATTTGCGTTCATTAGGTTTCGTTCCCGTTTTAGGCGAACATATTTATGATACTTTTCGCTATATGGCGGGCACTGCCGAAGACCGTGTTGCTGACTTGCATCGTTTTTTTGCAGACCCGGAAATCAAAGCCATTTTCTGCACCTCCGGCGGAACCGGCAGCCAATATATGTTACCTCTTATAGACTATGAGCTCATTCGCAAAAATCCCAAACCCATTTTTGGCTTTAGCGATAATACGGCTCTCCAGCTAGGAATTTATGCCAAAACCAAAGTTGCAAGCTGCACGGGTTTTTCGTTAAAATACGACTTCAAAACCGGCAAAATCGATTCTTTGGTTGAGCAAACCCTACACCAAATTTTCAACAACCAAAAACTTAACTTACATTATGGTAAAACCGTAAACAAAGGTCAAACAGAAGGCATCTTGCTTGGCGGATGTTTAAGCCTTTTACGCAACTTATGCGGCACGGCTTTTTATCCGGATTTAAGCAACACTATTCTGCTTTTAGAAGATGTCAGCGAAAAAACTTATAAAATAGACATTATGTTGCAACAGCTCACCCAATGCCCAAATTTTGATAAAGTCAAAGGCATTGTCTTTGGTGAGTTTGCTGACACCGAGATTGCAGACCCCGAGGATGGAAGCATTGATGATATTATAGACGAGTTTTGTAAAAACCTAAACATTCCTGTCATCAAAAACTTCCCTTACGGACACACCCCATCAAGGGTTATTCTGCCCATAGGTGTTCCGGTCAGACTTGATGCGGACAATTGCCGCTTGACCTATCTCTAAAAAATCAGGTTGGTTACATATTCAAAGTTAAGAACATTAAGTTTCTTAATCAGGTCTTGGTATATCCAAAAACCATCCCAACCGCGACTGTTAAAGGCAAGCATACTGCCAATGACCCAAAAATTTGCCCCTGGTAAAAACATCCAACAAAACTTGTAAGAAACCTTTGGCAAGTCTGTTTGTTTTTCATGAATTTGTGATGCTACGGTATCCAAATGGTAACCTAAGAAATATCCCAAAATTCCATTCAAAATAAGGTTCATCGGCGCAAAAGATGTCCATACAGACACAAAAAGCATATAAAAGAAACCAAATAGCGGAAAGAAATAAGGCGCAATCACAATCAGCCAATTTCCTTCGCCTTCAAAGCCCATGGAACCACCGCTGTCATCAGCCTCAACACGAATATGTTTAACCTTATGAAAAGTAATAAGAGCAAAGAAAGCATGGGTTAACTCATGTGCCACAATCTGCATACTTGCTTTCACCGAACCATCAGCCATTTGTCTGGCAATAAAAAACAATATAAATCCGGCACCTAAAACAAAAAATTTGATATTAACAAAATTAAAATAATAAAGAGAACGAATAAATGCCGGCACCGAAATCAGCATATAAACAGCCATCGGCCATTTTAAGAGCGTAATAAAGCGGTCTATCAAAACTTGCATTTTCCACCTTTCCTAAAATCTGTTCATAAAGTTAACGCATTTTTAAACCGATTTCAGCAAAATAAATACAAATATCAACATTAGTCTTGTCAACGTTAAATAATTTAACTAGCATGCAACAAGATAAAATTATAGGAACACAAATATGGATGCGGATAATTTTAACACTTTTGATTTTTTGATTAACGACGAAGATGAAGTTATGCTTCTTCTTTATGAACGTGAAAGCGAACCTCAAAATCCGCATATCGAGCTGGATACAGAAGACAACGCCGCGCTCTTGGTTCGTAATAACAATGATAGCCTCTTGCTCAAAGACATTAATGCAGAGGTTTTTGACAGCCTGCAGGACGCAGACACCCTAATGGTTTGCGAACTAAGCCGTTCCGAAAATGAAAAAGAAACAGAGATTGTTTATGCCTACGAGGCTGAAATCAGAGATTAAAAGCAAAAAAAGCCCCGCTAACGGGGCTTTTTTTAGAACTCCATTACAGGACGAACAAGAGCCCCAGGCTCGGAAAGTCCTAACTGATACTTCGGACCAAAAACATTTATACCATCACTAAAAGTAAAGCATGCATACCATGCATATTTTTCATCTTGCTCTGTTGATGTCCAAGTAGAACAATCCTGATATTCCAATCCGCCCACAGCCTTAATTGAAGTCTGTATAACGCCCTGATAACTATAAACCCTAGACATAATACCGGCAGACGGCAAACACCATTTACCCGCAGTAGCTGCTGTCGGAGCATATTTATGCGCAGCCCAAGCCGCCGGATAAGTGCTTGCATCACCTTGTGCAAGGATTGCCTCAGTATTACTGCAACTATTATAATCACCCTTTGCCGTATATCGACCGCTGGCATTTTTCACGCCGGAAATATCAACGGCCTCGGTAGACCAAACCATTTTTACAGAATTTGTTGCCGATTTATTTCCGTTAGCATCAACCGTCCATAAAGACAAAATTTGCCCATGCTGTCCTTCATCCGTAACATAAACAACAACACCTAAAGGCGTCTTATTGGTGTCATGTTTTGCAGCCGGCAAACACTTTCCGTCCGTATAATAAATATCACCGATTTCACAGCCTTTTTCGACACAAACATTGCCTGACATCTTATATCCTTCATTACAAGTCCAAGAACTAATCTTAGAAGAACAGTCAGAAAAATACGAACATGTTGCGTTATCCGGACATTCTGAAATAACATCTGTTCTGTTTCTGCAATTATCTTTATATGGAATCTCACATTTAGAAGAACAATCACTATAATATTTCATACATCCATAAAGTTCCGAATTATTATCTACGCGATTTTCACAATTATCATTATTAGCACTTTTACAAACGGAAGAACATGGAGAAGGATAATATTCTGCACACCCAAAAGATCCGGCATCAACCCCTTCAGGACAAGAGCATTTTGTATATTTCCCCCCACAAGAAGAGCCTGACAATTTTCGAGGATACGAACAATTAGATGAAGAATACATATAAGAACTTCCACAAGAACAAGACTCATAGCGCCCACCGCAACTTGCTCCTTCACCAATCTCATTTTCCCCGCAAAAGACCAAACTCGGCGAACAATTACAAGAAAAATACTTTCCATCACAACTTTCACCAACTCCTTCTTGGCCCGCCGGACAAGAAACTAGGTCGGTTCGACACTTACACCCTTTAATATACGATTTATCATAAGGACAATAACTTTCCGGTTCTTGCACCGAACTGCAGTTATTTTCATAATACCCTTCACTAAGGCATTGATCTTTAGGATCAATCTGATAGTTCTCATCACCTTTTCCAAACCCAATATCACCGCAATCCCCATACCCCAAGAAGCAAACTGAAGCGAGTTTAATGTCTGAAGGGGAGGATATGGGCTTTAACTCAATAGGTGTGGTGTGTGTATGTGGTTTGAACTCGGGAGAGGCTATCGCCACTGCCGGTACCAAAAGTAAAGTAACTGAAGATAAAAGCAAGTTTCGCATAATCATTCTCCCGACATTCAAAGTTAAAGTCCATATCTGAATATTAGGATATACTGATTTTAGAAATGAGTCAACTATTAATGAGACTACAATTTTTTTTGTCAACCGTTAATGAGACTACATAAAATTTTTTTGGCTAACAAAAAAATCCCCTGAAAATTTCAGGGGATTTTTTAATATGCGTCACTTCTTTATACTAAATATAGTCTTTCTTGGCTGAGCCAAAAGCAACCGCTGAATATACCTTCCTTGATAAAGATTAATTCCCAACGAATTTCCTACTTCGACAGCTTGAGGATCATCGACACGACACAAAATCATTTTTGCACGTTCAGCTTTATTCACATAATCCGTGAAATGTTTATCTTCGCTGATAACATCCATAAATGACGGATGCCAAATTATCTTAATCAAATCACTATTTAAGTTCTCTCTATCGATATATTTCAGCTTATCAACCGTAATACCGTCAATACAAATTTTATAACCGCGATATTGAGCAAAGGTCTTAGCCAGCATAAAAGCCTTAACATCGCTAAAAATATCCACCAACTGTAATTCTAACACAATAGAGGAGCGCATTGAAGCGTTTATATTATCGTCAAACTCCAAAAACTCATCTGACAATATGGTAGACACATTCAGATTAATGGAAAAATTATTTGTAAGAGAACCGTCATCATGCCGACTGATACTAACCAAAACGCGCTTATCCAACGTTTCCGTCAAATGCTGAAACAGCCACGGATTCGCCGTCAAATCGACATCCGGCAACAACATATCTCTCAAATCGGCAATAGAAACAAATACCTCATCAAACAACATTTGTGGAGGAGATTTTCCGATAACCGCACATACGGATTGACGACGTATCAAACTCGAGAAATCGGTCATAGACAGAGCTTTCTGAACTTTTGCCAACATTGAAGGGGTAAGTTCCCGCCGTAATTTTCTGGCACCGCTTACAAAGGACGGAAGAGCAGAAGATTTCTCTTTCACTCCGTTACCTGAAAAGTTGGAAACATCTGCACTACTATTTTCCATACTGGACTTAATCAGAGCCTTAAATTCCGAAGCTCCGTTTCCAAGCTCAAAAAAACGTACAAACTTTACACTTTCTAAATCAACCGCATTTTGCAAAAAAGCATCATCATGAAACATAAAACGCACTTTAACCAAGCACGCCAAAATCTCATCATAGGCAGTTTTACTAAAGATAACCACCATATCATCATTCGGCAAACCAAAAATTTCGCCACCGCTTTTCTTTATCACATTTTCAAAAGTTTCTATCAGCTCCTGACGTTGCAAGCTGCGAATTTTTTGACTTTGTAATTTATGGATAAATATACACAGCGCCTGATAATCATTTAAATCCTTTTCCATGCGCATCAAATAATCCAGAATCAGCGTATTCTTGGTAAAAGAAGGTTTTTCAGGCTCTGATTTATTAAATATAAACATCTTTTACTCTCACAACAAATCTTCCAGAATATCTTTTCTAACGCACTCATCACGAAATCTTCCAAGCAACAAGCGTCTTCTTTTCAAACATTCTTGCACGGAACAATTCTTACCGTTTGAACATTTTGTCCGCATCATGGCAACTTCCAAATTATCCATAAAAGGTCCTTGGAATGCCGTAATACCATAATGCACACCCCACTTCAAAGACTTCTCATCGGCACATTTGGCTAAAATAACATTTTCGCGTCCGACATCACTAATACATTTACGCAAATTTTCATTTTCTAAATCATATTCTAACAACGGCTCATAAAAAATCTTAACCAAATCCGGTTCCAAACGTTTAATATTCAACATCTTCAAAGCCGCAGTATCAACTTCATCAATCAGAAGCTTATTTCCGCCTCTGTGTAAAATCTCCTTAGCCTCAAAATAAAGAGGAAGATTATTAAAAACGTCCATCAGCTTAACTTCAACAATCAGCTTTCTCTCACCGCGCAAAAAGTTCTTTGCAAAATCCACAAACTCTCTAGAAAAGACTGAAGACAAATTAAGATTCAAACTTATATATTCCGGCCATTTTTGCAATTCAGCAACCGGCAAGGCAGACAAGACCTTCTTATCCAAAGTTTGGCTTAAATACATAAACAACCATCTATTGGCAACCAAATCTAAATTTGGATCAAAATTCAAGCTCAAATCTTTTACTGCGACAAAGAACTCCTGAAATAACACCTTAAAACGTCCGCCGCCCAAAACACGCAAAACACTTTGTCTTTTAACAATATCCGATATATCCGCCACATCAAGTGTCTCAGTCACATCATCAACTTCCTTAGCCTCAATCGGACGCTTATAATCAAAAGCACCAAGACTTTCTTCCGGCATTAAAATCCGTTTTTCAATATATTCATAAAAAGAAGCAAATCCCTCGGGAAAACTGATAACTCTGGCAAAAGCGCTTCCGTCGTGTGAATGAATGATTGGGTCCGATGAAAGACCCTGCCGCAACTTTTTAACAGCCTCATCCACGACATCGGACGTAATATTTTTTGCCAGAATAACAAAGTCGCCGTTTGAGAGCACAAAGAACTGCCCTCTGGCAGAACCGACAACACTATCAAACAATCTAGCCAAAACTTTTACGAACTCAGGATGTCTGTTTTTGGGCTTTAGCTTAGAAATACTAACATACAAAACATCATAGCCAAACGGATTTCTGGCAATACGGTCCAGCGTTTCCAGTAAAAACTTTTCAGACATTTTATTTTGCTGTTTATTCATCGTTGTCAATTAAAGACATCCTCCGTTCAACACAGACCCATATTAAACTTTTGTCTGTTTTTTATCAAGCTGCTTACATTTTTGCTAACAAGAATTGCAACTTTTCCAACACCTGCTCTGCACGACAAGGCTTTTCCAAAAACGTTGTACGCTTATCTTTGTTCAAAATCTTTTCAACTTTTTCACTGGGAGCACCTCCGCTCAAAAACACAGCCATTATTTTTTTATTTTTTTTCTTTAATTTTTCATAGATTTTGCCGCCATCCCCATCTGGCAAAACAACATCGGCCATAAGGACATCTGGCTTAAAGGTTCCCGAACAAATTGCCTCTGCCGTAGCCACGCAGTCAGCCGTTTTAACATCACAGCCGGCCGATGTCAAAATTTCATGCGCCAACGCGCGCTGCAGAGCATCATCATCTGCAACCAAAATTCTAAGGGCCAACTTTTGGCTTTTCTTTTTCGTTTTTTTAACCTCAATTTTTTGCGGCACAATAGGAAACAGGATATAAAAGCAAACGCCTTTTTTCAGATTAACAACCCTAATCGTACCTCCTGCCGCCGAAACCGCGCCATAAACCTCAGACAACCCCAAACCGTTACCCATACCTTCTTTTTTAGTTGTAAAAAAAGGATCAAAAATTCTCTTAATATTTTCAGGAGAAATACCTGTCCCGTTATCTGCGAAACTCACCTCGGCAAAATCACCAACCTTAGTCCGTATCAAATAATTTGACATATCATCTTCGGTTAAAGACACCTGTCTCAACCCAACCGTAATTTTGCCTTTTTCGCCCATGGCATCACGAGAATTAAAACCAAGATTCAGAATCAAGCTTTGCAAATGTTCCGCACTGAGATTTACAGGCAAAACCTTAGTTTCAAACTTCCGAACGATTTTTATATGTTTTCCTAAACCATGCTCAAGCAACTTCAAACTATCTTCCAGACTGCTCCTCAAATCCATAGGTTCAAAATGCTCGTCTTGTCGTATTGACAATCTGGTCATTTGTCGAGCCAAATGAGATGCTTGCTCACATCCGCTTAAAATAATTTCGCAATATCTATTCAACTTCGCATCTTCGGATAGCCTTTGCTTCAAGCATTCTGCCGCCCCGCAAATTCCAGACAACATATTATTAAAATCATGTGCCGCACCGCTGGCCATTCTTGCCGCCGCTTCTAATTTATAAGCTTGCTTCAATTGTTCTTTCAAACGCATATTTTCATCACGACTTTGAGCGTCTTTTTCTTTCATCGCCACAAACAAACCGCCAAACACGGCAGCCAACAATATCGCTACAATCATCAAAGCATCTTCTAACATACAAACCTCGAACAAAAACAATGGCTAAGCCATTTTATTTTGCCACAGCTGTTTTTCAAAAACAAGCACCAAACACAAATTTGGATTGCCTTTTTTTTTATCCGCTTTTATACTTTAAAATATGTTTCGCCAACAATTGGAGATTTTTGAATGACATCGACAATAAAAATTTGTATGGGCAGCTCTTGTTTTGCTCGAGGGAACAACAAAAACCTGCAAGTCATTCAACGCTTTTTAGACGAGCACGGCCTTGATGCAGAGGTTGAATTAACAGGATTACGCTGCTGTGATAAATGTTCAAAAGGCCCCAATATCTGCATTGATGATGTTGAATACAACAACATTGATCAAGGTTCTCTTTTAGACATTCTGGAAAAGCATTTTTCAACATCAGAATCAAAATAATTTTTTAAGGCAGACAAACCATGTCCAACCGCGAATATCCTCTTTATACCATAAAAAACAATTGTCAGGACTGCTACAAATGCGTTCGTCGTTGTCCTGTCAAAGCAATCAAGATTGAAGACAACTCCGCAATGATTGTTCCCGATTTGTGTATTGCTTGCGGAACTTGTTATAGAGTTTGCCCTGCTAAAGCCAAACAAGCGCGCAACGACCTAACCCGAGCCAAACACCTCATTCAAAGCGGTAAAGATGTTTATGTTTCTCTGGCTCCGTCTTGGATTACCGAATTTGATGACATTAGCAAAGAACAAATGATTGCCGCCTTGCGTCGTTTAGGTTTTCGAGGTGTTAGCGAAACAGCTCTGGGAGCCGAAGAAGTTTCTGCCAATATTGCAAAATTACTTGATGAGGCCTCCTCCGATTCTTCACTATCCGGACATTTATTTATTTCCACCGCATGTCCGGCAGTTGTTGAATATATTAACAAATATTTGCCCGAACGCACAAACAACCTCACAAAACTAACTTCTCCGCTGTTGGCCCATTGTAGCCTGCTGAAAAAAGCTCTTGGCAAGGACATTGAAATTATTTTCATTGGTCCCTGCATTGCTAAAAAACTTGAAGCTGATAGGCACCCGAATTTACTAAGTCTGAGTTTAAGCTTCAATGATTTGCGACAATGGCTGAAAGAAGAAAATATTGAGTTAAAAGATATTCATACTTCTGTTTTTGATAAGTTTGCTTTAACCAAGGCAGAAGAAGGAACCGCATACCCCATTGAAGGTGGCATGATTGAAACACTCAAGCCTTATATCCAAAACAAACAAGCTTACCTAATGCAAATTACCGGTATTGAAAACATCAAAAGAGAGTTGAAAAATCTCAAAGAAACAGATTTTGACCGCCCGGTATTCATTGAATGTCTGGCTTGCGAAGGAGGCTGCATCAACGGACCTTGCACCACCTCCAAAAAATCGGGATTTGAAAAAAGATTAGAGGTTTTAAAAGAAAGTAATTTCTCGGGATTAGCCGGAAAACGCACCCCGAGTGTTGACATAACTCTGAATTATACCGAAGACCATATAACTCCCCCCGAACACGATGAATTTGAAATAAAAAAAATTCTGGCAAGCATCGGCAAATATAGCATTGAAGACGAAATTAACTGTGGCGGCTGCGGTTACAACACCTGCCGAAATTTTGCCAAAGCTTTACTGGATGGCAAAGCCGAGCCCGAAATGTGTGTTTCACACATGAAACAACAAGCTCAACGCAAAGCCAATGCTTTGTTGCGTTGTATTCCATCTCCGATTGTGATTGCCAACGCACAACTCCGCATTATGGAATATAACGATAAATTTGTTGAAACTTTCTGGAATGATGAAGAACACACGGACATCTACGACAAAGAAAATCTGCATGGCGCAGACCTGCGTGATTTCATTAACTTTACCAATCTGTTTTCGGCATCCTTAGACTTAGAGCAAGACATCCATCGCGAGCATGTCCGCTTCAATGACAAACTCTTTGACGTCGTTGTTTTCAATATTGATAAAAAACAGATTGTCGGAGGCATCATCGAAGATGTAACCAATATGGAGATGAAAAAGGAACAAATTGCCGAAAAAGCTAAAGAGGTCATCCACAAAAACTTAGCAACAGTACAGCAAATTGCCTGCACTTTGGGCGAACACATGGCTGAAACGGAAGTTTTATTACGCTCCATCGCCAAAGACTTTGCCGCAGACGATGAACAAAGCAGCGATTTGACCATTCGCACCAATTCCAACAAACGAGATTACTAGCCATGAACGATTCGTTGTTTATTGAGATAGGAACCCACCAATGCCAAAAAAACGGCGAAGATTGCTTCGGAGATACAGTCTTTTCCAAAAAGATTCCTGAAGAACAACGAATCATATCTATTCTTTCTGATGGGTTAGGCTCCGGCGTCAAAGCAAACATTTTGTCTTCCATGACAACAAGAATGGCAATGAAGTTTGTTGAAAGCAACATGGAGCTCCTCCGTTCATCAGAGGTCATGATGGATGCTTTACCAATTTGTCAGGTTCGCAAAATCAGCTATGCTACCTTTTCTATTGTAGACAGCGAGTTAGGCGGAAAAACACGCATTATTGAAATGGACAATCCGCCGCATATGTTCATCCGCGACTTCAAACCCTTAACCGTCAAATGCCGAGAACTATCCTCCCCAAAATGGAAAGAACGAACCATTAATGTTTCACAACTTACCACTCAACCTGAAGACCGAATTATCATGGTTTCAGATGGAGTAACCCAAGCCGGACTTGGCAATAAAAAATATCCGCTGGGCTGGGGTAGACAAGGCTGTTTAGATTTCATTTTAAAAGAAATTCGTAAAAATCCATACATTTCGGCACATGATTTAGCTCGAGCCGTTGTGCACGAAGCTTTAAGCAAGGAAGTAGAACAAAAAGCCGGAGATGATATCAGCTGTGTTGTTCTATATTTCCGCAAACCACGTAAACTTCTGGTTTTAACAGGCCCTCCTTTTGATGAGGATAAAGACCACGAATTTGCAGAGCTCGTCGCCAACTATGACGGCAAAACAGTTATTTGCGGGGGCACAACCGCAAATATCGTAGAACGTGAACTTTGCCTAAAATGTGAGATTGACAAAACCAGTTTTGACGATAAAATCCCGATGGCATCCATAATGGAAGGTGTGGATTTGGTAACGGAAGGAATTTTAACCTTGACCGAAGTTTATCGTATGCTAAAAGAAGGTATAGACAAGAACAAAAACAACGCTGCCGTTCGTCTTACCAAACTCCTTTTAGACAGCGACAAAATAGACTTTGTTGTCGGGACCAAAATCAATATCGCCCATCAGGACCCCAACCTTCCGATAGAGTTGGAGATTCGGCGAAACATTGTCAAAAAAATATTTAGGCTTCTACAAAGCCAATACTTAAAAGAAATCAGCGTCAGATATATCTGATGCATAACCTAAAAGAGGACAAGACCATGAAGAAAGTAACAGTAAAAATCTGCTCGGGAACTTCTTGCTTTGTAATGGGCGCCGCCCAAATCCAAGCTCTGGAGTTCACGCCTCCCGCCGACATTGCCGATAAAATAGAAATCGTAGAAGTTAGATGTATGAACCTCTGCAAAGACATCAAAACCAAATACAATAAAGGTCCTTTTGTCATGGTTAATGATGAACTCATTGAAGAGGCAACTTTTGAAAAAGTTGTTACCAAAATTCGCGAAATTATCAAAGCCCAAGAAGACTAATTAAAGATTAAATGGAGAACTGATAAAGTGCTTATACCCAAAAATAATGCCAACCAGATGCGCACACGCATCTTAATCAAAATAGCCGAGAGCTATTTTGCAGACAAATTCAAAAACGCAGACCGTATCCCATTAGAACTGCGTCCTAAAGAACAACAACCCAGCCGTTGCTGCATTTATAAAGATCGCGCTGTATTAAAATATCGCTGCATGTCAAGCTTAGGTTTCTCTCCCGAAGAAGAAACAGATGAACTCAAGACCTTGGCGCAATACGGCGAAGAGGCTTTAGAGCGTACAAAACCTGAAAAAGCGCAGCTTTGCGTTATTGACGTTGCCTGCTCCGCTTGTATTAAAGCACAATATATGGTAACCAACGCTTGCCGCGGTTGTTTCGCACGCCCCTGCCAGATGAACTGCCCGAAAGAAGCTATTTCTTTTGTTAACGGACGCGCGCATATTGACCCGGACAAATGTGTTAACTGCGGCAAATGCCACGAAGTTTGCCCCTACCATTCCATCATTCGCATCCCTGTTCCTTGCGAAGAAGCTTGTCCGGTCGGCGCCATTACCAAAGACGAATTTGGCAAAGAACACATCAACCACGATACTTGTATCTCCTGCGGCAAATGTCTGCAATCTTGCCCCTTCGGCGCCATTGTAGAACGTTCACAAATGGTAGATGTCTTAAAACTTCTTAATGAAACAGATAAGAAGGTTGTTGCCATGCTTGCTCCGGCAATCATCGGACAATTCCCCGGAGATATCGGTAATGTTGTCGGCGCTTTGAAAAAAGCCGGCTTCAGCGATGTTATTGAAGTTGCAGTCGGTGCCGACATCACAACCCAAAAAGAAGCTGCCGAATTTATGGAAAAGATGGAAAACGGCGAGAAGCTGATGACCACTTCCTGCTGCCCGGCATATTTCAGAGCCGCACAAGTACACATTCCGGAAATTCAACCTTATGTATCACATACCAAAACGCCTATGTACTACACGGCTGAATTAGTAAAAAAAGAACATCCGGATTGCGTTGCTGTTTTCGTCGGTCCTTGCTTAGCTAAACGTGCAGAAGCCGAATATGACCCCAATGTTGACTATGTTCTGACCTTTGAAGAACTTGGCGCAATGTTTGTTGCTGCCGGCATCAATATTGATGAATGTGAACCGGCTGAGTTCACAACCGTATCTTACGCTCAAGGCCGTCAGTTCCCCTTAACCGGTGGTGTTTCAGGCGCTGTTGCCTCTATCATTGGCGACAAAGCCGAAGTCAAAGCCGAACGCATAGATGGTCTCACTAAAGAAAACATCCGCTTACTCAAGCGTTATGGCTCCAAAGGCTGCGAAAACAACATGCTCGAGGTAATGTGCTGTGAAGGCGGTTGTATTTCTGGACCGGGCTGTATCGCACTGCCCAAGAAAGCCTCTCGAGCTGTTGAAGCTTATGTAGCTCAAGGTGATGACCTTAATAATAAAAAATAACTTTTTTAATCCCTGAGAAATCGGGGATTTTTTTTACAAAAAAAGAGGCAGATTTTAATATCTGTCTCTTTTTCAAAACACTAGTCAGACTACAATCCGAGTGCAGATCTAACCGCCGCCTCAGTATGAACCCGAAGCGTGTCCACAATTGGCAATCGAACCCACCGATAAACCAAATGGGCCGGCAAAATCATCGGCAGCTCCGTACTGGCTAAAACCACGGCCTGAATACCTGATACGCGCTCACAAACGGCCCGAACAATACGACATAAGGATGTTCTTGATGCCTCACTGATAATACCATCACATAGCTCTGTAATGATACGTTCAACTTCGTCTTGTTCTTTCTCTGTTGGTACAACAACATCAATACCTTTTTGAGTCAATGCCGTAACATAAAAGTCTTCGCACATTGTAGGCTTTGTGCCAAGCAGCAAAACCTTTTGATAGTTTTGCTGAAGGACATAATCCACCGTTGTATCAACAATAGAAATGATACTGTCTTCCATACTCAATTCTTTAATATCCGCATAGAAACGATGCATTTCATTGGAGCAAACAACCACCAAATCTTGCGCAGCCATATCATAAGATATCGCATCAGAACAAGAAACAACAAGCTCACTCCACTGCCCTGCTGCCCGCAATTTTTTCACTCTTTGAAAATCAAGAACGGAAATAACCATTTGTGGATCCTGTTGTCTACACGTATAATCACGCGTAAACTCCGTAATCGCTTTCACATAGGCAATCGTCGTTTCCACGGCTGATATGCCCACCAATCCAATTGTTTTCATGATACAAAATAATTTAAGTTAAACAAAAATTCATTCATACTTTCCAACTATCACATCGCGTGTGCTGTCTTTAATAGCTACAACACGACCATCGCTACTTTCCCGAATTAAGACATCATCTCCGGCTTGCAACTTCATCAATCCGCGTCTATCCTTCTCCTCCTGGATAACATCAACCAAATAAGCATAGCCTCTGGTACTTCTGCCATCAACTACGGAAAAGATATAAACTTCAAAATTCGGACGCATAAACTCTCTGGTCTTAAACTTAAGAACCCCTGAAAATTCTTCTGTCTCTGTTGACAAACAATTATCTGAACTTTCACAGTCCAAAATCTGTCCGCTCAACATATCAAAAATTTTCATTACACGACCATTTCGCGTATAATAAAGAAAAACATAAGCCCCAAGCTGCAACTGAGCAATAAACTCTTTCACCCGAGCCTGTTCCTCCTCATTTTCCCAATGCAAAACACAAGATTGCCCTGCATTAAGCAAAATATACGCATCATCATGATAAATGTAAGCTGAATACAAAAATCCCTTACAGGAAAAAACATTGTTGTTGTGATTAATACTTGCTTTCATACAAAATGATATTTAAATGACATAATATAAAATAAGTTTTTTTGGTTGTAGCACAAATTCAACTTTTGTCAATTATCTCACACGACACAAATAACTCATAAGCACAAAAAAAAGAGCGAACCGTTGCCGATTCGCTCTTTACTTTGATATAATCACAAAGATTATTCTGCAGTTTTCTCAGCCTCAGCTGCGGCAGCTTTTTCAGCAGCAACGCGAGCCAAATCTTTGGCACCTTTAGCATTAACATCACGGTCAACCAACTCAATGATAGCCATCGGAGCACAGTCACCATAACGCAGGCCAGACTTCAAAACGCGTGTATAACCACCGTTGCGGCCTTTATAACGCTCAGCCAAAGTAGAGAAAAGCTTAGAAACAACTTCGTTGTCACGCAGGAAAGCAAGAGCCAATCTGCGGCTGTTCAAATCACCTTTTTTAGCATAGGTAATCATGTTATCAGCAAATGTTCTGAGTTCCTTAGCTCTGGGCAAAGTAACCGTAATTTGCTCATGTGTAAACAAAGCGTTGGTCAGGTTAGAGAACAAAGCTCTTCTCTGGCTTTTCGGCATATTAAATCTTCTATGTGCATCTCCATGTCTCATGACAATGTCCTTTCATTTTCTCTGTGCTTTGACAGGCAAAGCGGATAAAAACCACGTCTCCGCCACGGTTTCGCTTTTGGCGTTCATGCACGGAAACAACTCATTCGCCTGTGCTTTTAGCATACAATATTCTGAAAAGCAAGCAAAAAAAGACGGGAAATTAAAGCTCAGCCCTAAATTTCCCGTCTTTTTTCATAATTTGCAAACAACGATAACCGGATCGTCAAATTCTACATAAGAGAACCTGTCTTCCCGTCGCAGGCTGTAACACTCATACGGATCACCGATTTGTCCGTCAGGCACCGCCAGCATCCACATAAAAATATCGCGCAGCGACGGAACATCAACCGCTTCCATCATTGCTGTCAGCTCTGGCAAAACTTCTTCGACACGGCGGGAATCTTCTCTGCTCAACAGATGGAACCCCTGCTCCGCCGTCCATTTCAGCGCACCGTCCGGATAAGCACCGCAACAGGTAACTCCGGCCAGAATCAAATCTTCAGCCAAAGCAAAACCGCGCAATTTTCCGCCTTTTTCAACGACAAACTTTACCTCACCGGCATAACTGAACCGAACATCATGCTTAATGCAGTCATTTGACGCGTGTTGCCCGACAAAAATGATTTTATCCGCATTGCTTCTGAGAAAATCATAGTCAAGAACCGGTTGTTCGATTCGAAACAAACGCTCCCACATGGCATCGCAAATTTGCTTATCGCGTTTTCCTTCTTCGCCAAAAGCACACGGTATAAACTTTGACCTGATTTGCGCAACTTGTCTCCACCCGGCTTGGTTCACAAAATTCCGCCATTCTTCAATTGGCGCATTTCTGTGTGGCTTGCGCAGAGTCTTAACTGAATTTCCGGTATTTCCTGAACCAAAAATTCCGCAGAATAATTTTTTTAACATAAACTTGTTTTTTAGATTAAAAAATAATACAAAAATTTATCGGCAATATAACATAAACGGCATAAAAAGCAACCCCAATCACTTCAGAAACTAACTGCCGCCCGGACAGACACGTCACTAAAGAAACAAAAAAACTCCCGCAAACATCTTGCGGGAGCTTAAATTCACATATCTTAGAAATGCTCGTCAACTTTCTTGATGAGCTCTTCAATATTCTCAGGCGGCCAACCCGGTGTATCCATACCAAGATGAATACCCATTTTTGCCAAAACTTCTTTGATTTCGTTCAAAGACTTACGACCGAAGTTCGGTGTACGCAACATCTCAGCTTCTGTCTTCTGAACCAAATCACCGATATAAACGATATTATCGTTCTTCAGGCAGTTAGCCGAACGAACAGACAACTCAAGTTCTTCAACTTTCTTGAGCAGATTTCTGTTAAACGGCAGTTCTTCTCTTTCAGCCTCAACCTCAACTTCCGGTTCATCGAAATTAATGAACGGCTTGAGCTGATCTTGCAAGATACGAGCAGCTAAAGCAACTGCATCTTCAGGAGAAACAACGCCATTTGTCTCAACAACCATAGTCAATTTATCATAGTCAGTAACTTGACCGACACGCGTATTCTCAACTTTGTAAGAAACCTTCTTAACCGGAGAATAAATCGCATCAACGGCAATAAGACCAATCGGGGCATCTGCGGCTTTGTTTTGATAAGCCGGAACATAACCCTTACCGGTATTAACTGTCAATTCCATAGAAATTTTAGCACCGGCATCCAGATTGCAAATAACCAAATCCGGATTCATAATTTCAACATCATGACCTGTTTCAATCATAGCGGCCGTAACTTCGCACGGACCCTCTGCTTTCAAGGTCATAGTCTTCGGACCCTCGCCATGAACGGCAACGGCCAAACATTTAATATTGAGAACAATATCGGTAACGTCTTCTCTAACACCCGGAACTACAGAAAATTCATGCAGAACGCCGTTAATTTTGATAGCCGTTACGGCACCGCCTTGCAAAGAAGATAACAAAACTCTTCTCAAAGCGTTACCCAAAGTTAAGCCGAAACCTCTTTCCAAAGGTTCAACTACTATCTTAGCCTTGTTTTCGCCTTCGCTGGAAACATCTAAGTTAGTAGGTTTAATAAGTTCTTGCCAATTCTTTTGAATCACTGGTATGTCCTCTTATTTTAGTGCATATGCAATATTTACAAAAATCAAAAGACGGCGAGGCTGACATACAGCCTCACTATCTGTAAAAAGACTAAACGCGACGTCTCTTTCTCATGCGGCAGCCATTATGAGGAATAGGAGTTACATCACGAATTGATGTGATTGTAAAACCAATAACCTGCAAGGCTCTAATCGCAGATTCTCTACCAGAACCGGGACCCTTAACTTCAACTTCCAAGGTTTTCATACCATTTTCCTGAGCCTTTTTACCAGCTTCTTCGGCAGCTACCTGAGCGGCATAAGGAGTAGACTTACGAGAACCCTTAAAACCTTGAGCACCGGCTGTAGACCAAGAAACAGTATTACCTTGAGCATCAGTAATTGTTACTCTTGTATTGTTGAAAGTAGAATTCACATGGGCAACACCCGCCGTGATATTCTTCTTTTCTTTTTTCTTAACACGTTGTACTGCTTTTGCCATTAGAATCTACCTCTTACTTTTTCTTATTCGCAACGGTTTTGCGTTTACCTTTACGGGTACGGGCATTTGTTTTTGTACTCTGTCCGCGAACCGGCAAACCTTTACGATGTCTCAAACCTCTATAACATCCGAGATCCATAAGTCTCTTGATGTTAACGCCGACTTCACGACGCAACTCACCTTCAACCAGATAGTTGCTATCAATAACTTCACGAATTTTAGCGACCTCTTCTTCGGACAATTCGTGAACACGGCGACTGCAGTCGATTCCAGATTTTGCGCAAATGTCTTGAGCAGTTTTTCTTCCGATACCGAAAATATAAGTCAGAGCGACTTCAATTCTTTTGGCTGTCGGAATATTTACACCAGCTATACGAGCCAAATTAACTCTCCATCCTTTAAATTAATTATCACATTCAAAAAGTTGATCACCACTTTTCAAAATTAAGCCGGATTATAGGCTAAAATTTATTAGTGTCAACCACCCTTTTAGCAAAAAAATTCAAAAAGTTGCATTTTTTTCAGGTTTTTAGAAAACCGAAACGCCGACTCGGGCTATTTTATACCCAAAATGCTGTCGACTTTATTACTAACGGCTTCAATTGTTCCGGTTCCATCCACACAACGCAGGAGTCCTTTTTTTTCATAGTATGGAATTGTCGGATAAGTCAAAGCTCTATAGTTTACCAAACGATTTTGTACCGTTGTCTTATTATCATCGACACGACGGTAAAAATCCGTTCCGCCGCATACGTCGCAAACGCCATAAACTTTTGGCTTTTGAAACTTGTCATGATAACCCTGCCCGCAAGTCATGCAAGCATAACGTCCCAAAATACGTTCCATAATAATCTCATCGGGAACCTGAATTTCAATAACGGCATCCAGATTAATCCCTTTCTTGTCCAACATCTCCTCCAAAACTTCAGCTTGATGCAAAGTTCTCGGAAATCCGTCAAGAATAAAACCATTTTTACAATCGGCTTCGTCGATTCGCTTTGAGACCATATCAATAATCATCTCATCGGTAGCAAACTCACCTCTGTCCAATAAAGCTTTTATTTCCAACCCCAAAGGCGTACCTTTGGCAGCCTCAGCACGGAGCATCTCTCCCGTAGACAAATGGCAGATTGCAACTTTTTCTTTCAAGATTCTTGCCTGCGTGCCCTTACCGCAGCCCGGAGCTCCGGTAAAGACCACATGCAAACCCAAACCACTATCCTTAAAAGACATTATCTTCTCTTTCCTTTATTAACCAAAGCTGCTTTTCTGATTAATCCTTCATATTGATAAGCTATTAAGTGTGATTGCAGTTGACCGACAAAATCCATAGTAACCTGAACCACGATGAGCAAAGTCGTACCACCCAAAACAAACGGGACAGACAATTTTGAAATCAGGATTTCAGGCAAAATACACAGAGCTGTCAAATAAACGGCACCCAAAACTGTCAAACGTGTAATAACGTAATCCAAATATTCAGCCGTATTTTTACCCGGACGAATACCGGCAATAAAGCCGCCATGCTTTTTCAAATTATCTGCAGTTTCTTCCGGATTAAATACAACTGCGGTATAGAAGAAAGCAAAGAAAATAATTAAAGCACCATACAAAGTCAAATATAACGGTTGACCATGACCAAGCAACTGGCTCAATGTCTGCACCCACCCCGGACCGTTTTCGGCAGACAAATTAGCAACCGTAATCGGCAACAACAACAAAGAGCTTGCAAAAATCGGGGGAATAACGCCTGTTGGGTTAATCTTCAACGGCAAATGCGAATTTTCTGAAGACATCATCCGCATTCCCATCTGACGTTTCGGATACTGAATGGTAATTTTGCGTTGAGCTCTTTCGACCAAAACAATGATATATATCAAAGCCAAAACCATTACCAACAACATAGCAATTACACCCAAAGACATAGAACCGACACGACCTAATTCAAAGGTTTGTGCCAAAGCACTCGGAATATTGGCAATAATACCGACGGTAATGATTAAAGAAGAACCATTTCCGACACCTCGCGATGTAATTTGCTCACCCAGCCAAACAATAAACATTGTACCGCCGACCAAAGAAACAATCGTCGTAAATTTAAAGATAAAACCGGGCATAACGACGGCAGACAAGCCGGCGCTTCCGGTCATACCTTCCAAACCGACGGCAATACCGTAGCCTTGAATAACCGTAATAAATACAGTCAAAATCTTAGTATAATGTGTCATTTTGCGATGACCGGCCTCGCCGTCTTTCTTCAAAGCGGCCAAAGACGGAATAACCGATTGACCAAGCTGTAAAATAATAGACGCAGAGATGTAGGGCATAATGTTCAATGCAAAGATCGTCATACGCTCCAACGCACCACCTGAAAACATATTAAACATTCCCAAAATACCGCTGGATTGTCTGGCAAAAATATCCGACAAAATATGCGGGTCAATACCCGGAAGCGGAATAAATGTTCCCAAACGGAAAACAATCAAAGCCAAGACCGTAAACCAGAGTCTTTTTTTCAGCTCTTCAGCTTTGCTGAAAGCGGACATATCCATATTTGCAGCCATCTTTTCTGCCAATGATACCATCTCTAAATCCTTATTATTTCATTTAAAACAAACAACGAGGGACAAACAGTCCCTTTAAGCTAATTTATTAATACACTAAAAAATTTTTAATTCAACAAATTTATCCACTTACACAACACAAATAATCATTTAATTCAACAAAAAACCTCCCCTAATTTGGGGAGGTTTTCCTACAAACAACTTCAGGCTAATTATGCTTCAATCAAATTAACTTTGCCACCAGCCTTCTCAACAGCTGCAACAGCAGCTTTAGAGGCAGAGTTTACGCTGATTGTAACATTGCTGGTGATAGCACCGCGAGCCAACAGACGAACACCGTCCAACTCTTTGGAGATAACACCGGCTTCCATCAAAGCCTTAACATCGATTGCAGAAGCATTCAATTTACCTGCATCAACAGCCTTCTGGATTGTATCCAAATTAACAACTGCAAATGTCTTAGCAAACGGATTCTTGAAACCACGTTTCGGAAGTCTGCGATAAATCGGCATCTGGCCGCCTTCAAAAGCATTAACGGCAACACCTGAACGAGACTTCTGACCTTTTTGACCGCGACCGCAAGTTTTACCCTTGCCGCTACCAATACCGCGACCAACGCGAATGCGGTTTTTGGTTGCTCCCTCGTTGTCTCTCAATTCATTAAGTTTCATGTTTCTTCACCTAATCTAACATTTCATCAAAGATTCAAAAAAGAAGCCGACATCAAAATTCAAACTCACCGAGCCAAACACCAGCCGGCTTTTTTTAACAAATCCTATTCCTCTACTTTAACCAGATGAGGAATCTTACGAATCATACCGCGAACAGCGGGAGTATCCTGAAGTTCAACAGTTTTACCCATCTTGTTCAGACCCAAGCCGATTAATGTGGCTCTCTGTTTTTCGGGACGACCGATAGGGCTTGCGATTTGCGTAACTTTAATAGTTTTGTTAGCCATCGATTAAGCCTCCTCTTTTTCCAGTTTAGAAGTATTTTCGCGACGGCTTACAATATCACCGACTTTTTTACCGCGCTTAGCAGCAACCATACGAGGTGAATTAATAGCCATCAAGGCATTGAAAGTAGCCTTAATCATGTTGTAAGGATTGTTGGAACCCAAAGATTTGGCAACAACGTCCTGAACACCCAATACTTCAAAGATAGCGCGCATCGGACCGCCGGCGATAACACCGGTACCGGCAGGAGCAGTTCTCAAAATAACTTTACCAGCGCCGAAACGACCGGCAACGTCATGATGCAGAGTTCTACCTTCGCGGAGCGGAATGCGAACCATATTTTTCTTGGCTTCATTAGTAGCCTTAACAATAGCATCCGGAACTTCGGTTGCTTTGCCAGAACCATAGCCGACACGACCTTTCTGGTCGCCAACAACGACGACAGCAGCAAAAGACATATTGCGTCCGCCTTTAACGGTCTTAGCTACACGGTTAATATGAACCAGTTTCTCAACCAATTCTTCTTTTTTCTCAGCTTTATTGCTGTTACGACGATCTGCTTGTACCATCATCTTATCTCCTAAAATTTCAGGCCGGCAGCGCGTGCAGCGTCAGCCAAAGCTTTAACACGACCATGATAGATGTAGCCGCCTCTGTCGAAAACGACTTCACTAACACCGGATTTAACGGCTCTTTCAGCTACAACTTTACCAATAAAGCTAGCAGCTTCAACGGTAGAAGATTTCTTAATCTGATCTCTGATTTCTTTGTCCAGAGTAGAAGCAGAAACAACTGTAGAACCTTTAGCATCGTCAATAATCTGCGCATAAATATGCTTACCGCTGCGGAAGACAGAAAGTCTCATTTTGCCGTTGGCAGCGTTTTTCAAAGCAGTTCTTACGCGAGCTTTTCTTTTTTCAAACAATTCTCTTGGCGTACTCATTTAATTAATCCTTATTTCTTTTTGCCTTCTTTGCGACGTACATATTCGCCAACATACTTCACGCCCTTGCCTTTGTAAGGTTCAGGTTTTCTGTATTTACGAATTTCCGAAGCAATTTGACCAACGAGTTGTTTATCGGCGCCAGAAACGGAAATCTGAGTCGGGCTTGCACAAGCAATGTTGATGGTCTTCGGAGCCTCAAAAATAACATCATGAGAGAAACCCAAAGACAAAACTAACTTGTGGCTACCTTCAACGCGGGCTTTATAACCAACGCCGACCAGTTCCAAATCCTTTTTAAAGCCTTCGCTAACACCTTTAACCAAAGTGTTAATCTGAGCTCTGGTTGTACCCCACAAAGCACGAGCTTCTTTAGATTGGCTCAAAGGAGAAACAACAACTTTGTTTTCTTCCAACTTTGCAGAAACATGGTTGTCATCAAAAGTAAAGCTGAGTTCACCCAACTTACCTTTTGCGGTAACAACATTGTTCTCAACCGTAACGGTAACGCCGTTCGGGATAATAACAGGATATTTACCAATTCTAGACATCTGTTTTCTCCCTTAAAATACTTGGCACAAAATTTCACCGCCGACATTGGCTTTGCGAGCTTCATGATCACTCATAACACCAGCCGGTGTAGAGATGATGGAAATACCCAAGCCGTTATAAACTCTCGGCAAATCGCGAACGCTTGAATAAACGCGGCGTCCCGGAGTAGAAACGCGGTAAATTTCGGTTATAACGGAAGTACCTTCATGATACTTCAATTGAATAC
>CALXVR010000020.1 GCA_944392155.1 uncultured Alphaproteobacteria bacterium | reverse complement strand
TAGGCGCGTGGGGGTTCGAACCCCAGACCCACTGATTAAGAGTCAGTTGCTCTACCAACTGAGCTACGCACCCATAACCATGGAACAAAACGGAATATAAACCGCAAAAATTTTAATTGCAACAACTTTTTTCAGTATTTTTCGTATTTTTAAAATAATTAAGCATTGACATATAGTTAACAAAGTATTAGTTTGCTTTTTGCTTAAATTTATAGATCTGTTCGTATTATTAGAAATCGCAATCACTGCTTTATTCCGTTTATTTATCTATATCACCTGATGTAGTTATAAGTGGTTGCAGCATTCGATTTTAATAGTATGAATTTGCCATTAGTCAGTTATCATCTGTGAAGATACATTTCTGACATGATTTATTTTGGTGATTAAATTCTAAAAGAAGCCCTCTGTGAAGATCGCTTCTTTTTCCAAAGACATTATTAAAATCGAAATATCGGGAAGAAGATTATCGGAAACTGTAAGCCAAGGAGTTTACGCAAAGCCCGATAACCGGCTTCCCGACCAATACGAAGAAGGTGTCAGTTTTGTTTTTGTTAACCGCAAAAATAATCTGCACCTTTTTTGCTTTTAAAAAGCTCACAGTTAATCCTTTACAAAATCCTATTTTGCGCTAAATCTATATACATCAGCTAACAAAAAGGGGGTAAAATAATGAAAAAGAGATACATTTTTCTTTCTATTTTGGTCTTAATCATTGCCGGTGTATATTTCTTTGCGCCGTCTTTGGAATCAATCGTCCAAAAAATTGTTCATAAATATGGCAGCGAAATTACCGGAACAGATGTAAACCTAAAAGGGTTTAAGCTTGGTCTGGCCAACGGAGAAGGAAGCATTAACGAAATCACGGTTGGCAACCCCAAAGGATACGAAGCAAAAAATATTTTTGAATTAGGCAATATTTACGTAAAAGTAAACATTAAAAGCCTAACTTCTGATACAATCATTATTGAAGATATCGAAGTAAGCAAACCTGTTATCAATTATGAAATGCTTTCTCTAACACGTAACAACATTTCAGATATCCAGGAAAACATTAACAAAAACTCCGCAAAATCATCTTCAGAAAAAAAAGCGGAAGAAACTCAAAGCAAAGATTCTGCCTCATCCAAAAAAGTCATCATTAAAAAATTAAGCATCAAAGATGGTGAAATTAACGCTATTGTCGGCAAAGAAGAAGCTATATCCGTTAAATTACCGGCCATCACTATGACCAACATTGGAGACAACCAAAAAGGTGAATCTATTGCTGGTACAATTTCAAAAATTCTAAACAAAATACTGACAACAGCTTCCAACACTGTCGTAAAAAGCAAAATATCCGACTTAAAAGGAGTCGCCGAAAAAAATCTTGAGGATATAACCGGCGGTGTAAAAGATCGCATAAAATCCATCGGAATTTTTGGAAAATAATAAAAAAAACCGCCACATCGGCGGTTTTTTTTATTTTATATAATTCTTTAATATTTGAGGCGTAAGCAACTGCGGTAATATTACCGGCTCGCTATTTCTGTCCTTATAGTAAACATAAAGAGGAATAGAATTACGTCCATAAGATGCCAAAGCAAGAGCAATATCAGCACTTTTGCTTGTCCAATCAGCCTTAAAGGTTTGAATTCTGTGCTTTTTAACCAAAGCTTCAAATTCTTCCGACTGCAATGCAATTTTCTCGTTAGCCAAACAAGTAATGCACCACTTAGCCGTAAAGTCAACAAAGACCTTTTCCCCGCCTTCAACAAGCTGCTCTACTTTTGCCGCATCATATTTTTGCCACAAAATATTGCTTGGTTGCAAACCTTTACGGTCATTAACCTGATTAAACAATACCCAAAACAACCAAACAACCGTCAGCAAAACCGGAATGGAGAAAATCTTCTTAAGAATATCCATCCACTTTCCGGGTTTTGGCAAAAATTTATGAATAAATTTGGGAAATAACCCTGCTAAAACAAAGGGCAGGGCATATCCGACACTCAAAGCCAAGAAAACAGGATAGTAAACATAAATCGGCTTTGACAAAGTATAACCGATAGCAATTCCCATAAAAGGTCCCGTACAGGGACTGGCAATAAGCACGGCAAAAAAACCTGTCATAAATGCATTGATTTTCTGGCGCTTGAAAGAGATTCGCCCAACCTTGTTGGCGAATGGATTTTTAAGATTTACAATATCCAACAACATCAAAAAGATGATAGAGAATATAACAATCATTATCCCGACAAAAATCGGAGATTGCAGTTGGAAACCCCAACCGATTTGCTCACCTTTGGAGCGTAGCCAAATCAAAATAGAGGCAATCAGAAAAAAGGAAAAGACGACACCGAAAAAATACAACAGAGATTCTATTCTGGCTTTATAACGATTATAAGAACCTTGCGCCAAAGCAATAACCTTTATGGTTAAAATAGGAAAGATACAAGGCATAAGGTTAAGAATTAACCCTCCGGCAAAAGCCATCAACATAATCATCAAAAGCCCAAATTCATCATAATTAATCTGATCATAAATTTCCAGATTCTGCCCTTTAGAAAATTTGAGTTCAAAAGCGCGACTGTTGTTTTCACCTATCAACAACAATACCCCCGACAAAGCATCTATTTCGTTGTCTTCAAGCAAAATCTCGGCTGAAAGTTTACCAATACCATCAAAACCTATTTTTTGCTCTTCCACATTAGATATTTTATCTCTTTGGTGGGGAATAAATAAGATTTGCGTAACTTTATCGCTGAAATCAAATTCTTGCGCATCAATATTAAGTAATAGCTTATCTCCTTTAACCTCATATAAGGCATGCCACTGAGGTTTCAAAGGAAATACTTTTTGCGCCATAGCACTTTCTTGAGCCCAATCGGGAGCAATTTTAGCTTCAGAAGAAGAGGGAAGTGCAAAATCCAACCGCACACTTTCCGGCACGCAAACATCTTTACAAGCCAACCACGAAATGGTTGCCGAAAATTTCTGCAAAGCATTTTTTTTAGTTTTAGGAGTTATAACTTTGGTCTTAAGATAAGCTACATCACCCAAACCATATTGCACCATCTCTTCAAACAAAAACTTTTGCGGAACGGAATACTCAACACTTGTTTCCTCAAATCCTTCCGGCAAGCGCCACTTAATCTGAGTTTCCAGTCCGGCATCACCGGGATTAATCCAATAAGTGTGCCAGCCGTTAAACATATCAAGCCTAACAAGAACCTCAATATCTTTTCCGGCAGCTATGGTTTCATAATTTGTATATAAAGAGGCGCTGACTTTGTCCGTGCCGCCCTGAGCCGTAAGAGCAAAAGCCTCACTGCTCAAAAACAACAACGCCCCAAACAGCGCCCGTATAAACATCTTTTTAGCCATTATGATTTTTCTTTTTAGCTCTGACTGAAATTACAAAGTTGTAATAAGCCGCTGCAATTACACTCAAAGCCTTAACCAAACTCAAAACGCCCAAGATAATGGCAATAGGCATAAACCATCCGGGAACAATGCAGAGGATGATTAAAGCCACAAAAGTTTCAAAGCCTTGTGCTACCCCGCCCAAATAAAACGGAGATTGCCGAAGATCAAGTCTTTCCTGAGAGTTATTTTTATAAGCAACAACAGCATAAGCCAGCAATGCACATGAAGCTGAAGCAAAAGCAAAAAGCAAAAAGCCTGCGGCTATTGCGTTATCGGAAGGATTCGCCAAAGCGAAACCAAAAATAACACCGGCATAAAAGATATAATCCAAAGTTGCATCCAAAAATATACCGAAATCCGTAACTTCCGAATGTCTGGCAATCGCACCGTCCAATGCATCAAATGCGCGGTTAATCAAAATACAAAACAAAGCATAACCATACATTTCCATAGCCAAGAAATTAATGGCAAAGATTCCGATGACAAATCCGAACAAAGAAACCCAATTGGCAGAAACACCGCTTTTACTGAATTTTTTTCCAAGCACGTCAAAAAACTTATACAAAGCATCATAAATCTTCTTAGCAAAGCCCAAAACCCGCTCAGACATTTGCTTAATTTTAAGCTCTTCCAATCGTTCAGAAAGACGCAAATTGTTTTTTATTGATTTAATTTTATCAAGCATAGTATAATACCCTCATCAAAAATTTAACCGATTGCAAACAGTTTATAATAAAATAAGCGAGTGTAAAACATAATATGAGAATTTTGCGCAATTTTTCAATCCTCTTGATTCTTGGCGGACTCATCTGGTTTTTCAGCCAAACCGGCACCCCATATCAACTCATGAGCGGCGAAACGATGGGAACCTATTACAACATCAAAATCCGCACCTCAAAAGAGGATAAGATGTTGCCGCAAAAAATTAAACAGCGCTTGAATGAAGTCAGCCAAAAAATGTCCGTTTTTGCACCGGATTCGGAGATAAACGGCATAAACAACGCCAAAAAAGACGAATGGCTGGACTTATCCGCAGAAATGTCCTTGCTCCTAAAAGATGCGCATAAGATATGGAAAATAAGCAACGGCAACTTTGACCCCACTGTCGGTAAATTAGTTGATTTATGGGGATTTGGCGTATCCAAACCGCAAAACACCCCAACCAAAGAACAAATTAAAGAAGTTTTGAAATATACGGGCTTTGACAAATTAAGCTTCAACAAGGATTACACCCGCATTAAAAAGAAACACGACAGCACATACCTCAATCTTTCGGCCATTGCCAAAGGTTATGGCGTAGACAGCATTGTCCGCTTGCTGGAAGAAGAAGGTTACACGGACTTTGTGGTAGAAATTGGCGGAGAAGTAGCCGCCAGAGGCAACCGCTCTGAAGACGAAAAAGGTTGGAAAATCGGCGTTATCAGACCTGACGACACCCACGAAAATGCTTATGTAATTGCTCTGAAAGACTATGCCGTTGCCACTTCGGGAGATTATCGCAATTTTTATTACAAAGAAGGTCAAAAATATGCGCATACCATCTCACCGCAAACAGGCTATCCGGTCAAACATGGTCTGACTTCCGTAACCGCTTTAGCCAAAAACTGCATAGATGCAGATGCTTTGGCAACCGCGGCTATGGCCATGGGCGAGGAGAAAGCTCTTGCATTTGCCAATAACAACAATCTGGCAATGATAATGTTCGTGCGCCAAGGCGATGATGACCTCAAGGCACTCATTTCCGAAAAAGCCAAAAAACTTCTGGGAGAATAAATTTGCCATGCATTGAACACACAGCAACCGTTGTTGCCGTAAATAAAGATGCGATAACCGTGGAGCTTTTAAGCCGCTCAGCATGCTCAGGATGCCACTTAAAAGAAAATTGCTCAATGTCTGAAAACAAAGTTCGCCGCTTATATATTCCCAAAGACAGCGATTATCAAATCGGACAAACGGTTAATGTTGAAATTTCCGCAGCAAGCGGTTGGATTGCTGTTTTCTGGGGTTATATAATGCCTCTGATATTGGTTCTGACAATGCTTTTGTCGGCAATAAGCATAACCGATGACGAAACAACCGCAGCTTTAAGCAGTTTGGCTGTTTTACCGCCATATTACTTTATTCTTTGGATTTTTAGGCACAAATTTGCCAAAAAAATCAGCTTCAGAATCAAATCATAGAGTTTTACTTGGGTGTAAGCCTAATATTTTGCTTTGTTTAGATAAAAAATGTGCTATTTTGTGAGCAATATTTTTTGCAAATGGAGAAGATTTCAGAATGTCCGGCATAATCATATCAAATATCCTGATTTTGGGCGGAACAGCTTTAATTGCTGCGATAGTCTTGTATTTTGTTGCCCAAAAATTCAAGGTTGAAGAAAATCCCAAAATAGAACAGATAGAAGCTTTACTCCCCGGCGCAAACTGTGGTGCTTGCGGTAAAGCGGGCTGTCATGCCTTTGCCGTTGCTTGCGCCAACAGCTCGGAAACCGAGTTTAAGGACTTGTTCTGCACGGTCGGTGGTCAAGCGGTTATGGACAAGGTTGCTTCAGAGATGGGCTATGTTGCCGCTGTCAAAGAACCTTGCGTAGCTGTTTTGAAATGCAACGGAACTTGTCAGAATGCGCCGGATAAAGTCATTTATACGGGTATGAAAAGTTGTCGTATGGCCAACCGCATTTCGGTCGGACGCAGCGGCTGCCCCAATGGTTGCTTGCGCTTTGGCGATTGTGTAAAAGCTTGTCCTTTCGGCGCAATCAAAATGGATGAGGTTACGGGAATTCCTGTTGTTGACGAAAACAAATGCACTTCTTGCGGCGCTTGTGTTCGCACTTGTCCGAGAGGATTATATGAAATCAGACCCAAAAACAACGGTGTAAGAGTTTATGTGGCTTGCAGCAACACACAAAAAGGCGCTCTGGCGCGCAAAAACTGCAAAGCAGCCTGCATCGGTTGCATGAAATGCAGCAAGATTTGCGAGGCGGTTAAGGTTGAAAACAATCTCTCATACATTCCGACAACGGTCTCGGCAGAAGAATTTGGCGCAAGTTTGGCTGAAAACTGCCCGACAGGAGCCATCATCTGCACCAAGAATTCATCATCCGCAGAGGTAAAAAATGAGCAATAAGACATTTCACATCGGCGGCATTCACCCCGACAAACACAAAATCACCACCAATAAACCTATAGAAGATGCCGGTCTACCGGAGATTGCCTATATTCCGGTCAAACAACATATCGGAAGTCCGGCCAAAATCTTGGTCAGCAAAGGAGACAAAGTCAAGGTTGGCACTCTTTTGGCCGATGCAGACGGAATTGTCTCGGCAGATGTTCACTCTTCAGTCTCCGGCGAAGTCTTAAAGGTTGAGGAAATTGAGGGAGAATTCGGCTATCTGGAACAAATGATAACCGTCAAAGTTGAGGGCGACGAATGGGAAGAAAGCATTGACCGTAGTCCGGATATTATAAAGGAAATTACCCTTTCACCGGAAGAGATTATTGCCAAAATCCGCGAAGCCGGAATTGTCGGTATGGGCGGAGCAGGGTACCCAACCCCGATAAAAACCACCATTCCCGAAGGCAAAAAGGTTGAATACCTGATTATCAACGGTATTGAATGCGAGCCTTATCTGACAGCAGATGACCGTTTAATGGTTGAAAAAGCAGAACAAATCATTGTCGGCGCTAAAATCTTAAACAAAGTTTTAGGGATTCAAAATGCCATAATTGCGGTTGATGAAAACAAACCCAATGCCATTGAGGTATTAAGAAAAATCACCCGTAGCTATGTCGGCGTAAATGTTCAGGTTATGCAAACCAAATATCCGCAAGGTGCGGAAAAACAACTGATTGAAGCCGTAACCGGTAGAGAAGTGCCCTCAGGAAAGCTACCTGTAGATGTCGGTTGCATTGTCCAAAATGTCGGCACGGTAAACGCTATTTATGAAGCCGTACAAAAAAACAAACCCTTGTTTGAACGTGTTGTAACCGTCAGCGGAGACGCTGCGGAAAACCCGTCAAACTTTATGGTTAGAGTAGGTACGCCTGCATCATATCTCATAAACAAAGTCCACGGCAATCCGGCAGAGATTGGCAAAATCATCTTCGGCGGCCCGATGATGGGTACTTCGGCGGTCAACATCAATGCTCCGATAACCAAGCTCAGCTCGGGTATTTTGCTGTTTAAGGATGATCATTCCTTTAAGCCGGAAGAAACCGCTTGTATCCGTTGCGGTAAATGTGTAGATGCTTGTCCGGTAGGTTTGCGCCCGTTTGCCATCGCCTCTCAGGTGAGGGACGGCGATTATCACGAGATGAAGCAACTCCACGTCTTAGACTGCATTGAATGCGGCTCTTGTGCTTATATCTGTCCAGCACGCATTCCGCTGCTGGACTACTGCAAACTCGGCAAATATGAACTAAAAAAATCAAAATAAGGCTTAGACTATGCTCAAAATTTCTACTGCACCCCATATGAACTCTCCGCAAGATACCAGAAGCATTATGCGCGATGTTGTCATCGCCTTAATGCCGGCTTTGGTTGCGGCAGTTCTTATTTTTGGATTAAACGCATTAACTGTTGTTTTAACCGCTGTTGCGGCTTGCGTTGCTTTCGAATACTTAACTTGCCGTTATCTCTTAAAAAGCACGCCCACGACCGGAAACTTATCCGCCGTTGTTACAGGATTGTTATTAGCCTATAACTTACCTTCAAATATGCCGATTTGGATGATTCTGATTGGTAGTTTTGTTGCCATAGTTATAGGTAAAATGGCTTTTGGCGGCATTGGCAAAAACGTTTTCAATCCGGCACTTGTCGGCCGCGTCTTTTTGTTCATTTCTTTTCCGGTTCAGATGACCAGCTGGCCCAAGCCTGATTTCCTAAACTTTTTGAACACGGATGTTGAAACCGGAGCCACAACCTTAGGCATCTTGAAACATATAGATGCCGAAAGCTCCGCCACAAAACTGGTTGGAGGCTTGGAAAACTTGCCAGACTATGGACAAATGTTCTTAGGCTATACGGGAGGTTGTTTGGGAGAGGTTTCTGCTCTGGCTTTGTTGATAGGCTTTGCTTATTTACTCTGGAGAAGAGTCATTGGCTGGCACATACCTTTTTACTACATTTCTACCGTGTTTTTGATTACAGGTATTATGTGGCTGAATGGCGGCAATATTCAAGTTGAGCCTATAACCCAAATTTTATCGGGTGGCTTGCTGCTTGGCGCCATTTTTATGGCAACGGACTACGCCACCACACCAATGAGCCGCAAAGGCCAAATTGTTTTTGCCATAGGCTGCGGAATTTTGACGGTAATCATCCGTCGTTGGAGCGTATATCCCGAAGGTGTGTCTTTCGCAATTTTGATAATGAACGCCTTTGTTCCATTGATTGATTATTTCACGATTCCACGCGTCTTTGGCACAGGGAGAAAATAAATGGCAAAAAATCAACCCATAAAATCAAGCCTAACCAATATGATTTTAGCACTGGTTATTGTCTGTGCCTTATCAGCTCTTGTTTTAGGCTATGTTCAGCAAATAACGGCTGCACCGATTAAGGCCGTTAAAGACAATATGGAGCTCAAAGCCATCTCCGAGATTATCCCCGAAGAATTTGATAACAATCCTTTTGCCGAAAGGACATACATCACAACCTCCCATAAGAAGAAGCTGATGATGTACCCCGTCCGTCGCAACGGCAAAATTATCGCCTTAGCCATAAAGTCTTATACCAACAAAGGCTTTGGTGGTAAAATGGAAATTATGGTCGGCTTTACCTTAGATGGCAACATCAGCGGCTATAAGCTGATAGATCATAAAGAAACTCCGGGACTTGGCACAAAAGTTGCCGAAAAATCTTTTGCCGACCAATTTAAGGGCTTAAACCCGAGCAAAGTAAATTTCAAAGTAAATAAAGACGGTGGAGATATTGATGCCGTAACGGCAGCCACCATAAGCTCACGCGCAGTCATAGATGCCATCCAGCGCGCCTATGATGCATACAGCAATTTTTCAGCAGGATTATAAGATATGAGCTCACAAACTATTCAAAATCTGACCCGAGGCATTATTCGCGAAAACCCAACTTTTGTTATGCTTTTGGGTATGTGTCCGACTTTAGGCGTAACCACTTCGGCAGCCAATGGTTTGGGCATGGGCTTAGCAACTTTATTTGTGCTAATCTTGTCCAATTCGGCCATATCTTTGGTCAAAAACTTTATTCCCTCAATGGTGCGCATTCCTTGCTACATTGTCATAATTGCCTCATTTGTAACGGTTGTGGAGCTTTTGATGGCGGCATATCTGCCCGAACTCCATGCCCAATTAGGCATTTTCATTCCGCTGATTGTGGTCAACTGCATCATCTTGGGCAGAGCAGAGGCTTTTGCGGCCAAAAACAATATGTTTCAGTCCGTGCTTGATGCAATCGGCATGGGCTTAGGCTTCACAATCGGCTTAACCTCACTTGGCATTGTCCGTGAGATTTTGGGCTCTTATTCTGTTTTTGGCTGGAGTTTTGCAGGCGAGGGGGCTTATCCGATGCTTTTGTTCATTATGCCGCCGGGAGCATTTATTGCTTTGGCCGGTCTAATCATTCTTGTCAACAAACTGCGTGGAGTAAAATAAATGAGCTACCTTATGATTTTTATTGCCGCCATTTTCGTAAATAACATTGTCTTGTCGCAGTTTTTGGGCATTTGTCCGTTTTTGGGTGTTTCCAAGAAAATATCCACGGCTTTGGGTATGGGCTTTGCCGTAATGTTCGTTATGACACTTTCGGCAATCGTAACTTTCCTGATATACTACAAATTGCTGGTTCCGTATAACCTAACCTTTATGATAACGGTAATCTTCATTTTGGTTATAGCCTCGCTTGTTCAGATGGTCGAGATAATCTTAAAGAAAGTATCACCGGCGCTTTATCAGGCTCTGGGTATCTTCTTGCCCTTAATCACCACTAACTGCGCGGTTTTAGGTGTTGCCATATTGTCCATTCAAAAGCAGTTTGGCTTGCTTTCTTCCGTATGCTATGGTCTGGCCAATGCCATGGGATTCACTTTGGCCATTGTTTTATTTGCCGGCTTAAGGGAGAGAATGTCCCGAACCAAACTTCCGGCTGTTATCAAAGGCACGCCGATTGCTCTTATTACGGCAGGACTGTTGTCTATGGCCTTTATGGGTTTTGCCGGAATAGGGCACTAGTTTATTACCCAAAAGAAAGGGTTTTGCTCAAAAATGAAGCAAAACCCTTTCTTTTTTATCATCTATTCCACGTGTTTACAAAACAACGCCTAATCGGAACATAATTTTCTTGCACGGCATAAACTCTGTTTTTATCCAAAATCATAACATTACCATTAGATGAGGCTATTCTCCGCAAAACATTTTTATTATGCGAAAACTGCTTGCGCAAAACATCTTTTTCGACTACGGCATCTTCAAAAACATATTGCCGTCCTTCTCCCTCGACCTCAAAAGTCGCATCCGAATAGTAAACACAAGAAAAAGCTTCAAAACCAATGATATCATCATACTTCATCTTAGTTGTAATCTCGGATAAAACAGAAAAATCAGACTTTTCTTGTCCAATAATCCGAAAAACAGGCTCAGACAACAGCCATTCTTTTCCAAACACACGAACATTTTCTCCGGCAAGTTTTCGAGCAAAGTCATAACCAATCACCACATCATTTTCACCGACCGGCATAAACTGCGAGCCTGAAATATGCGGATTATATGCAAAAGCCTTAAAACCCTTTTCTTCAATAGATTCTATCCATTCAACAACAGAGGCATTAAACCTTTGCTTTCCTTCCTCGATAGAAAATTCATCTCCAAAAATATAAGCGATTGGATTTACTTTTGACTTTATAACCGTCTTATAACGCCAATAACACTTGTCACGAGCATGAACAATATGCATGCCGCCGCTTCGATACATTTTAATTACGGCTTCTTTAAAGGTTCTTTGTCTAACCGCCGTGTTTAAACCATCTGCTTCCCCAATAGAATATAAGGGAACCTCAATAATACTCTTCATAAAATTATATATTTAATAGTGAATAATACATTTTAACTATTTTCACATCAAACATATTTCGACGAAAAAATCAACATTTTTTGAGCAAATCGGCAATTTTTTGGATAATTTCTTCAAACATCTCATAAGTCAAAACACCGGTATTAATATTGTAACGAGAAGTATGATAAGAATTAACCATTATAAGATTATGCTGAGAAAGCTTATGTACAGCTCCATGAGCAAACTTGAAAGCGGCTTTTTTATACCCCAAAACTCCTAAAACAGCACTATGCGCAACACTTCCCAGAGTAAGAATAATCTTAAGTCTTTTCATATCTCCGATTTCATCAATCAAGAATTTTCCGCAAGTTTTAACCTCGTCTCCGGTAACTTTGTTTTGCGGAGGCACGCAGCGCACAGAGTTTGTAATTCGCACATTTAGAAGCTCAAACCCATCATCTTTTCTTTTAGCATAATTTCCTTGCGCAAAACCATATTTTTTAAGTATCGGATATAAGACATCTCCGGCATAATCATTGGTAAAGGGGCGGGCAGTCTGGTTAGCACCGTTAAGCCCCGGAGCTAAACCGACAATTAAGACTTCTGCTTCAATCGGTCCAAAAGGCGGAACGGGTCCATTATAATAAGTAGGAAATTTAATTTTATTTCCTTCACGAAAAGCCACCAACCGTGGACACAAAGCACAATCCTTTGACGGACAAACAAAAGTCATAAACTCTCTCCCCAAAATTTTTTTTACAATTTATCAGATTTTTTTTACATTGCACCCTTTAAATCTAATTTTTCACGAATATATACACCGCTGTAATGCATTATAGCCTTTTTATAATATGCAGAATCTGCAATTTTGCAGATATTTTAAACAAAATTTATAAATGGAGTTTTTTATTATGAAGAAAACATTACTATTAGCCGGCGTAGCTTGTCTTTTCTCGTTTGGCGCAAATGCTGCAGATTATAGCATGAAAGAACTTAAGCCTTATGTAGGATTGGACTATGTTTACACCAATGCAAATGTAAAAAAAGACACTCATGTAAAAAAAGATTATAATTCATTAGCCATCAATGCTGGTGTAAAAATGAATGACCACATCGGACTTGAAGCATTCTTCCAGCAATCTGGCGAAAGAAAAGCCATGAAAGGCACAATTCACGAAATCAAATCTAAGTTCTATGCTTACGGTTTGGATATGTACGGCTACATGCCCGTAGGTTGTGATGGTTTGAGCCTCTTGGGTTCTTTAGGTTTAGCCAACTACAACGTAAAACTCAAATACTACAGCAGTGGCAGCGACGACAAACAGCGTATGGGCTACAGAGCTGGTATCGGTGCTCAATATGACTTCACAGAAAATCTGGCTGGTCGTCTGATGTACAGATATTCTTACCTTGGTATGAAAGAATTGAAGAACCTCAACGAAGTAACCGCAGGTATCAGATATACTTTCTAATCAAAAACCTAAAAGAAAAGGGCTTTGAAGAAATTCAAAGCTCTTTTTTTGTTGTTTGCACAAAGACAATATGCTAGCTTAAAAATGGAGGCTGACACGATGCAAACCCAACACGATTTGATAGAATTTCTAGGAAAAATAAGAGAAGGCGAAATATCCATAGCTGACCAAGGATTTGATTCTGCTTTTTTAGCCTGGTTAACCACACCAAAAAATTTAAACAAAAACCTCACCACCCAACTGGCACTTCTTTCCCCGCTGAAAGATAAAATAAAAGAATTAGCCGAAATCAGCGAAAAAACAAACATCTTGGATCTTTGGGAACAACTTGAGAAAAACCAAAACGATGAAGCTGATTTTGTACGCTTCATCACCGGACAAGAGAGTAGGGCATTCTACCCTGAAGCCGCCGTCTATATTGACAAGCATCGCCAAGAGATTTTTAAACTTTTCAAAAATATACATAGCCTAAAACGCACCGGTTGGCTTAATCACAATGTAAAAAATCCGGAATCCGTAGCTGAACATACTTATTCCGTAACTTTGATGACCTTTCTCCTAACCCCTGAAACCATGAACAAAGACAAAGCAGTCAGTATGGCGCTTTTACACGACATTCAGGAAACCCTGACAGGAGATTACACTCCGGAAGATAATATAACACCGCAAGAAAAAGCTCAAAAAGAGCTTCAATCCAGCAAAAAAATCTCAAAATCGCTGGAAAATCCTCAGATTTTGAAGATTTTTGAAGAATTTGAAGCCCAAACAAGCAATGAAAGCCGATGGGTCAAAGATGTAGACCACCTTGACGCTGTTCTGCTTGCAAATTATTACGACAAACACAACCGCGCACCGCAGTTACTTCTGGAAGAATTTGCATCACACGCTCAAAAGACCTATATTGGCGGCTACGACTTTGATTTTATTAAAAACATTTATAACACCCTCAACAATACTTGTGCAAATTACGAATAATCATTGCTGTTGATGAGCTTTTCTGATATGACAAAACAAATAAAAAATATTTCAGGAGAAAACTCATGCAAAAAAATACTGCACTTTCAATCTTGGCCATCATCATCTGCCTGGCAATAGCTGGTTTTATCTTCCACATTCCAACTTTAAAACATCTTTTTAACAATTTATACGCAATGTTACAAAATCCTTATGTTTTGGTATCTGGCGCCGTCTGTGCCTTTTTATTCATCAATACCAAAAACTATTGGCTCATCATTACCGGTTGCGGTATTTTGGCATCACTTATCATCCAATTTGCCATCATCGGACATGAGGCAGGGCTATATACCTTGGTTGTACGTGCTTTAGCGTTCATTACGGTTGTATATCTTCTCAATTTAGTCAAAGTAATTTTCACTAAATAACAACACAACCAAAACTTAAATATTAAACTTTATACAACTAAAGTATATATTTTTCTTTACAAACAACCTTTGAGGGTTTATTGTTAATTATAAGACAAAAAGTTGTGATTATGCGTCATAGCTTTTCATAATGAAACAAATTACAAATAGAGTAGGACGATCTCATACAAAACACGCCTTTATCTATTTGAAAACTCTATTTAATTTAAAGGATGTTCTAAATGAAAAATATTATATCTACTATAACCCTGAGTGCTATGCTGATAGGTTGCACAACATTAACCCATCAAGAACGCAATACTCTCCGCAGCCTTCAAGCTGAAGGTATTACGGTTGACAAACCCGTAGGCAACTGGGAACGACCGGCAAATCCGGCAGGCGCGGGAGCCTTAAACCTTTTACCTGGGTTTGGCAATTTTTATCTGGCATCCGGCAATGGTGGAGATAGCAGCCAATACCTCTATGGTTTTCTCAACCTTCTAACCTGGCCGATATCAATTCTCTGGGGTATACCGGAAGCTGCCATTGATGCCAACCGCATCAATAAAAGAGAACTCATCTATTATTATACCTTTGACAAATCAGGCAAAGAAGCTCTGCAAGCCAAAGGTTTCACGCTAACAGCTTCCGGACATTTAGAAAACAATTTAGCATCTCCCAAATCAAAATAATAAAAAAAGGGCTCTGAGAGCGAGCTGAGCGTATAAATACCCGTGAATTATTCATCAGCTCGTCCTCAGAAGCCATTAAAACATCTAACTTATTGATTTTATGTGTCATACCTCATAAAATTCACAATCCAATAAGAGAATAGGGCTCATAAAGCCCAAAATCATATAAACAAGCAATCATTAAAGCCTCAAGAGCAATATTTCTCAAATGGTCCTCAATTCAAATTAATAAACCATAAAAGCTTGATACCACAATACTTCAAACACAAGCATCTCACATTTACTTGCATGCAAACAAAAATTTTTTCCACCATGATTAACCTTTGACAAAACAGATAGCGCATTGAAATACAAACTTTTTTAGTAAGGGAACACCTCTAAAGCCACATATATTTGTCGCATAATATATATTATGTATAAATAGATTAATTTTAGGAGAGGCGTCAACAAACCAAGAAACAAAGCCCTCAGAACGAGCTCAGCAAAATCTGACGCATATTTAAACGTCAGCACCATCAAATCAATCCAATAATTTTGTTATGATAACTTTGTCAGCTGATTAACAATCAACTCTTTCATCACATTCAAATCACCATCAGCCTGAACATAAAAATAAATTCCGCCGACAATAACAATCAACAAAACAATCATTGGCCAGCTCAAAGACAATACATTTTTCTCATTTCCAAATTCCGGCAATGATTCTTTATAATAAATTCCTTTCCGACCGGCATGAACATAATTACCTTTCGGCCCCATTCCAACGCGCAATCCCTTAACACCGAAAGATAATCCGACACCTGATTTTGAAAAATTAACTCTAAGCGGACCGAAATTAAAACCTTTTCGCAAATAAAATCCCATAACTGCATTCCCCTCCTTACAACGAAGCCTCTATCAGTGCTTTTGTATAATCATTCATAGGCTTATCAAAAATCTGCTCTTTGGAACCAATCTCCACAAACTTACCATCTTTCATAACCGCAATTCTATCCGACATAGCTCTGACAGCCTTCATATCATGAGAAATAAAGATATAGCTCAACCCCTTGTCCTTTTGAATTTTTTGCAATAATCCAATAACTTGCGTCTGAATTGTAACATCTAGCGCCGAAGTTGGCTCATCCAACACCAAAACTCTCGGCTCCAACACCAAAGCTCTTGCTATCGCAATTCTTTGTCTTTGTCCGCCGGAAAACTCATGCGGATATTTATCAAGCACATCTTCACCAAGACCAACTTCTGCTAAAGCCTTTGCCGCCAGATTTCTTTTTTCGGCAGCCGATAGCTCCGGCCGATGCACTTCCAATCCCTCAGCCACTATCTGAGCCACATTCATTCTAGGATTCAATGAATTATACGGGTCCTGAAAAACAATTTGCATAGTTCTTCTAAAACTTTTACTTTCCCAGCCAACAATTTGTTTTTCATTGTTTTTTAGTGTAAAATTCCCTTTGCTTTTTATCAAATTAACAATCGCCATACCTAGAGTTGTTTTACCGGAGCCTGACTCTCCGACAATTCCTAAAGTCTCACCCTCTCGTAAATCAAAACTAACGTTATCTACAGCCTTAATTTCGTTAGTCACCCTGCCCCAAAAATTCTTTTTAATCGGAAAACTAACCCGCGCACCCCTAACCGAAAGCACAATATTTTCTTCAATATTTTCGTTGTTTTTCAAAGTAGAATGAGAATTAATTAAAGTTTTAGTATAATTATTCTTAGGGCTTTCAAAAATACTTTCCGTACTACCCTGCTCCACTATTTTGCCATCTTTCATAACCACAATGCGATCAGCAATTTTACGTACCAAACGCAAATCGTGACTGATAAAAAGAATACTCATTCCAAGCTTTTTACGCAAATCCATCAATAAATCAATAATTTGCGCTTGAATTGTAACATCTAAGGCTGTTGTTGGCTCATCTGCAATTAAGATTTTTGGTTTATTTGCAATCGCCATAGCAATCATCACTCGCTGTCTTTGCCCACCGGAGAGCTCAAACGGATAAGCTTTCATTCTTTCTCTGGCATTTTTTATACCTGTTAATTTCAGCAGACGCAAAACTTCTTTTTTTATTTCTTTTTCAGATAGTTGACTATGCAATCTTAAAGTTTCACCTATTTGCTTTTCTATTTTATGCAAAGGATTAAGCGACGACATAGGCTCCTGAAAAATAAAAGAAATATCAGCCCCTCGAACCGCTTGCAAATCTTTTTCATCAGCTCCGATTAACTCTTTTCCAGCAAATTTAATAGAACTTTCCGCAGAATGATAGGCTTTGGGATAAGGCAACAAACCCAAAACCGATAACGCCGTAACAGACTTTCCTGAGCCGGATTCACCCACAATTCCCAAAACCTCTCCGGCATTGAGTTCAAAGGAAATATCATCAACCGCAATCTTATCAGGTCTGGTATTATCCCCTCTAAATCCGACACTCAGATGTTGCACTTTTAACAAAGTCATCAATTATTCTTCCTTGCATCAAAAGCATCACGTACGCCCTCGCCTATAAAAATAAGCAAAGTCAACAAACTGGAAAGCACAATAAAGATAGTAATTCCAATCCAAGGAGCTTGCAGATTATCCTTACCTTGCCGAACCAAATCACCCAAACTCGGATAATCCTGTGACAATCCCAGCCCCAAAAAATCTAGTGCTGTCAAAGCCACAATCGCCTCAGACAGGACAAACGGCACAAAAGTAACTGTCGCCACAACAGCATTAGGCAAAATATGTCGAAAGATAATCCGCCCATTTCCGACACCCAAAGCTTTTGCAGCTTTAACATATTCCAAATTTCTGGCTCGCAAAAATTCCGCGCGCACCATTCCGGTCAAGCTTGTCCATGAAAAAAGCATCAGAATAATAAGCAAGCTCCAAAATGTCGGCACAAAGATACTGGCAACAATAATCAAAATAAACAGTTGCGGCAAAGATTCCCAAATTTCCATAAATCTTTGCATAAAAATATCAACTTTTCCGCCAAAATATCCCTGAATTGCTCCGGCAGCAATTCCTATAATCGAAGAAACCGCCGTTAACAAAAAAGCAAACACCACTGAAAGCCTTATTCCATATAAAATTCTGGCTAAAATATCACGCCCTTCATCGTCGGTTCCAAGCCAATGTCTGCCACTCGGAGCCGCAGGTGTGGGAGAAAGCAAATCATAATCTACCGTATTAAAGGAGAATGGAATAAGCGGCATAAGCATCCACCCTTCCCGCTCAATATTTTGTTTAATATACGGATCACGATAATCCGCCGGTGTCGGAAAATCACCACCAAAGTTTTTATCATCATATTCGAATAAAATCGGAAAATAAAACTTCCCTTGATATTTCATAATAAGCGGCTTGTCATTCGCAATCACTTCTGAAAATAAAGACAAAACAAAAATAACCGCAAACAAAAGCAAAGACACAAAAGCCCTTTTATTTCTTACAAAAGCGCCTAATCTCCTTTGTGTCAAAGGAGAAAATCTTTGCAGGACATCTCTTTTAACCTCATCAATCAAAAGAACTATTCCTTATTCTCATTAGCTTTAGCCGCAGCAGATTCTTCTTTCATCTTCTTTTTCAAAGATTCAACTTTTTGCTCAATTTGTTCCGCCACTTCACTGGTCATAATCGGAGCTTTTTCAATAACACGTTCATCTTTCATTTCGGTGTTAGCCAAATCATCCTCAGCATGTTCCTCTTTGTTCACACTGCTATTGAGATTTTCATCGACCCCAGCCTTATCAGGAACTTCAGCTTTCTTTTCTCCTTCTGCCGCAACTTCTTCTTCAAATTTTTCAGCCTGTTTTTCAACACTTTCTTTCAAAGGCAACAATTCATCCGGTTGTCCTTCTTTAATCAATTCGGCAACCTCCTCATCAGATGGCTGTTCCGAAGACTTTTCCTCCTTTTTCTTTTCCATATCCTTTTTTATGGGCTCAACTTCAACCTTTTCAAGCTTTTCAAACTTTTCCTCTGGTTTATTATACTTTTCCCAAATTTTATACCAATCATCAAATGCTTTAAGCGCATTATCTGACATCTCATTATCAATAACATAACGAGCCAACATTCCCTTAAGCTCTTTTTTAGCTCCGGAATGAATATTTAAATCTTTTAACTCAACGCATTTTCCTTTACGGAATAAATATTGATTCAAAATATCAGGAGCCTTGCAAATTTCTTCGCTGACGACAAATTTTTTCTTCAACGGATCTCTAATTGCCATCATAACTAACTTTTTATTTTTAAAATCCAGAACGAACTGACGTTCCTTTACATTTTGCAGATCATCAGCACCGCTCAAACCTTGAATAACGATAACAGAATTATCCAAAACGCCTGACTTTTTCAAATATTCAACAAATTGCTCCAACTTTCCGTATAAACAAGCACTCTGCTCTAAATAAGCCGTTCTCTTGTTAAATAGATTTTTATTAATAATCCAAGGCAAACTTTCCATATGCAACCATTGAGATGTCGGTTTAACCTTGCAATATTCATCATAAATAAACATATTAGAAGGCAAATCCAACAAAACAAAATATGCCTGATTTCCTTTATCTTTAACAATATCTTCGCCGAGTTTTTCCAACATCTGAGGTGCATTAACAACATACAAATTATCTGACTTAACACCTATCATCGGCATATTATCAGGTCTTGTAAATGCCTTAAGCATTTTATATAGCGGAGACATATTATTAAACATTTTCATACTGTCCAGCCACTGAACAAACAACATCTTTGTTCGTTCAAGAACAGACAGCTCCATATTATCAAAACTTACGGGCGTATTTATTTTTTCTACACACCTGTCAGAGTTTCTTACTCCATTTTTGTTACATAAATCTATTCCTCTGGTTTTATATGCAGAAATTTTATACTTTGCTCTTCTAAACACACCATAAAGTTGATTATCATTCAAATAAACATATTCATCATTAAGATTTTTAAAACTCCAATAGCCATCCAACATCACAGATGAAGCCACAAAACTATCCTCACTTTCCGCAGACAAATTATTCAAATTACGCACCGCGTTCATAAAAGCATCATCATTTCCGACAAACGCGTTAGGATAAAGCATAAAACCATTCTTAGTCAAAAAGCCAAGAATAATATTTTGAAGTTTTTCAACTTTTTGCACATCGGCATTAGCATCTTTCATATCTTCCAAATAGCTCAATGAAGTAGCATTCGGCAACATAATGTATATAAATTTCTTTCCTTTTTCTGATTTTGAAAAAGAATTATCATAAACAGTCTTATATTCGTCATGATTATAACGATTAAAATACTCATCAGCCGAAATTCCGAGAAAAACGACAAACAAGATTCCCATAAAGTAAGCAATATTTTTCTTTTCGGCCATTGCAAAAAACACGAAAGCCACAACCGATGCAGCACCGGCGGCCACGATATCCGAATTTCCGATAAAATGAAGTGCAACATCATTTCCCAAATAAGGACTTAATAAATAAGATAAAAAAGAAGCCTTATCAAACAACGCAAACTGATTAAGCATTAAATATACAAAAAATCCGACTGTTCCGGCTGCAACCACATTTTGCAAAAACGAAGAAAAAGAAATCAAAAACATCAGACACAGAGCTACGGCAAAAATTCCTCCGATAATAAAGAATACTTCCGGAGCTACCGTAAAACCTGATGAAAAAATAGAAAAATTACCCGCGCTGGAAAACACCAGAAAATCAATACTAATCAATAAGGCAATAATCAGACCTTTAACCAACCAATCAAACAAATAAACACTAAAATCACGCTTAGGCCCGACACGACGAAATTTCTTTTTTTTGCTGCTTTTAACTGATATCGGCGCCGGTTCATTCACAATGATGTCTTCCATTTTTTTGCAACCCTCAATATTCATATCATAGATTTACACCAATCTAAGCACATTTTTTTAGACATTTAAAGCACAAAAACCCCAGACTTGCATAAGTCTGGGGCTTTTTTTTGAACTCTGAAAAGATTATCTTGAGTAGTACTCGATAACCAGGTTCGGTTCCATAACGGCGCCATAAGGAACGTCATCAAACTTCGGAACGAAAGTATATTTAGCTGTCAATTTCTTGCTATCAACTTCGATATATCCCGGAACATCACGAACCGTAGACTCAACAGCTGCAATAACAATCGGCAACTGCTTAGATTTTTCGCGAACTTCAATAACATCACCGGCCTTAAGCATATAAGAAGGAATATTAACCTTCTTACCGTTAACCAAAACATGACCATGGTTAACAAACTGACGAGCAGCAAAAATCGTTGAAGCAAACTTAGCTTTATAAACCAAGTTATCCAAACGAGATTCCAAAATACCGATTAAGTTTTCGGCAGCATCACCTGTTCTTCTGATGGCTTCAACATAATATTTGTGGAATTGCTTTTCAGAAACGTTACCATAATAGGTTTTGAGTTTCTGTTTTGCATGCAATTGCTCACCATAGTCAGTTTGTTTTTTTCTTCTCTGACCATGCTGACCCGGAGCATATTCTCTCTTATTCAACGGACTTTTCGGATCGCCCCAGATGTTGCCCAAATAACGGCGAGCCGGTTTTTTCTTTGCAGAAACAATACTTTTCATTAAAATTTTCCTTTTATTTATTAGCTAACATTATTGTCCCGGTAGTTTTGGTTCTTAAGTGCCAAACGGGGAATTTCACCCTCATTCCCGGAAGTATGCGAAATCTAACGCAGTTTTTGCATAATTTCAAGCAAAATCTTATAAATAAATATAGATTTTTTTGAATTACGGAATAAAATAAGCTAAATTTTAGCAGGAAACCTAAAAATGTCTTATGATTTGATGTTTCAACAAGCTTTGGCTTTACACGAACAAGGACGCTTTGACGAAGCGGAAAACCTTTACCGACAAATATTGCAAACAGCCCCCGATAATCCTGATGTACTCAATCTTTTGGGGCTTGTTGCACAAGCCAAAGGCGTGCATAATGAAGCCGTTGAGCTTTTCTACCAAGCCATCCGTAAAGCCCCTACCCACGCCCCTTTTTACTTCAACTTGGCACTATCACTGGATATGTGGGGCAAACCTTTTGAAGCAATAGACGCCTACCAAAAAGCCCTCAGCCTAAAACCGGACATCAAAGAAGCTTGGAACAATATCGGTAATGTCTATAAAAGCCTCAAAGACAACACAAACGCAGCATCTGCCTACCAAAAAGCTATCGAGCTGGATGCAAACTATATTGAACCTCAAGCCAATCTGGCAAACCTCAACCATAATATTGAAGAACTTAGGAATATAAGCCGTAAATACCCTGAAGATGCCTTAAGTTTCTACTTTTTGGCAAATGCGTTTTATCTGCAACAAGATTATAAGCAAGCTGAAGAAAACATCACCAAAGCAGAACAAAATGCTCAAACGGATGCGGACATCAAAAACCTATACGGATTAATTTTATTAGCCCAAAAGCGCCCCCAAGAAGCAAAAAGCTATTTTCAAAAAGCTTTTGTACTCAATCCACAAAACGTTTCAGCGCTCATCAATCTTGCAAACCAAGAAACCGCGGATTTAGAGTACGAACAGGCAGAAAAACATTATAAACGCGCTCTGGAACTATCACCTCAAGATCTGGATGCGCACATAAATTATGCTGATTTCTTATACCGCCAAAATCGCCTGCCCGAAGCTTTGGAAGAATATCGCTCTGCCGTAATCATCAACCCCACTCAGCCCGAGATTAGCAACAATCTTGGCATAATCCTAAAGGATTTAGGCGAATATGAAGAAGCTTTAGGACTTTTTTTCAATGCCTTCAATCAAGCGCCGCAAAAAGAAGAAATTTCTATCAACATCGCCGAAACTCTGACCCTTTTATACACAAAAGACGAAAAAACGGCAAAAAAAATCGTTCAAAATTGGTATAAACTGGCTCCGGACAACACTTTTGCCATTCACACCAAAGCAGCCCTAATAGGAGAAAAAGACCTTGAGAATACTCAAATTTATGCTGAAAAGCTTTTTGACAATTTCGCTGATAATTACGAGCTGGTTCTCCAAAAGCTTAATTACGGCGTTGTCCGAAGCCTTAGAGACTTTACGGGGAATGTTCAAGGTCGTCTTGTGGATTTGGGATGCGGCACGGGGCTTGCTGGCGTGGTTTATAAGACCCCTTCTACCGAGCTTGTCGGCGTGGATATCTCCGAAAAAATGCTCCAAAGAGCCCAAGAAAAAGGAATCTACCAAAAACTCATAAAATCAGATATTTTGACTTATCTTCAAAACAAACCAAAGGCTGACTTGTTCATAGCCACCGATGTTTTTAATTATATCGGCGAGCTTTCAGCAATTTTTAAGGCTGTTTTCCCTCAAAAGTTAGCCTTTTCTACTGAAAATCTGCAATCAGAGGAAGGTTATGCTTTGCAGCCCAACGGCCGCTTTGCCCATACCCCTCAATACATCAAAGAATGCTTAGAAAAAGCCGGTTATAAAGACATCAAAAGCCAAGAAACCACGCTTCGCACAGAAAATAATCAACCCGTAAAAGGAACTTTATGGAAAACATGGTAAATTTTTTAACTTTAATTTAACATTCATTTAAACAACTCAATGCTATAATCATTTTGTGTATATTAATGTGGAGGACCAACCATGGACAAACTCAAACAATATTTCCCTCTGATGAGAAGAGCCTTTGTTTTTCTGCTAGGTAGCTGGATTTTTGCTTACGGAACAGCCTCTGTTATAACCATTTTCTGGTTAGAATCATTCCAAAACATCAGCATTGAAGGCATCCGAAGCTATTTTCAGGATCCATTCTCAAATATTTTTGTTTCGGCACTCAAGATGTACATAATTGTCTACATTTTGTTTTACACCCTGCCCGACAAAATCCAAAATGCCAAAATCTGGCTTCGCGGCATTTATTTTCTGCTATTTTATGTTCTCTGCTGCCTGACATATTTTTGGATTTAAGAAAACAAGAATCAACAAAGCCCCACAATACCTATGGTATTCTGGGGCTTTTCTTTTAATCTTCATATTCCAAAACATAATCAGCGGCTGAGATTGTATTCAAATAATCCAATCCTAACATCCCTTTGTCCAAATACATGTCATACGCAATGACCGTATCTCCGAGAGATATTTGAAAAGCATAAAGACTACCTCCGCAATGCATTCGATATAAAGCTTTTCGAGCAAAAGGCAAAAGCCTTTTGTAATCTTCTGCCAAGCGTATCATTTCCTCAATGGAAATATACTTTTTACGCTCAGGCTCCTTTTCCTTAAACAATAATCCGCCGACACATTTCTTACTTTTGTCAAAAATCGGCATCAGAATAGTATCAACCGACACTTCTTCTGAAAAATCAATTCTAATAGTATCCATAATACGTAAATTTATTTGACAATAATTTACTTCACTCAGCCTTATTGTCAAGATTTTTGTCAATTTTTGTGTTTACAACCTCAAATAAATATGATATTATCTCCTTCAAACAACGATATTATTAACCCCTAAAACATAAGAATATGGACTTAAATGAAAAAAAAGCAAAGCTCGCAGGAATCAAACAAGAATTTGAGCGAGCAATGAATCAAAATGGCCGAGTAGAAAACATTGGAACAATGTTTTTCTTGTATTATGGCGGAGCTTGTGTCTTAAGAGACGGAGTTTACTACGGCTCTATCAGATATGAGTTAGAGTATGAAGTATTAAATATGACCAGCTCGTACTTCATCGGTAGCAAAGCCCATGCCGAAGCCTTACAAGAGGCATTGGGAGGAAAATGCTACCCAACCGAATATTGCCACCTTGCTAAGGGGGCTCGGGAGCTCTACGCTTGGGAAGGACCTAAGCGGCAAGAGCAATGTGAAGAAATCCACCGACGCGGATATACGTCTCAGCCGCTGGATTTGGAAGAAATTAAGATGATTTTGTTCTAAAGATCATCTTACCACACAAAAAAGACCGCTTTTTTATTAAAAAGCGGTCTTTTTTTATCCTTTTTAGTCCTAATTGGCCATATTTTTCAGATTATTAATAATCGTCTGCGCCGTAGATTGCGATTCCTCGCTAATCCCTGCCGCCTGCAAAGCCAATTTCTTAAGACAAGTATTAACAATCTCATCCGAGGTAGCACTTACGCTTTTCGTAAACAACGTTCCGGCCTGAAACTTACTGTTTGCCTCACTCACCATACAAGCACGCATCTTTGTTTTGGCGGAAGCATTGCTGTCAACCGTCGTAAACTTTGACAAATCAGAACATCCGGCCAAAACAGCCAACATTCCCAACAATACAATCTTTTTCATTCTAACCTCACGATTTTTGTTTTATTCGCCTAAATATATAACGCTGCCGGATTAAAAAAGAATAAATATCAGAAAAAACTTTTTACCCAATACAAAAGCCACCTTTTTTTTCAAAGGTGGCTTTTAGTGGCGGAGAGTATAGAATGGCTAAGCAAAAAACTGATACAAAATCAGTTTTTTGTCTGAAACATCTCAGAAAATGTTAGTGAGCAAGGAAAGCGACAGCGACCACAGCGAACTTACATTCCTGAGTGTAGTCCTATCTCCAATACAAAAGCCACCTTTTTTCAAAGGTGGCTTTTAGTGGCGGAGAGTACAGGACTCGAACCTGTGCATCCCTTTAACAGGATGACGGATTAGCAATCCGCTGCATTACCACTCTGCCAACTCTCCAATTTTGGTAACGGAGTTATATTTATATTATGTTTCACTCCACGTCAATAGCAAAAATAATAATTCTCAACATTTTTTATCCTGCCGCCAAAATTAAAACCACAACAGAACAAAGCAGCAAAGCCGCCGCTTTAATATTCATCCGATTATAAACCATATCCGGCACCATTTTTGCTCTTAACCAATTATAGCCTGCAATCCACAAAATATAAATATACATCAAAGCCGCCACATAAGATGGATTAAAAGCATAATACATCGCAAAATTTTTACTGACATTACAACCGATTAAGAGCAAGAAAACAGGTAAATATTTTAGATTTTGCACCCCAACCGCTTGTTTAAGCGTCCCATCTTGACGCAAATAAATAACTAAATTAATAACGCCTGCCACTAAAGCAATAAGTAAGACATAGAAATAACTTGCCGAAACAACATCTCCCTGCCCGTAGCTCATGGCTTTTTTGTTGACGATATCGCACATAGCCCCGACCACAAGAGCCGAAACCACAAATTTTAGCGCCTGCATACTGACATTACTTTTATTAAATAACCTGACTGAAACAACAATCCCCGCCAAGGCCGAAACAATAAACAAAGCCTCCATCGGCTTTTGCAAATAAACAAAAATTGTAGAAGGTGCAATAATCAGCCATAAAACAAAAGTTATTCCGATGGAAAAAGGTTGCAAGGAAGTTGCGACTTCTGCACCAAAGCGCCGCAAAGTTGCAAAAAAACGCCCATCGGCATAAGCCACCAAAGCCCCCTGCACCACGCACAAAGCATAAAATTCCCAGTTTTCAATCGGCTCAAAGAAAAAAGCAAACGGCAAAAGCATAAAGAATACAGCCCACCCGCGATAGACCATAAACAAAGCCGCGCTCATCGCCATTTTCTGGTTAAGAAGAAAATAGGCCGCATTAAAAAAACTGGTCAAAAGAGCAAACAAAACCCACATCTTATTCCATAACCATACTGATATATGTCATAAAGATAAAACCGGCAAATACCGCAAAGGCAGACTTCTCTGTTTGTTTAATACCATAAGTTTCGGGCAAAATTTCGTTAATAACCACAAACAAAAGCGTTCCGCCGGCCATTGCCATTCCCAAAGGAACGATTTTATCACTCAAGCCCATTGTCAACAATCCGAGCAAAGCCCCCAAAGGCTGTACCATACCGATAATCAACGCTGTTGTCGCGGCCTTAAGTTTAGAACATTTTGCCGCCACCAAAGAAATGGCTATTGTCAGGCCTTCAGGAATATTATGCACGGCAATACCTATAACTAAGCTATCCGGATTCATAAAATCTTCGGCACTGTAAGCCACGCCGACAGCCAAACCTTCGGGGAGTTTGTGAAGCGTGATGGCAATAATAAAGAGCCAAGCCTTTTTGAGTGTAAAATGCAAACCATGCAATCCCATATTATTATGCTCATGTGGCAAAAGATCATTCAACAACCACACCAACGCCACACCGACAAAGACAGCTCCGCAGAACCAAAATCCGGCAATATGAATATCCGGATGAAAAGTTGTAATCTTATGCATGGAAGGCACCAAAAGCCCAAAGAATGAAGCTGCCAACATAACCCCAGCCGCAATGTTAAGCATACAATTAATGTTATCCTGGGTGTATTTTTTCTTCAAAAAAATCATAAAACCACCCACACCGGTAACCAAACCGGCGACTAAAGATGCCAACAATCCTTGCAACAAAACACTGCTCATTTTTACCTACCACTTATATTTTCTTATTTTTTCCATAATGCGTTGATAATAAACTATGGTATATTCATTTGTTACATAGTCTTTAACCTCATCAAACACAAGCCAACCGACAGCAGAATTTTCATCTTCCTTAATACGAATTGGTTCATTTTCGTCTGCTTCCAACAAATAAACCACATTCGGGTGCAAATGCCTTGGCACAAAAGCACCGCGTTTATAATGGTTATGCACCACCATCATATTCAAATCAATCGGCGTATCAAAAACAGGTTTAACATTCGTAAGACCTGTTTCCTCTTGTGTTTCTTTCAAAGCCACATGAAGCAAATCTTTGTCTCCGTCCGCATGTCCGCCGACCCAAGCCCAAGTTTTATACATATTATGATAAATCATCAACACTTTGCTGCGGTCTTTGTTCACAATCCACGCCGAAGAAGAAAAATGCCCGACCAAATTATCTCTGTCATAAGCCTTATCACCAAAAGCCTGCACAAATTGCACAATCTCCTTGCGCTCGGCTTCTTCCTCTTCATTAAATGCTTGATAATTTTTCAAAAACTCTAAAAAATCCATATTCCGCAATCCATAAAGCAAAATTTGGGGCGGTGGAATGCCGCCCCAAGAAGATTACTTCAGCTTTTCAGCAATCATTTTGTTAACGATTCCTGGGTTTGCCTTGCCTTTTGAGGCTTTCATAACCTGACCGACAAACCATCCGGCCAACGCCGTTTTTCCAGCCTTATATGCGGCAACATTATCCGGATTATCCGCAATTACTTGGTCAACAATTGCCTCAATTGCGCCGGTATCCGTAACCTGTTTAAGCCCTCTTTCTTCTACGATTTTTTCAGGTTCTTCACCTGTTTCGGCCATAATCTGGAAAACTTCCTTACCGATATTTCCCGAAATAACATTGCTGTTAATCAGGTTAACAAGTTTTCCAATATACTCAGGCTTAATCGGGCTTTGTTCAAGCTCCAGATGGCGTGCTTTCAGCATTGCGAAGAAATCACCCATAATCCAGTTAGCTACCTTTTTGCCATCACTACCCTGAGCCGCCTTTTCAAAGAAAGCTGCAACTTCCTTGTTTTCGCACAAGATATCGGCATCATAAGGAGTCAAGCCCATATCTTTGATAAAACGTGCTTTTTTAGCATCCGGAAGCTCAACCATCTCTTTGCGAATATCCTCAATATATTCGTCCGTCAAGACCAAAGGCGGTAAATCCGGCTCGGGGAAATAACGATAATCATGAGCAAACTCTTTCTTACGCATAACTTTTGTTTGACCGGTCAATGGATCAAACTGACGGGTTTCCTGCTCAATTTTTCCGCCGTTTTCATAAACTTCAACATGGCGCTTGGCCTCGTTCTCAATGGCTGCCATCACAAACTTGACCGAGTTCACGTTTTTCATCTCACAACGTGTTCTGTAACCTTCCTCGCCGACTTTGCGTACCGAAACGTTAACATCGCAACGCATAGAGCCTTCATCCATATTTCCGTCACAAGTTTCCAAATAACGCAAAATGGAACGAAGTTTTCTCAAAAAAGCACCGGCTTCTTCAGGAGAACGAAAATCAGGTTTTGTAACAATTTCCATCAAGCCGACACCCGCCCGGTTCAAGTCAATAAAGGTCTTTTTCGGGTCAATATCATGAATGGACTTTCCGGCATCCTGCTCAATATGCATACGCTCAATGCCTATTTCCTTGGTTGTTCCGTCTTCCAGATTAATAAGCACCTTTCCTTCGCCGACAATCGGATATTGGAACTGCGTAATCTGGTAACCCTGCGGTAAGTCTGCATAGAAATAGTTTTTGCGGGAAAATTGCGAATATTTGTTGATTTTGGCATTCAATCCCAAACCGGTTTTAACGGCCTGATGAACACATCTTTCGTTCAAAACCGGCAACATTCCGGGCATTCCGGCATCAACGAAGGACACATGTTCGTTTGCATCAGCCCCAAAAACCGTAGAAGCCCCGCTAAACATCTTAGACTTTGAAATAATCTGGCAATGGATTTCCAAACCACAGATAACTTCCCATTTGTTTTCTTTTGTTTCAATGATATATCCAGCCATTTTTACTTCCTCACAAACTTAATATCTTCTTCCAAGGCCGAAGCTGTTTTGAAAACCGCACCTTCGTCAAACGCTTTTCCGATAACCTGCAAGCCCAAAGGCAAACCTTCGGCAGACAAACCGGCGGGCAAACTCATGGCAGGCAAACCGGCCAAACTTACGGAAACCGTAAACACGTCATTCAAATACATATTAATCGGATTCTCTTGCATGGACTTATCACCTATCGGGAAAGCAGGAGTTGGCGCCGTCGGCGTCAAAATCACGTCACATTTCTCAAAAGCCTTCATAAAGTCATCACGGATAAGGCGGCGAACTTTCTGCGCCTTCAGATAATAAGCGTCATAATATCCGGCAGACAAAACATATGTGCCAATCATAATACGGCGTTTTACCTCTTTGCCGAAACCTTCCGAACGGCTGTTGATATACATATTATCCAAATGCTCACCAGGAACACGCAAACCATAACGCAAACCATCATAGCGAGCCAAGTTTGAAGAAGCCTCCGCCGGAGCAATAATATAATAAGTTGCCAAAGCATATTTGGTATGCGGCAAAGAAATATTAACAATCTCGGCCCCGCGTGCTTTGAGCATCTCAATACCTTTGTCCCAAACCGCGGCAATCTCGGCGTTCAAACCTTCCGGTCTATATTCTGCCGGAACACCGATTTTCATACCTTTAACATCTTGTCCCAAAAATTTTTCAAAATCAGGCACATCAACTTTCGCCGAGGTTGAATCTTTATTATCATAACCGGACATAGCCTTGAGCAAAATGGCACAATCGCGAACATCTTTGGCAATCGGTCCGGCTTGGTCTAAAGATGACGCAAAAGCCATAATACCATAGCGAGAACAACGACCATAAGTCGGCTTAATTCCCGTCACGCCGCAAAAAGCCGAAGGCTGACGAATAGAACCGCCGGTATCCGTTCCCGTAGCCGCCGCACAAATATTTGCAGCAACAGCCGCAGCCGAACCACCGGAAGAACCACCGGCTACCAGAGCCTTATCTTTACTCCACGGGTTAACCGCAGGACCATAATAGCTGGTCTCGTTGCTTCCGCCCATAGCAAACTCATCCATATTAAGCTTACCCAAGAAAGAAGCTCCGGCATCTAACAATTTTTGTGTAACCGTTGACTCATACTCCGGAACAAAACCATCTAAGATATGCGAGCAAGCCGTGGTACGAATACCTTTGGTGCAAAACAAATCTTTAATACCGAGCGGAATACCTTCCAAAGCTCCGTTTGTGCCGTTTTTATACTTCTCATCGGAAACTTTGGCTTGTTCTAAAGCTTTTTCGGGTGTTTCCAAAACATAAGCATTAAGATCGCGGTGGCTTTGCATCTTTTCAACATAAGCGCTTGTCAGTTCTACAGAGCTGAATTCCTTGCTTTTGAGCCCTTTCAAGGCCTCAGCGATTGTCAATCTTGTTAAATCTGTCATCTTCCCTACTCCACAACCTTCGGCACAACAAAATATCCAAACTCGGACATCGGTGCATTTTTCAGCACTTCTTCTGCTTTTTCGCCATCGTTAACTTCATCTTGTCGCCATTCCAAATTCGTTTGGTTAACCGAAACCAGCGGCTCCACATTATCTGTGTCAACTTCATTCAGTTGCTCAACCCAGTTGAGAATCTTATTAAATTCTTCCTCGGTTTCCGCAATTTTATCTTCGTCCACTCTCAGGCGTGACAAAAACGCCACCCTTTTCACGGTTTCAGTATCTATAGCCATCTTTTTTTCCTCTTAATAAACAATTTTAAACGGCGGCAACACCGTCTCATACTTCATTCTTTTCAACATATTAATATCATTGGTCTCAAAGCCAAAATCATTAACAACCTTATTAACAGAAATTTTCGGACCATTTCCGAGCATTTGCGCCAATTTTTCCTGAAAACTTCTGCGTTTGGGATAGTAAGTAATATTAAAGCGTGTTTTAGGCTCAATTCCGCCTAATTCTTTAGCTTTTGCCACAGCGACGTTAATTCCGCCCAAAGCATCCACCAACTTGTTATCAACGGCATCTAGCCCCAACCAAACTCTGCCCCGAGCCAGACGATCCATCTCGTTGGGATTAATATCTCTGATTGTTGCGGTCTTTTCCGTAAAATCTTTATAAATATTATCCAAAGAGCGATTAAATATGACCTTTTCTGCCGGTGAAAAAACGTGATTAGAGCTCAAAATTCCGGCATTTTTACCAAACTTAACTTCGCCCCAATTGATATCAAGCTTTTTCCAAAGCTCACTCAAAACCATCTTACCGCCCAAAACACCGATAGAACCGGTAATTGTAAGAGGTTCGGCAATAATATAATCTCCCGCCAAAGCCACAAAATACCCGCCCGATGCGGCATAATCTCCCATGGATACAACAACGGGAATCATCTTTTTACTTTTCATACGCATAATGGCATACCAAATCTCATTAGAAGCCGTATAACTTCCTCCCGGAGAATTAATACGCAAAACCAAAGCCTTAACATTTTCATCTTGTGCGATTTCATCAAGTTGACGAGCTACCGTATCCGCTCCGACAGCCGCCTCTCCTTGCAACGGACTAGACATACTCTCGCCTTCCGTAATCATTCCGTCCAGAACCATCAAAGCCACGGTCGGACGATTTTTTTTGCCTTCTTTTATGTTAAGAGCATAATCCAACACATTAACCATTTCGGCATTAGTATCATTCATCACTTGCTCAATCAAATCTGGCTTATAGGAGATCTTATCAATTAATTTCAGCTCCAAAGCTTTTTCAGCAACAATCGGAGCCTCATTAACCGCTTTTTCAATCTCTTTCTTTGCAATACCTCTGGCTTCAGCCATATCTTCAATCATTTTTTCAAAGATACCGCCACCAAGCTTTTTCATCTCGCTCTGATATTCTTTGCTAAATTCCTTGTTCAACAACGACGCAGCCGCATTTTTATATTCATGTCTGGCATAAAACTCCGGCTTTATTCCAAATTTATCCAACAACCCTCTGACAAACGGAACTTCTATGCTCACACCCGTAATTCCGACCTCGGTTGTCGGCTGCATCCAAATCTCATCAAAAGCCGTTGCCAGATAATATTCACGCATACCCTGCCCAAAACTGCCAAATCCCGTCGAGTAAAGATAAGCTTTCTTGCCTGTGCTTCGAAAAACTTTTACGGCTTCACGCAAATCCTCAATCTGCGCCAACCCGAGTCCCGAAACACTCACATTACCGATAAAAGCCTTAACTTTGGGGTCTAAAGCAGCCAAATTAATAGCTTTAATCAAATCATAGAAAGATAAAGAAGGCACACCGGAAAACTCCGTAAACAAATCGTCACTTCTGGTTTCGGCATAGTTTTCATTAAAATCAACAACCAAAATCGCCTTCTCCGGTACTTCTGTCGCCACAAAATCATCTTGTCTGAGCATATTCAGCACAAACAAAAGCAGCAAAATAAAAAGCAAACCAAATAAAGCAAACGAATAGACCACCGATTTCATCAAAATTTTGGTAGCCAAAGCTTTTTTTCTGTTTGTTTTCAAGGCCGGAAAAGGTGTTTCAATCTGATTCATTTTCTCATACTTTCACAAAAAAGCCATCAACCGACAAGGCCAATGGCTTTTAATATAAAGATTATGACTTAAAACTCAAGTTAAAATTCAGCCAAAACCTCAGCTGACTCATGAGCTTTATCCAAAGCTACCATACCAATAGAATGGTAACCGGCATCAACGTGCAAAACTTCACCCGTAATACCCAAGCCCAGATCAGACAACAAAGCCAAAGCAGCGCGACCGACTTCATCTTGCGTAACATTGCGCTTCAACGGAGCATTGAGCTCATTCCAACGCAAAATCTTGCGGAAATCACCGATACCGGAAGCAGCCAAAGTCTTAATCGGACCGGCAGAAATAGCATTGACGCGAACATTCTGAACACCGAGGTCAACAGCTGCATAACGAACAGCGGCATCCAAAGCAGCCTTAGCCACACCCATAATGTTATAGTTCGGCAAAGTTCTCTCGCCACCCAAATAGGTCAAAGTAACAATACCGGCGCCATCATTCAAAATCGGAGCAGCGCAACGGCAAGTTTCCAAGAAAGAATAGCAAGAAATATGCATTGTATTCAAAAAGTTCGGCAAAGTTGTATCAATTGTCCGACCTTTAAGCTCGTTTTTATCTGAAAAAGCAATAGCATGAACGACAAAATCAATTTTGCCCCACTTTTCGCCCAACTCTTTAAAACAAGCCTCAACGCTGGCAGAGTCGGTAACATCACACTTAATCAGAGTCGGTTCAAAATGAAGAGTTTCCGAAAGCGGCTTAACTCTTTTTTCCAAAGCCTCATTCTGATAAGAGAAAGCGAGCTGAGCCCCCTGCGCATCCAAAGCCTGAGCAATACCCCACGCAATGGACTTATCATTTGCCAAGCCCATAATCAAACCTTTTTTACCGGCCATCAACGGTGTAGTCCCATTCATAATATTTTCCTTTGCTTTATTTAAAAAATTAAATATATTAAAATCAAATTCTGATAGACTTTTTATTAAATTAAACATTCTTTGTAAACACTTTTTTTCAGGTAATCAGTATGTATTGGAAAACCGAATTTAAAAGCAAACTACGTAAACACACGGAAACCATTAGAGAATTTTTGTTTTTTTTAGGGCGTCGCGCTCAAAACGATACAATTTTTCGTGTCGCCGCCTCTTTAAGCTATACTTCGCTTATTGCCATTGTTCCGCTTTTTGCCATAGGCTTGTCTGTTTTCTCCGCTTTTCCTGTTTTTGATAGTGTCAAAGAACAAATCCAAGACTTTTTGCTGCGCAACTTTGTTCCAACGATTGAACAAGAGGTCAGCCAATATCTGATAGAATTCATTGACGCCTCAGCGCAACTGACCACCATCGGCGTTGTCAGTATTGCCATCACGGCCATTTTGATGCTCTCCACTATTGAAAATAGTCTGAATTTCATATTTAAAGTAACGCGTCCGCGCCGTTTGACCACCAAGATTACGCTTTACTGGACGGTTATCACACTCGGTCCTTTACTTTTAGGCACAGCCTTTTCCATGCGCGGATACTTGTTTACCCTGCAAAAATTTATGCCGCAAGACATTGCCGCCACCGAGATTCTCGTAAGCAGGCTTATCCCTTCAAGTATAACAATGCTTTTGTTGGTCT
>CALXVR010000019.1 GCA_944392155.1 uncultured Alphaproteobacteria bacterium | reverse complement strand
TCGACTCCGCCTTCAGATCCTTGTGAGGGTGTAAGCTGTCAGAGTGGTGTCAGCTGCGGTTCTGCCGGATGCGCTAGTTGGTCTTCTTCAACATCTTGTTGTTCTTCTGTTTGCACAAGTTGTAATACCGAACCGGATGAGCCGAATGAGCCTGAGGAGCCGGAAGATCCTTGTGATGGACTTACAAATCAATCTTGCACCTATGGATGCCAAACTTACTATTCAAGCTGCTCATCTAAGTGCCAGACTTGTTACTCCGACAACTGCCGCAACAGAACTGCTGTCAATGTTCCGAGTAATGCTACATGTACAGCATATTATACGGATTGTTCGTCTAAATGCAGAGGATGGCGCTGTAATTCTGGTTATACGGAATCCGGAAGTTCGTGTGTAAAAGAGTCTTCGGGTGGCGGACTTTGTGATGGAACCGTACTTAACTGCGGAGGACGAAACTGTTGTTGTCCGACTGGCTCTTGTTATGATAGCCAAGGTCGTAACCAATGCGATTGTACTTGGGCACATTACTAAAAATATCTATAATAAACAGAAAGGCTCTTTTAAGGAGCCTTTCTGTTTATTGGCAATTGGGCTTATTTTAGATTATGAAATTATATCTCATTTCAGGTTGGGGTGCATCGGTAAAAATTGTAAATATTTCTTATCAGATTTTATTTTTCTGTTATAAATAATGATTATAATTTAAAAAAATGAGTTTGATTATGACAGATAATTTGTTTGATAAGATTTTACAACCTATTCGTCTCAGAAAGTCTGAAATCGGCGGTCGTGTGGCTTTGGAAGAGTTTTTTAGCGATAAGTCGCGGATTATTTATTCCTCTTCTTTTCGGCGTTTGCAACAAAAGGCACAAGTGTTTTCCTTGGAACTTAATTCCAGTGTGCGCTCACGCCTGACGCATTCTTTGGAAGTGGCGGATATCGGTAAAATCTTGGCGAGTAAGATTGCCAGAGAGCTTTGCAAAAAGCAAAAAATCAGTGATGAAAATGCGGTTGAGATTCCGGCCGTGGTGGAAAATGCCTGCCTGATGCATGATATCGGGAATCCACCGTTCGGACATTTTGGTGAGGCGGCCTTGGTAAAATGGGCCAAAGAACGTTTGCCTGTTTATGCCGCTAATGCGCATATTAATGTTGAAAAAATAAGCCCTTTGTTGGCGGATTTTTATGAGTTTGATGGGAATCCGCAAGGAATCAGAATAATCAGTCGGTTGCATTGTGAAAAAGATGAGTTTGCATTGAACTTGACCATTCCTTCATTATTGGCGGCAGTGAAATATGCTCGTGCTGCCGGAGAGGCTAGCGAGGGAAAGAAAATTAAGAAAAAAGCAGGTTATTTTCAAACTGAAGCGCCGCTCGTTGAGAAGGCCTATGAGCTTATCGGTTGGGGAAAAGGACGACGTTATCCTTTGACTTATATTATGGAGGCGGCGGATGATATCTCTTATTGCTTGAGTGATATTTCGGATGCCGTGAAGAAAAAGATTATTTCGCCGGAAGAATTTTTATCTTCATTCCAGCAGATTTGGCAGGAGCGGTACGGAGATGAGAAAATTCCGGTTGAGGGCTTGACCAAAAAAACTTTTGCTGATGATTTCGGGGCTAGTGTTTGTATTGATATCAGCCACAAAGCAGTGGAAGCCGCGGCTGAGGAGTTTGTGTCCCGGTATGAGGAATTTTGCAGTGGTACGGCAGAGGAGCTGATTAACAAAAAAATGCTTATCGGTCGGGTTTTGGATGTGATTAAGACTTTTTCGGTAAAATATATTTATCAATCTGAAGAGGCTGAGAGTATTGAGCTCTCCGGTTTCTCAGTTATTTATGGTTTGCTTAATAAGTATTTTTCGCGGTTGTTGGAGCTTTCTCAGAGCGACTTTTCGGCATTTGTTGAAGGCAAAAAAGTTGATGGGTTGGCTTATGAAAAGCATTTGTTTAACCGTTTGTCAAAGAGATGTGTCAGAAGTTATCAGAATCAGCTAAAGGAATGGCTGAATAATCCGCAAGCCGTTGAGACTTATGGCAGAGATGTTTTGGAGTGGTGGCTCAGAGTACATCTGATTGTTGACCATATCAGCGGAATGACGGATAATTTTGCCTTGTTTGAATACCAAATGCTCGAGGGTATCAGAATTAATAACTAAGGGGGATGTTTTATGAAATATACCATGCAATCTAACTATATTTCATTTAACAAAATGAAAAACAGTGAAAGATATGTTGATGTAAGATTGTTCGACAAGAAACGTCAACAGCTTAAAATCGGGGATATGATTGAGTTTGTTAATTCTATGACACAGGAAAAATTGTTGACCCAACTTCGAGGCATGGCAATATTTGAAAATTTTGAAGATATGGTGGATTATCTTACACCTGAGCTCTTGGGTTATGACAGCAAAGATGAATTGATGCTGAGGTTTGAGCGTTTGTATCCGGCAGAAATGGTCAGTAAGTTTAATCTGGTGGGATTGTTTGTTAAAAATATGTCTTCCGAATTGCTTGAAAAGATGCGGGAAGAGAAATATTTATCCTTGTAAAGATGAATTTGAGGAGGGCTAGATGAAAGACGGATTTTTGAAATTAGCGGAAAAACGCCGCTCAATTTATGCTTTGGGACAAGAAAAAGTTTTGGTGGAAGATGAAATTGTCAGCTTGGTGCAAAATATGGTTAAGCATTGTCCGACAGCTTTTAACTCGCAATCGGGGCGTGTGGTGATATTGTTTGGCGAACAGAATCAGCGTTTGTGGAATGTGGTTAAGGAGTGTTTGCGCGAAAAAGTTCCGGCGGAGGCTTTTGCCAAGACCGAAGAAAAGATAAACTCTTTTGCTGCCGGTTTTGCGACGGTTTTGTATTTTATTGATGATGAAGTAACGGAAAGTTTGCAAAAGAAATATCCGTTATATGCCGAGAATTTTCCGATTTGGGCTGAGCAGGCCAACGGAATGTTGCAATATATGGTTTGGACAGCTTTGGCGGAGCAAAATGTCGGAGCGAGTTTGCAACATTATAATCCGCTGATTGATGAGAAGGTTCACGAGATTTGGAATTTGCCGAAAAGTTGGCGGTTGAGGGCGCAAATGCCGCTGGGAAGTATTGAAACAGCAGCCGGCGAAAAAACTTATTTGCCTTTAGAAGAACGGGTTTGGGTTTTCAAATAAACGGTTCTTTTTTGTAAAATTTGGCTTGCAAAATATCAGAATTGCTTTTATTAAAGTGTAGTCAGCTGTGGAGAGATGGCAGAGTGGTCGAATGCGGTTGACTCGAAATCAATTGTACGCCTATCGGTGTACCTAGGGTTCGAATCCCTATCTCTCCGCCATTAACCAAAAGCCCCGCCTTGTGCGGGGTTTTTGGTTAATGATGAGGAGGGTTGGGATTTGAACCCTAGGGAGAGGGGTTCGACTACCAGCGAAAGGCGGGCGGGAGCACGCCGGTGAGCGAAGCGAAAGAGTGCCTGTGCAACTCAAGCGGAGCGCAGAGTAATCCCTATCTCTCCGCCATTAACCAAAAGCCCCGCCTTGTGCGGGGTTTTTGGTTAATGATGAGGAGGGTTGGGATTTGAACCCTAGGGAGAGGGGTTCGACTACCAGCGAAAGGCGGGCGGGAGCACGCCGGTGAGCGAAGCGAAAGAGTGCCTGTGCAACTCAAGCGGAGCGCAGAGTAATCCCTATCTCTCCGCCATTAATCAAAAGCCCCGCCTTGTGCGGGGTTTTTGGTTAATATATTTTACCACCATTTTGAGGTTTTAGAGGTGGGGGTGAGTTTTTCGCCCATCAAAGGTGTCAGGATTTCAATATCCGTATTCTTATTTTCCGCAAAAAGCATATCAATAGATTCATGCCAAGGATGCAAAGCTAAGTCAAACACCGCCCAATGCAAAGGCAGAAGTTTTTTTGTTTTTAGCTCTTGAGCGGCTTTGATGACTTCTTGCGGGAACATATGTGTGTTCGGCCAGCCGGTGTTCCAGCCATCTATTTCTATAGCCGCAAGGTCAAAAGGTCCATATTTATTGCCAATATCTGCAAAATGTTTGCCGTAGCCGCTGTCGCCGCTCCAAAATATTTTTTGGTCTTTGTTTTTTAGAACATAAGAGTTCCATAAAGTTTTGTTGCGGTCGCCAAAGCCTCGGCTTGAGTAATGTACGGCTGTTTCGGCAAAAATGCTTATTCCGTCAGCTTCAAAATTTTCGCCCCAGCCGAGTTCGGTTATATTCTCAGCTTTTATACCCCAACCGCGAAGTGCGGTACCAACACCCAAAGGAACAATGAAATGCGAATCTTTGAGATATTGAACGGATTTTCTTTCCAAGTGGTCATAGTGGTTGTGGGTGATGATGACAAAGTCTATTTTAGGTAAGTCCTTACGTTTTAGCGGTGCAGCACCATAACGCGGAACCATAAAAGCTATAGGTGCGGCGTTGTCAAAAACAGGGTCAAAGATGATTCTTTTGCCGCCAAAGTCCATTAAAGCCATAGAATGTCCGAGCCAATATAAAGCGAAATTTTCGGTTTGCGTTGGAAAACTCTCTTTAGAAAGTTTTTGCATCGGGAGCGATTGTTTAGGAGCAAAAGGTGAGCTTTTGATAAAACGAAACCAGCTCGCAGGACCGTTGCGGACATTGTCAAAGTCATAAACCATTTTTTGCGGACTTTGAAATTTGCCATGTTTGAAATAAGGTAAATGTTCGTATTTTTTCAATTCTTCCGCAGAGGGTGATGCGCCGATTTCGCGCCAAACGAGACCGCATAGAATTAAAACAACAATGAAGAGAATGGTTAGAATTTTCAGCATGTCAGTTCCTTTTTTTATATGATTTTAGAGCGCAAATAAGCAATCGTCTAATATTATTTTGTTATGGTCTTATAATTTTTATTTATAGCTTGCGGTCTGTCCCTAAAAGCATGAGAGCATTTTCATCCATCCAAGAAAGAATGAACCTGAGGCGTTTTTTGTTGTCTTTGCTATATGAAAGCCAATAGGTTGCCGAGATACCATCATCTTCTAGGGGAATGATGATTCTTTCGCCATCATTGCGATAGGTTTGAACCAGACGTGTGGTGAAGCTTAGGACATTTTTTTGTTCCAGCATTTGTCGGAAGATGAAGTAATCCGTATATATGGTTATGTTGGGTAAGGATATCAGCCAGTCCATAAAGTTTTGCATCTTTCGTTCATAGGCGCAATATGAGCGATAAACGGCAAATTCTCGGTTGGGGTAGTCGTGCAAATTGATACTGGTTTTGTTGGCAAGTTTGTCGCCTTTAGGGAGAGACAACATTAGTTGTTCTTTGGCAAAGGGCAGGCTTTCAACATCCGAATGTTCCAGTTTTTCAAGAGATATTACGGCATCAAACTTTTTAGTTAACAAGCTGTTTAGCAAGGTTTTGTCATCGTCAATAAGCTCTGAGGAAATGGAAAGATTATGGTTGCTTTTTTGTAAAAGCGGTGCGGAAAAACGCATGGGTCCGGGGTCGCAAAAACCTAAATTCAGGTGGTTGTTTTCTTTGGCATATTGGCGGAAAGCGTTTTTCATTTCTTCGGCTTGACCTAAGATGGCGCAGGCATAAGTGAAGGCGAGCTCGCCGGATTTGTTTAAGCTGATGTTGTTTTTTTTGCGCTCAAACAGAGGGGTGCCAAGTTCTTCTTCCAGCTTTTTTAAACTCATACTTAAAGCAGGTTGGGAGATGTGCAAACGCTCTGCCGCCAGGGTCATGGTTTTGCATTCGGCAATGGTCTTGAATTGTAATAATTGGGTTAGCTCCATCTTGCCTCACTATAAAAAATATTTATGGCTTTATAAGAAAACAATATTAGACTTCCGCCTTCTCGTCAACCATAATAGTTAAAAAAATATGGGAGTAAGGCGGATGAAAATTTTTGTTTTTACTTTATTTTTGAATTTGTTTTGGTGTGTTAACTTTGTGGCAGCGGAGGAAAAAATTATGACACGTGCGGATAAGGCAGATGAGGTTTTTAGGACTCTTTTTCAGGCAGAACGGGTAGAGAATCCGACAGACCCTGAGTTTATGGAGATATTGCAACGCAATATTTTCGGTGAGGTCTTTTTTACGGGCAATTTAACTCATAAGGAAAGGGAAATGATTACGGTTGTTTCTTTGGCAACAATGCAGACGCTGCCTCAACTTAAAGCGCATATTAATGCGGCGTTGAATGTGGGGAATACACCTTTGGAAATAAGAGAAGCGATTTATCAATGTGCGCCGTTTATCGGTTTTCCGAAGACATTGAACGCCATTGGGGTTTTTAATGAGGTGGCGAAAGAGAGAAATATTAAATTGCCGTTGGAAAAAACAGGCACAACCACGGATGAGGACAGACATCTTAAGGGTTTGGAAATTCAGCAAAAACTTTATGGCGATGAGGTGAAAAAAGCGATGGCAAAACTGCCTACCGAATATAAGAACGTAGTGCCTGACACCTTAACGGATTTTTGTTTCGGCGATTTTTATACCCGCAAAGGGCTTGATGTTAAGCAAAGAGAGCTTTTGTCTTTGGTGATACTGACGGCAATGGGTGCTGAAAAACAGATTGAGGCGCATGTGGTTGGGGCAATGAGAGCCGGAAATGATAAAGAAAAACTTTTGGCGGCAATGGTTCAAGCAATCCCATACATCGGTTTGCCTAATGCGATGACGACAATCAACATGATTAAGAATACGGAAATTGAAAATTATAAACCTATCTATGAGGAATAAGTTTTATGAAAAAACTTTTGGTATTTTTGATAGCTTTTATTTCTTTTTTAGATTTTGCTTGGAGTGCGGAAGCGATGAAAATTAAATTGACCTTAGACAGCGGCAAAGAAGTTGTGGTGCAGATGGCGGATAATTCTGCGGCACACCAATTTGTGCAGATGTTGCCGGCGGAGTTTGAATTTATTGATTTTGCGGGTGAGGAAAAAATCAGTGAATTTCCAAAACCAATATCCTTAAAAGATGCGCCGCGCGGTATGATTGCAACGGCGGGAAAGATGTTTATTTATGCCCCTTGGGGAAATTTTGGCTTTTTTTATAAAACGCATAGTTTGATGCCGGATAAAAGTCTTATTGAGCTCGGTGAGGTGGAAAGCGGTTTGGAATATTTGAGCGAATCTAAGGGTGGTTTTGCAGCGCGTGCAGAGATTTTGGAAAGGTAATATTTTTTGATTAGGATAATAAAAAAACGCTTGACCTAGAGTAAGCTCAAAATGTTATCCTTAGCACGAATCAGTTTTTGAGAGGAGTTTTTTCTATGAACAGGAGAGAGTTTTTGATGACAACTTTGGCTGCTTTTGCTTTGTCGGCTTTGCCGAAATTGACTCTTGCGGACAAGATTGCGGTTGCAGAATCCGTTAAAAGTCAGATTAACCCCAAAAATAAGCTCGGTTTCGGGTTTATGCGTTTGCCGCTTAAGAATCCGGCTGATCAGACATCCATTGATTATGATACTCTAAACAAGATGGTTGATACATTTTTGGACAGAGGCTTCACTTATTTTGACACGGCCTGGATGTATATGGGTTATGAAAGCGAAAATGCGCTCAGAAAGTCCTTGGTGGAAAGACATCCGCGAAACAAGTTTACCGTAGCCAGCAAGCTGCCTATCGGTATGCTCAAGAGCGCAGAGCACCAAGAAGAAATCTTTAACAAACAATTAGAAAAAACCGGTTTGGATTATTTTGACTATTATCTGGTGCATAATGTTAATGCTAATACAATCGGCAATGCACGCAAATATGACAGCTTTAAGTTTGTTGAAAACAAGAAGAAAGAAGGAAAAGTTAAGCATTTCGGCTTTTCTTTCCATGATTCTCCGGAGATGTTGGAAGAGGTGCTGAAGGAACATCCGGAAGTTGAGTTTGTACAGTTGCAGATTAACTATATTGACTGGGATAATGCCAGCATACAATCCAGAAGATGCTATGAGGTTGCGCAAAAATACAACAAACCGGTTATTGTGATGGAGCCGGTTAAGGGTGGTAGTTTGGCTATGGTTCCGCCTAAGGTGGAGAAGATTTTTAAGAATGCTGAGCCTAATATGTCGGTGGCTTCTTGGGCTATTCGTTATGCCGCAAGTTTGGACGGTGTAATGATGGTTTTGAGCGGTATGAGCAATATGGAACAAGTGGAAGACAACACTTCTTATATGCAAAACTTTAAGCCCTTAAACGAGCAAGAGATGAGAGTTGTGGAAACAGCGGTTAAGACTTTGCATGATGAAATTACCATTCCGTGCACGGCATGTAAATATTGTGTTGAGGCTTGTCCGATGAAGATTGCCATTCCAGATTATTTTGCTTTGTATAATGCCGAAAAACAAGAACGCGGCGATAAGCCGTTTAATGCTCAGGCGGTTTATTATGCAAACCTGATTAAGACACATGGCAAGGCATCTTCTTGTATCGGATGCAGAATGTGTGAAAAGAATTGTCCGCAGCATATTGAAATCAGCAAGTGGATGAAGGAAGTGGCCAAAACTTTTGAAGCCTAAGGGAGAAATTGAAAATGAATAAGTTTTTGTTTTTAGGTCTTATTGTCTTTTCCGTTATTGTTTTTTCAAGCTATAAGATTATGGCGCAGATGCGGGAGAACGAAAATATGAACAAGGAAAATGCCAAGATTTTGGTCGCTTATTATTCTTATAGCGGAAACACCAAAGAGGTAGCTGAGGCTATCCATGAAAAAGTCGGCGGAGATTTGTTTGAGATTAAAACCGAAGGAAGTTATCCGGAAGAATATCGTCAAATGACATTGCAGGCTCAGAAAGAAATTAGGGATGGATATCGTCCGAAGTTGACTTCAAATGTTGCTGATATCGCGCAATATGATGTTATCTTCTTAGGCTCGCCAAACTGGTGGGGAACCATTACACCGCAAGTCAGCAGTTTTTTGGAAAGCTATGATTTGTCCGGCAAAAAGGTTGTTCCGTTTATTACGCATGGCGGTGGCGGTGCGCAAAACACGATTGCTGATATGACCAAACAATGCAAAGGTTGCGAAGTTTTATCTGACGGTTGGGTCGGATATGGCAGTCGCACAATGGGAATCTCCGGTTGGCTGAAAGACTTGGGGTTTGGAAAATAGATGGCAGATAGTTTTGCAGAGTTAGGCTTTGCCAAGTTGGACTTGAGCCGCAAAGACAGAACCGGAATGCCGGAAACAATCTATTGTGCCGGCAAAACCAAAGAACAGCTGGCAAAGATTTTAAAAACTTTTGCCGAGCAAAAAATTGCGGTTTTGGGAACCAGATGTTCTCAAGAGCAGGCTGATTTTGTGAAAACAGAAGGGCTTGCGATAGAGTATGACGAATGTTCCAAAACGCTTGTCTTAAAAAGTGGAACAATGGCTCAGCTCAAAAGCAGAATCGCCGTTTGTACCGGAGGCACGGCCGATTTGCCCGTGGCGGAAGAAGCGGCACGGACGGCTGAGTTTTTCGGTGCAAAGGTTGATCGTTTTTATGATGTCGGTGTTGCCGGAATCCACAGATTATTTGCCAAGTTGGAGGAAATCAGAAAAGCGGAAATCGTTATTGCCGTTGCCGGAATGGAAGGTGCTTTGGCCGGTGTTTTGGCAGGGTTGGTTGAGGCTCCGGTTATTGCCGTACCGACCTCTGTCGGTTATGGCGCTTCGTTTAACGGTTTGTCGGCGCTTCTGACAATGCTTAATTCATGCGCGGAGGGGATCTCGGTGGTGAATATTGATAACGGTTTCGGGGCGGCGGTTACGGCTTGCAAGATTTTGAGGAGAATAAAGTAAATGTCTCAATATTTGTATTTGGAAGGGGCTTCTGGTATCAGCGGTGATATGTTGGTGGCGGCTTTGCTTGATTTGGGCGCAAGCCGAGATAAGTTGGATGCGGTTTTGAAAAGTTTGCCTGTTCAGGAGTTTGACTATGAGGTTGCGCAAAAGTCATCTTACAGCATCAGCGGATGTGATTTTAAGGTGATTTTGCATCATCATGAACATTCGCATGAAGAGGCATATGGCGAACATCATCATCACCATCATCATCACGAACACAGACATTTGGCAGAGGTTGAAGAGATTATTGATAAGGCAGAGATGTCTGACAAAGCTCGGAATCTTGCTAAAAAAATGTTTAGAATTGTGGCAGAAGCTGAGGCAAAAGCGCATGGCTGTGCCGTGGAGGAAGTGCATTTTCATGAAGTGGGCGCGGTGGACTCTATCGTAGATATTATTTCTATTGCCGTGTTGATTGATGATTTGGGGATTGATGAAGTTATTGTCAAGTCATTGAACGAAGGGCAAGGCTTTGTTATGTGCCAACATGGACGGTTGCCGGTGCCGGTTCCGGCTGTGGTGAATGTGGCGGAAAAATATGGTATAGCCCTGTGCCCGACGAATGATGACGGCGAGATGGTTACGCCGACGGGAATTGCCGCGGCGGCAGCTCTTCGAACCAAAGACAAGCTTCCGTCAGTTTATAAAATCAGAAAAACGGGAATCGGCTTGGGCAAAAAAGATTTTGGGCATGCAAATTTTTTGCGAGCAATGATTTTGGAAGATGATGTGCCTGAAAAACAGATGTTTGTCATTGAAACAAATATTGATGATTCAACAGCCGAAGAACTTGGTCTGGCGATGGAAAAATTGATGAATGCCGGTGCGGCAGATGTCCATTTTGAGCCGTGTTTTATGAAAAAGAATCGTCCGGCTTATGTGTTGCGTGTGATTACATCCGCAGAGCTTGTGCCGCAAATGGAAGATATTATTTTTCGCAATACGTCAACAATCGGGCTCAGAAAATATGCGGTGGAGCGGCGGTGTATGAAGCGGGAGATGATGAAAGTTAAAACATCTTTCGGCGAGGTTGAGGTCAAAAAATGTTTTTTGGATGATATTGTGCGGTATAATCCCGAATATGAAAGTGTTAAGCTCTTGGCGGAAAAAAACAACGCAACTTTCCGGCAGGTTTTTGATGAGGCGCGCCGTTTGGCAGAGGCAAGCGACAATGCTTAAGGCCTTGGAAGCTTTTCTTCGTCCGTTGACCTCAGAGGGAATCGCTTTGGCTTTTTCCGGCGGGGTGGATAGTATGCTTTTGTTGGCGGTTTTGCAAAAAATGGCTGAAGAAAAGCCTTTTCCGCTTGTGGCTTTGACGATGAAAACGGTTTTGCAAGACGAAAAGGAGATGAGCGAGGCAAAGCAAGCAGCGGCAGATTTGGGGGTTAAAAGCGAATTTTTGAGTTTTAATCCGTTTGACCTAGAGGCGGTTAGAAACAATAGGCGCGAGCGGTGTTATTTTTGTAAGAAGGCCATATTTGAAAAGTTTGTTGCTCGTGCCAAAGCACAAGGTTTGAAATATGTGTTGGATGGAACAAATGCCGATGATTTGAAGGTCTATCGTCCAGGAAGAAAAGCCTTGCAAGAGCTTGGCATTATATCGCCTTTGGCGGAAGTTGGCTTGACGAAGGTCGATATTCGAAAATTGTCTGCCGAGCTCGGGTTAAAAACAGCTTCTAAGCCAGCTGATCCTTGTTTGGCAACCAGATTCCCTTATGACACATATTTGGATGATGCGGCTCTTGCGCGTGTGGCAAAAGGTGAAACGGAACTCAAAAAAATGCTGCCAGAGATTGTGGATTTGCGCTTGCGTGTGCATGGAAATTTGGCGCGCTTGGAAGTGGCAAAAGAGAATTTATCTGACGTGTTTGCGCAATACCAAGAAATTGTGCGGGTTTTGAAAAAACTCGGCTTTGATTTTGTAACGCTTGATTTGGAAGGATTCCGTTCAGGGAGTTTTGACAGAGCTATTGAGAAGGATGAAAAATGAGAAAAATCGGACTTGTTTTTATGATGATGTTTTTGATGTCAGCTAATGCTTGGGCACATGGGAGTTTCGGGCAAACGGAAATAGCCTCAGGTGCAACTTTGTCTGCTATTTGGTTGGCGGCTTTGATAACTGCGGTGGTGCATACGATTATGGGTCCCGATCATTATCTGCCTTTTGTGGCTATTGCCAAAAGCCGCGGTTATGGTTTGGTAAAAACTTTGTTATGGACGTTTATCTGCGGGGTTGGGCATATTGCAAGTGCGCTTGTCATTGCCTTGATGTTTATTTATTTTTCGCATTGGCTGAGCGAAGAAAATTTTTTGTGGCTGGAAGAAAATCGCGGCAATGTTGCTGCTTATGCGCTTATCGGCTTGGGCGCAGCTTATTTGTTGTGGGCTTTGCGGCATCGGTGGCAGCATAAGCACCAAGCAGAACATAATCATTTACAAGAGATTAAAGGGCAAAAAAAGTATTGCACTTTGGGTGGTCTTTATTATCTTTGTCTTAGGACCTTGTGAAGCTTTATTGCCGATTTTGACAGCCTCCAGCGTTTTGGGAGTTTCAGCAGTGATATCCAGTACGTTGATTTTCTCCGCGGCAACGATTTTGACAATGATGTCCGCAGTTGCTTTTGGGGTTTGGGGAATCGGTGCGCTACGGTTTGAGCATTTGGAAAAATATGCTCATGAGATTGCCGGCGGAACGATTATGGCTTGCGGCGTGGCGATTATTTGCGGTTTGTAAGGATTTAGGGGAGGAAAAAGATGAAAGTTTTGCTTGTTAACGGAAGTTGTCATAAAGACGGAACGACTTTTGCTGCTCTGAGCGAGATTGCGACAACTCTTAAAAAAGAAAATATTGATTCCGAAATTGTGCAGTTAGGTCCTGATGCACAGCAGGACTGTGTGGCTTGCGGTTATTGCAGAGAGCATAATAAATGTGCGTTTAATGATATTGCCAATGAGATTATTGAAAAGATGAAAACGTCAGATGCGCTGATTGTCGGAAGTCCGGTTTATTATGCGCATCCGTCAGGGCGTGTTCTTTCGGTTCTGGACAGAGTTTTTTATGCCGGCGGAAGTTTCTTGAAGCATAAACCTGCGGCAGCGGTGGCTGTTGCAAGACGTGCCGGAACAACGGCAACGATTGATGTTTTGAATAAATATTTTACCATCAATCAAATGCCGGTTATCTCCTCAACTTATTGGAATATGGTCTTTGGGGCAAATGCTAAAGATACTGAGGAAGACGCAGAGGGTTTGCAAACTATGCGCAACTTGGCGCAGAATATGGCTAATGCGCTTAAAGTTATTGCGGCAGCTAAAGACGTTGATTGGGATGAGGCTATTGAGAAAACTGCCAGAACAAATTTTGTACGTTAAGATGATGAGATAAATGAATAAGACTTATTTGTTCAGAATCTGTTTGGCTATAGTCGTTGCCGTATTGGGTGTTTTAGGTATATTGGGTGTTTTTTATCCGCTTAAGATATTTGATGTGCAAGTGGCGGCTTTGTTACAACGGGTGTTGGTGGATTTTTCTTTGTTTGCCGGCATATTGCTCTTGGGCATAATCGTTTTGACCTTGCTTTTTGGGCGGGTTTATTGTTCCGTGCTTTGTCCTTTGGGCTTGTTGCAAGAGGGGTTTACACTTATCTTCAGGTGCAAGAATGTGGCTCTGAAAAATCGGTCCTATAAATATTTTATTGCGGCGATTGTCTTTGGAGCATTGTTGGGCGGGACAGCATATTTGGTGCGTTTGATTGACCCATATAGTGTTTTCGGTTCTGCCTTCAGCGGCGCTGTTTGGGGGCTGGTTTTTGTGGCGGTTATCGCTCTTTTGGTTTGGTTTAAGGGGCGTTATTTTTGCTCTAATATTTGTCCGGTCGGTGCGGTTTTGGGCTTGTTGTCCAAAAATGCGCTGATGCAGGTTTATATTGATGAAGAAAAATGTGTGGCTTGCGGCAGATGTGCTTCTAAATGCCCGAGCGGAAGTATTGATTTTAAGAACAAAATCGTTGATAACGAAACTTGTGTGAAATGCTTTAGGTGTTTGGGAAGTTGCCGCCAAAACGGTATTCATTATGGTAAAAAGCCGAATACAAAGGTAAGTTTTAATCCGGAGCGCAGAAAATTTATTTTAGGTGGGGCGGCTTTGGTCGTTTTGGCGTTGGCCGTTAAGAGCGGAGTTGAAATCAGCAAGAAAGTTGCGACAAAGCTCAAAAAAGTTATTCTGCCTGCCGGTGCCGGAAATGCCGAAGATTTTGCCAACAGATGTCTTAACTGTAATCTCTGCGTGCAGAATTGTCCGATGAAGATTATTAAAAAAGCGGACGGGGAATATCCGGCGGTGCATATTGACTATCAGGATAGTTTTTGCGACTATAATTGCCATAAGTGTTCTGAGGTTTGCCCCTCGGGTGCGATTAAACGCCTGACACTGGCAGAAAAACAAAAGACGCAAATTGCTTTGGCGGAGATTGATGAAAATATCTGTATTAAATGCGGTTTGTGTGTGATGAAATGTCCGGCGCAAGCAATTAGTCGGGTAGATGGGGCTTTTCCGATTGTAGATGCTAATAAATGTATCGGTTGCGGAACATGCCAAAAAGCTTGTCCGGTGAAGGCGATTAAGGTTGTCGGGGTTGAGAAGCAAAAATTGTTGTAAAGGAGTTAAAAAATGTCGTTAGGTTTAACAGAGATTGCTTTGATTTTGGTTGTGGTCTTGGTTTTGTTCGGCGGAAAGAGAATCCCCGAATTGGCCAAAGCTCTCGGCAAGGCGCAATATGAGTATAAAAAAGCCAAAGAGATGTTGCAAAATGAGGCGCAGGATCTAAAAGATTCGGTTGAGAAAGCCGTTAAAGACGAAGAAAAGAAAAACAAAGAATAAATATGGACGACAAGGAAGAAAGTCTGATTCAGCATTTGGAGGCGCTTCGCTCAGTGCTTGTGAAATCGCTTACGGCATTGGCGATTGGCTTGTTGCCGATGTTCTTCCTTGTGCCGTATTTTATGAATGCGTTGATTAAGGTTATTGTCGGCGACAATGAAATTGTTCTAAATTATTTTTCGCCGATGGAGGTCTTTTTGCTGCAAATCAAAATTGCCGTTGTTTTGGATTTGTTGCTTTGTTTTCCCTATATTGCCAGACAAGTTTGGAAGTTTTTGCTACCTGCCCTATACGATAATGAACGCAGATTTATAAAATCCATCGTCTTGACCTCTTCTTCTTTGTTTATTGTCGGGGTGTTGTTTTGTTTGTTTTTTATTCTGCCGCTGATTATTAATTTCGGTATCAGCTTTGCAACGGCGAATATCAAAGCCGTGTTCGGAATTTCAAATATTGTCGGTTTGGCTTTAATGCTTTCGGTTATCTTCGGCTTAATGTTCCAGTTCCCGTTAATTACTTATTCGCTTATTCGCTCTCAAATTGTGTCTTATGATGGGGTGAAAAGCAAACGTCCGTATATTTTTGTGGGTATCTTGATTGTTGCAGGAATTTTGACCCCGCCGGATGTCGTCAGCCAGTTGATGCTAACTATCCCGACCTATTTGTTGTTTGAAGCAGGACTTTGGGCGGCGCGGAAATACAAAACCGAGGATTAATCCCATTTCTTAAAGACGAAAAAGACGGCCAGCAAAATCAGAACAAAGCCGACAATATCATTCCAACGCAAAGATTCCTTAAGGTACAAAGCCGAAAAAATTGAGAAGACCAAAATAGTTATGGCTTCCTGCATAATTTTGAGCTGTGGAGCGGTAAAAAATTCGTGCCCAATGCGGTTGGCCGGAACCTGAAAGCAGTATTCAAAAAAAGCAATGCCCCAGCTAGCAAGAACCACTGTCCATAAAGCCGTGCTTTTGAACTTTAGGTGCCCATACCAGGCAAAGGTCATAAAAATGTTCGAAATGGTTAAAAGAATTACGGGATATAAAGGTTTCATCTTTTTTCTTCTTATATTTGATTCAGACTTTGGTTGGTTTTAGCTATGCTAACCGTAAGCTTTTTGATGTGTTCGGCTTGCTGAGCATTTTCGAATATATAGAGCGCGTCGTGGAAATGTTCTAAGGCTTCTTCCAAAGCTTCGCGGTCTATTTTGTTTTTGCCGATACGATAATAAATGTCTCCGATGTTTTCCGCACATTCGGCCCATAAAAGAGGTTCTCTTTTTTCCGTGATGACTTTTTGGCGGTTTTTATAGCAGGCTATGGCCAGTTCGGAAATGTCTTCACTCTTGGTAAAAGAACCAAGCAAGGAAAGAAGATAGCCCAAATGCCCCTGAATCTCTGCCCAAAACTCGGGGAATAAGGCATAAGTATATATTTTTTCAGCCTCTCGTAACTGAAAGACAGCATCTCGTAAGGCTTGAATATCCTCTTTTTGCCGCCAGTAGTTGAAAAAGAGTTTGGATAATTTGTAAGAGATATAGCCATAGTCGTAAGGATAGGTATATTTGCTTAAATATTTTTGCGACAAGCGGTAATATTCAATAGCGCCTTTGAAGTAAGCCGCCGGGTTTTTGGTCAGAAAGCGTGTGGCGCAATCGTATAATTGTCCTAAATGGTTGTATATGCACCCAAAATGTATTGGCGAAGTAATTAAGTCTTGGTGTTTTAATGCGGTATCAAATAGGCTTTTTACGATTTTAAAGTCTTTTCCGTCTGTTTTATCAAATGAAAAACTTAAATAGATGATGCCTAAAAAGTTCATTATATAAGGCATATATTCTATGGATAAGCTTTTGGCTGAGTTATCTTTTGATAAGCAATCAATATTCTTTTTCAGAAGGTAGTGTTTATAAATTTTTGTTTGCGCATTGTCTGTATTTATTGCACTTAATATTCCACCGTATATAAGATTAATTAAGGCTTCAGGATAAGTGTTTGTTTGAGGACGCGCCGGAATATAGAGGCTATCCATGAGTGAAACAAAGGCGAGTTCTTCGTCTTCGTATTGGCTCGGGGTTTGAAAGTTAAGACGAATTCGTTCGCCTTCTCGATAACCCCAGATTAAAACATCTGATTTTGTCTTGTCTAAAATGGTTTGACCTTTGTCTATGAGGTCAAACAAGCTTCTGCTCTCCAGATTGAGAAAAGTTTTGTTAAAAGGCTCATCAAAATAGCTTACGTCAAGACCTTCTTTGGCGGATAATTGACGGGCTATTATCTCGCCGCTGTTTCCTTCAACATTGTCGCTGAATTCAATGACTTTTACTTTAAATGTGGGCATTGTTATGGTTGCAAAATCCGTTGTTTCGGGGGTTTTGCCGCCCGAGCCTCGGATGAAGTTTTTTATTGTTTCAAGAAAAGTCATTGCTATGTCGTTATCCTATCTGATTATTTTTTTGATGTCATCTACATTGTTTTTTATGTCTTGAATGACTTCTCTATTAATTTCACTGAAAGATTGAGGTTGGTTTTGCCAATTATGAAGTTTGTTCATGAACCAAAGTGTTATTAGGGCTGAAGCTAACGGTAAAGAGTAATTGTTGGGCGCATAAACTTGGAAACAACTTAATACCAGAAGAACAATAAAAAGCTTGTAAATGCTTTGACAAGTCAGGGCCGGAGACATGCCAGATACATTGGTTTGGTAATAGAGCGTGTTGGCGACGAATTTACCTTTATCGGAAATCAGTTTGTTGCCTGTGGCCCAAAAGATTTCTAAAATATAGTATGTTATGAGAATTAAGGAACAGCCTTTCATTCCTTCTTGCGCGGATAGAAGAAGTATCCATCCGGATAAAAAGCCCAAGGTTGTGCAGGAACCGTCTTTGAGGGGTAGTTTTGAAGGATACCAGGTATAAATGAGCAAAGCAGTAACAGCTCCTAAAAATGCGGCACAGAAATTTCCGTACAGAAGCGGCAACCCGCCTAAAATCGAAACGAGAAAAAGTCCGAGAAGTTGGTTCGATGCTTGTAGAGCCGCAATACCATCAATGCCGTTCAAATAACGGAAGAACCATGAAAAGGCGGTCCATAGGACAATGATGCAGAGACGGTCAACCCAAAAGGGTAAGCTGTTTTGAAATAGGCTAAAGTCTTTGGGCATAAGCAATGTGCAAATGGTGGTTAGTGCTGTTAAAAATATTAAGGATATGATGAATGAGTTCTTTAGGAAAAAAGAAACATACAAGAAGACCGAAGCAATCAGAACAATGCCAAATTCCGTGACAGATAGTTGAAATATTTGGTCTTGAGGATTGTTACCGAAAAAGAAGAGCAAAACAAAGGCGATGATTGTGACTGTTAAAACAGGCAAAAAGGCATCTTGCCGCCAAGACGCGGGAAGATGTTCGTTTTCGACCTTGCTTAGGATAATTCGGAGTCCAACCAGGGTTGACAGAAAACAAATCAGAAAAATGCCAAGAGATATAAAAAATGCAATATTCATAAGTTTTGCCTTCAAAAAAATGAGGTTAGCTTTATTGTTTTATACTCGTTTTCTTCTTTTTCTTCAATCGGTAAAGCATTTTTATACTAGGATTAAGTTATAAATTTGTTTGAGTATTTTGTTTATGTGGCTGTCCATGAAGCGGATTTTGGCGCTTCGAGCAGAATTCATTAAGACGGAGCTGAGGAAGTTTGCCTCTCCGTATCCTCCCGAGTTGATTTCGTCTTGTAGGGGATAGCGGTAACTCATGGGGGCAGCATATAGTTTTTTTAAGAGTTCTTCCGTGTTGAGTTTTAGTCCTTCAGCAGCCGCGATTTCAGCAATCTCATCGAGAAGAATAGGAATTTGGTCTCGAAGCTCTTTGTCTTTTGTAATGTCAAAAATATTTTTGTTATGTAAAGATGAAAGCAGAGAGCCAACTGCGTATGGCGCCAAGAAAGACCAATAATTTAATGCAATGTTTGTCTCAAAACAGATGTTTATGCCGAGGTTGTTTAAAATATCGGCAAAAGGATTTTCTTTTTCCCAGTTAATGTTTTTGCAAATTTTTATTTGCGGAGTGCGCCCGTAAAGGAATATTTGATGCTCGTTTTGTTGTAAATATCCGTCAAAAAAGGCACGAAAAATATTGCCGCCCAGCATTGCCTCAATATAGTTAATGTCTTTGAGCGGAGTGAAACATAAAACAGGCGTAGTCCCGACCTTTTCTTTGGATAGAGCAGCCAAAAGCGGGTTTATTTGTCCGGCATCCGCGCTCAAGATGATGAGTTTGGGTTCGTCTTTTATCCAGAAAGATGTGTTAAATCTATATTTGTTTAATTTTAAACTGCTGTCTTCTTTTAGGCTTATGCCGTTAGTGGATAAGCTGATGTTGTTTTCTTTGTCGGAAATGATGATTATATTGTGGCCGGCATCGGTTAGTTTGGCGGCAAGATAGCAAGTCAGGGCATTGTTGCCGACAACGTATATCGGACGTTTGTCTGCTATGACGGGGGAACCTACCTCATTAGAGAGTGAAGTCTCGGCTTCAAGGGTGTCCGGCTTGGAATTAAAAACATCTTTGCGAAAAAACATTTAGGCAACCTTTCTTAGTTTGGCTATGAAGAACGAATCGATTCCGCCATATTCGGATAAATGAAAAGGTAATGTGCGGATGAACCCTTCTTTAGTAAAAATATCCGTGATTTGCGATGCTTTATCCGTATCGCAAATGTCGTTGGCTTTTAACGGACAGAGTTTGAATTCGCTGTGGCTTTCCAAAAAACTTCGTATTTGTTCTTCGCCCTCGGCTTGAGTTATGGAGCAGACGCAATAGAGTAATACTCCGTCTTTTTTTAGAGCGTTGGCGGCGACGTTGAGTAATTTGCGTTGTAAGTTGACTTGTTTCTCAATGTCTGAGGTGGTTTTGATATGGACAATTTCGGGATGACGGCGCAACGTTCCCGTGGCGGAACATGGGGCATCCAGTAAAATGATATCAAAAGGTTCGCCTTTATAGTTTTGCAGATATTCTACGCCGTCCGCACATATGGTTTGAGGTTCAGGAAAACGGAGCCTTAACATATTGTCACGCAATTTTTTGAGGCGGCTTTCCGAAATATCTAAAGATGTTACTTCAGCCCCCGCGTTTATCAGCTGTGCGGTTTTGCCACCGGGGGCGGCGCACATGTCCAAAATCTTTAATCCATCTATCTTTCCTAAGCATTTTACCGGCAGGGCTGCAGCTGCGTCTTGTATCCACCAATCGCCATTTTCAAAGCCTTCGATTTCCATAATTTTGCCGTTGTTTTTTAGACGAATGGAACCTGTGGGTAATAGGGTTCCGCCCAGTTTTTCTGCCCAGATTTCAGGAGATGATTTGACCGTGATGTCAAGGGGCGGCTCTTTGAGAGAGGCTGATTGGATTTTGGAAACGGTTTTTTTGCCGTAGGCATGGTCTAGTATGCGATAAAATTCGGGGGTGAAAAACTCTCCTAAATCGTGTTTTTTTAATTCTTCACGGTCGGCACAGGCTTTGCGCAGAACCGCATTGACAAATCCTGCGACATATTTGTCCGTCTTCTTTTTAGCTATGTCTACCCAGCTGTTGATGATGGCGTAATCCGGTGTGTCCATAAATAAGATTTCCGTTAGTCCCAAAAACAATACATATTCGGCAAAAGCTGCTTTTTCGGGAAGTTTTTTCTTGGCATATTGTTTGAGAACTTTCTTTAAAAATACCAAACGTCTGAGCGCCGTTAAGACCAGCATGTTGGTGAAGGCGGCATCTTTACCGGCAAGAGAATCGGCGGCATTTTTGACATCAGAAAAAAAAGCTTTGTCGGTTAGGACTTTTTGAAGCATTTCTGCGGCGATTTGGCGAGGGTCAGACATAAATTATTCCTTGCTGAAAGTAATTTTTGCTCATTTTAGGCAAAAGCAGAGTTAATTACAAGTGAGAAAATAGAGCAAGTGTCTTGTCTTTTGGTGAAAAGTATTATACTTTGTGTGCAATGTGTAATTTTTAGAAGAGGATATCCGATGAATAGACATCTTAGCGCAATCTTGATTGCGGGACTGATTGTTTCGGGCTGCTCGGGAACAGCATCTTGGTCTTCGTTTAATCCGTTTTCCGATGACAAAAAAGTGGTCGAGGAGGAGAGCCGGCAAGAGCAAGTGCTTGGAGTTAATCCGTATCTATGGCAGGCAGCTTTAAGCAAATTGTCTTTTATGCCGTTGGCATCAACTGATTCCGTCGGCGGTGTGATTGTTACGGATTGGGCTGCGATGGATGGTATTCCTGACGAGCAATTTAAAATTACGGTTAATATTTTGTCGCGAAATTTGCGCGCCGATTGTTTGAAAGTTGTGGTGTTCAAAAGAGTGTTGCGTGACGGGACATGGGTAAATGATGAGCCGGATAAAAGATTGTCCGGTGAAATTGAACAAGCAATTTTGACACAGGCCAGAAAGTTGTATAGAAGAGATTTAGCTGCCAGAAATTAGAGAGGAATAAAATGACTGATAAAAACGCCAGATATAACGGCAAAGAAAGTTTTGAAGAGTGGCGCAAAGAATGGGCGCTGGAAGATAGATATAATTTTCATACCATTGAAAAAAAATGGCAGAAAATTTGGGATGATGAAAAAGCTTATAAGGTTGAGATAGATCCTAACAAAGAAAAGTTTTATGCTTTGGTTGAGTTCCCTTATCCGTCAGGTGCGGGTTTGCATGTCGGACATCCGCGTTCTTATACGGCCTTGGATGTGATTGCTCGTAAAAAACGTATGCAAGGTTTTAATGTTTTGTATCCGATGGGGTTTGATGCTTTCGGACTGCCTGCCGAAAACTATGCCATTAAAACCGGTGTGCATCCGGCTGTTTCTACACAAGCAAATATTAAAACTTTCACTAAACAGTTGAAATCTCTCGGTTTTAGTTTTGATTGGGACAGATGTATTGATACTTCTTCGCCGGAATATTTCAAATGGACACAATGGATGTTCATTAAGTTCTTTGAAAAAGGTCTGGCTTATAAGGATAAAATTGCCATTAACTGGTGCCCGTCCTGCAAGGTCGGTTTGGCTAATGAGGAAGTTGTGAACGGTTGTTGCGAACGTTGCGGCGCGCAAGTTGTTCGCAAAAACAAAGAACAATGGATGATTGCCATTACCAAATATGCCGACCGTTTGATTAATGATTTAGACGGTTTGGACTTTATTGACCGTGTTAAGTCGCAACAAGTTAACTGGATTGGACGTTCTGAAGGTGCCGAGCTTGATTTTGGTTTGACCGATAAAAGCGGTAATGCTTTGGATGGTAAAAAATTGACCGTATTTACAACACGTCCGGATACGGCTTTCGGTGTTACTTATATGGTTTTGGCTCCGGAACATGAATATGTCGGCGCTCTGATGGATCAATTTGAAAATGCCGATGAGGTTAAGGCTTATGTTGCGGAGACGGCTAAAAAATCTGATTTGCAGCGTACGGCAAATGATTCTAAAACAGGTGTCGAGCTCAAGGGAATTAAGGCTAAAAATCCGTATACGGGTGATTTAATTCCGGTCTTTATTTCCGATTATGTCTTGATGGGATATGGTACGGGTGCAATTATGGCCGTGCCTGCGCATGACCAACGTGACTATGACTTTGCCAAAGCCTTTAATCTGCCGATTGTTCAGGTCTTGGAGGGTGGCGATATTTCCGAGAAAGCTTGGGAAGAAGACGGTGCTCATATCAATTCAGGCTTCTTAAACGGAATGAATAAAGAAGACGGAATGAAAGCAGCCATTAAGTATGCCGAAGAAAAAGGTTTCGGCAGAGCTAAGGTTAACTTTAAGCTGCGTGATTGGGTCTTCTCTCGTCAGCGTTATTGGGGTGAGCCAATTCCGATGGTTTATTGTGAAAAATGCGGTTGGCAGCCAATTCCTGAGTCTGAATTGCCGCTGACTTTGCCGCCGGTTCCGGATTATCATCCGAATGATGAAGGCGAATCTCCGTTGTCTAAAGCCGGTGATTGGTTGAATGCGACATGTCCGAAGTGCGGTGGTCATGCACGGCGCGAAACGGATACAATGCCGAACTGGGCAGGCTCTTCGTGGTATTTCCTGCGTTATTGCGATCCGCATAATGATAAGGAATTTGCATCTAAAGAGGCTTTGGATTATTGGATGAATGTTGATTGGTATAACGGTGGTATGGAACATACAACCCTGCACTTGTTATATTCTCGTTTTTGGCATAAGTTTTTGTATGACTGCGGTTTGGTTCCGACCAAAGAGCCCTACAATAAACGTACATCTCATGGTATGATTTTGGCAGAAAACGGCGAGAAAATGTCTAAGTCTCGCGGTAATGTCATTAATCCTGACGATATTGTTGATGCTTATGGCGCGGATACGTTCCGTTTGTATGAAATGTTTATTGGTCCGTTTGATCAAGTTGCGATGTGGTCTGACGAGAGCTTGATGGGTGTTTATCGTTTTGTCAGCAAAGTATATGCTTTGATGAAGAAAGTTTATGCTGTTCAGCCCTCAGAAAAAGATTTGCGTGCCATGCACAAATGTATTTTGGAAGTTACGGAGCGTATTGATCAGATGAAATTTAATACGGCGGTATCTTCTTTGATGACTTATGTTAACTATATGTCTTCTTTGGAAAAGGTTCCGGCAGAGTTATATTTGACTTTGTTGAAGTTGATGTCTCCGTTTACGCCGCATTTGGCAGAAGAAATGTGGGCGCGTATGGGTAAGAATACTTTGATTATTACCGAAAGCTGGCCGCAAGGTGATGCCAAGTTGGCGCAAGATGATGTGGTTACCATTGCCGTTCAGGTTTGCGGCAAACTGCGTGGCACACTTGAAATGCCGAAAGACGCACCGAAAGAAGAGCTTGAAAAAGCAGCTTTGAGTATGGAAAACGTCAAACGTCAGCTTGAGGGACAAGAAGTGGTTAAGGTTATTGTTGTTCCCAATAAAATCGTTAATATTGTAGCTAAAGCGATTGCTGCAGAATAAGGAAACGGACTTATGAAAAAATATCAGGTGTTATTGTTGGCTTTGTTTGTATGCTCTTGTGGTTTTCAGCCCCTTTATGTGGAGAAAAAGCATAATAATGCCTGGTATTTTTCCGGTGATTTCGATACTTCAATCTCTCAAGAAATGTCTCAGATTAAGGTCGAACCTATTGAAGAGCGTTTTGGTCAGGTTGTGCGGAATGAACTTTTAGACAGTCTTACTCCAAGAGGCGTGCCAACGCATCCTAAATATCGTCTTTATGTAGAGCTTACGGATAAGCAGATTTTGCAACAAGCTCTGAGAAACGATATTACAGCTACGCGTGAGCAAGTCAGATATCGAGTGGATTATGTTTTGTATGATGCTCAGTCGGATAAAGAGTTAGTTCGAGGAAATAGTATTGCATATGCCAGTTATGATATCATGTCTAACCCTTATTCAACAACAATTGCAGAGAAAAAAGGCGAAAAAGATTGTGCGCAGATTATTGCCAATGATATAGCTTTGCGTTTGGGGGCTTATTTTCATTCTCGGCAGACGGGAATAGGAGACAGCAGTGCAATTTAAACAGGCGCAAATAGATAAATATTTGAAAAAGCCGGACGATGTTTTGCGCTGCGTTGTCATCTATGGCAGTAATGAGGGATTGCAAGCCGAATATGTGAAAAAATTTACAGCCGCTATTTGTCCTGATTTGTATGATCCGTTTCGGGTGGTTTATCTTAATGGTTCTGATGTTAATGCTGATGCCGGAGTTTTGTTCGGAGAGTATAACGGGCAGTCTTTAATGGGCGGTCGGCGTGTGATTGTTATACGCGATGGTGATAATAATCTGACTAAGCATATTAAAGCCTTATTTGAGAACAATGTTTCGGATGCTCTGCTGATTGTATCTTCAGGAAGCCTGAATAAAAAGTCTTCTTTGGTTAAGCTGGCAGAAGACAGTGATAATATGGCGGCGATTGCTTGTTATGAAGACAGAGATGAAGATATTTTTAATTCAACTCGGGCAAAGTTTATTGAAAATGGTATAACTATCGGAAATGAGGCTTTGCAGCTTCTGTGTTCCAGACTGTCCAACGACAGAATGAGTAATTCCGGTGAAATTGATAAGCTCATAACTTATTTGGGTGACCATAAAAACGTTACGGTTGAGGATGTTCAAAAAATCATCAGCGATGCATCGTCATCTTCCGGAGATGATGTTTGTTTTGCGGCGGCAAGCGGTTATGCCGAAAAAGCTTTGGCTGCTTTCAATAAGTTGGTTAATGAAGGAAGTGAGCCGATTTCTATCGTGCGTAGTTTGACTTATCATTTTAACAAGATTTTGCTTTGCAAAGCTTATATGGAAAATGGCGAAACATTGGATAAAGCTGTCTTTAAACTTCAGCCCAGAATCATTTTTTTCAGAGAGCAAAACTTTAAGCGCCAAGTGTCTATTTGGCCTCGCGAAAAACTACTCAGCGTTTTAGAACTTCTTTATAAATGTGAGCGCGACTGCAAGACAACCAATATGCCGGTCTATGAGATTGTATCGTATTGTTTGATGCAGATATCATCAGCGGCTCGGAAGCTCGTATAGTGGATAACTAATACAGAAACTGCAGGGCAAAAGTGTTTGGAAAACTAGAATCTTGGAGCAAAGGCTTTTTCAAAGACCTTTTTTTGTAAGTGTAAATATTTATCCATTTTTTCCGGTGAAATATTGCCCGAGCGGCTGAAATAAGTGTAGCCTTTGTTTATCAAACGACGGATATATATTTTGTTGTAACAGAAAGCAAGCGGAATGGCCGCTACACCAAGGGTTATGACTTGTAAAATTAAGGTCAATATTGTCCAGAACCATTCTTTACGGTATAAAGGGACCAGAAAACCAAAAAATAAAATTGTCCAGGAAAAACCAATCGGAGCTGTTTTTATGCTTCCGTTGCGAGGATTTTTTAGTATTAATTTTGCGCCTGACATTTCTGCCTCTATTGTTGTTTTTTATTTATTATAGCGCAAAAATTATTGATTAATGCTTAATAGGTAAAAAAACTCTCCCTGTTTTTCAGGGAGAGTTTGGAAAGGTTATTTATGAATTTGTCTGACAAATTGTTTTTCAGAATTTTCGGCAAAAGCAGCATAAATAACTACCAAGGAGGAAAGTCCTACCAGAATGTAAACGGCACGAGATAAAATACTCATGCTGCCAAACAAGAAGGCAACCAGATTGAAGTCAAAAAATCCGACCAAACCCCAGTTTAAAGCTCCGATGATGGTCAGAACAAAAGATGTCTTTGTTAAATATTCCATTATTCTCTCCTAAAAAAGATTTCAAATAATTATCCGCTTATGATATATGTGTCTTATACGATTTTTCAACGAAGAGGCTTTTATGTTTAGTGATAAATTTTTGAAATTTATTGAAATGTGGCAAAAAGAATATGCCATTGAGCGCAGTATTGATGAAAAAGTTTGCGAGGATAAAGACGGAAATCCTATCCCTTGGTATACTTATCCGGCAATCGAATATTTGTCGCAATTTGATTATGCCGATAAAAGAATTTTTGAGTTCGGTTGCGGTTATTCATCGCTTTTTTGGGCAAACAGAGCCTTGAACGTCGTGAGTGTTGAAGATAATCCGGAATGGTTTGCCAAATGGCGCAAGAGCTTTAATAAGTCTAATCTGGAAATCATTTGGCGAGATGAAGGCGAGGCTTATTTTAATGCGATTTTTGAAAAAGACGAGCTTTATGACGTGATTGTGGTGGATGGTAAATGTCGGGCTTATTGTGCCGCAACGGCTGTTAAAAAATTAGCTAAAGGCGGAATCATTATTTTGGATGACAGTGACAGAATCAACACTTCCGCCGAATATGTCAAAGCGGTTGAAATTCTTAGAAGTGCAAATTTACTACAAGTGGATTTTTATGGCTTTTGCCCAATGAATAATTATACCAAAACAACATCTGTTTTCTTTAGCCGTGATTTTGATTTTAGGTCTCTTTATGAGGTGCAACCGATTAATGGTATCGGTAACTTGTGGTCTATGGGACGTAAAAACCGCAAAGCCTTTGTTAAATCAAACTGCTGATTTCTGCTTTTAATTCATCCAAACCTAAGTTTTTTTCTGAGCTGGTGGCAAGGACATCAACATAAGCCGCGCCGTGTTTTTTGATTATTTCTTTGGTCTTGTTGATGGTGGCTTCTAACTCTTTGGCGCTGATTTTGTCGGTCTTGGTCAGTACGATTTGGTAGGTTACTGCGGCTTTATCCAAAAGTTCCATTGTTTCTTCATCAACTTTTTTTATGCCGTGGCGCGAATCTATCAAAAGAAAAACTCTTTTCAAATTTACACGGCCTTGCAGGTAAGTGAAAATCAGTTTCTGCCAACTTTTAACCATACTTTCCGGAGCTTGAGCAAAGCCATAGCCGGGGAGGTCTACCAGATGGATTTTATCTGCCAAATTAAAGTAGTTAAGCTGTTGGGTGCGCCCCGGTGTGGAGGAGGTTTTGGCCAGTTTGCGTTGGTTGAACAAAGCATTTATGAGACTTGATTTGCCGACATTGGAGCGACCGGCAAAAGCGACTTCCCCCATCTCGGTTAGCGGAAGTTGGTCAAGTTTAGCAACACTTAAGACAAAGGTGCAAGGTTTGTTAAACAAAGCCTTGGCTTCATTAATTTGTTCGCTGCTAAACTTGTCCGTTTTTGCTTCCATATTAGTCTACTCCGTTTTTCTTCATTATGGCTTTTTGCTGAATAATGGAGAGGATGTTGCTCAAGGTCCAGTAGATGACCAAACCAGAAGCAAAATGTCCGAGCATGAAGGTAAAGATAACCGGCATCATGGCAAACATACGTGCCTGATCTTTGTTGGTCGGTGCCGGATTAAGTTTTTGCTGAACCCACATCGTCAAGCCCATAAGAATCGGCCAGACACCAATATCCAATAAGCCCGGAATCGGTAAATGCGTCCAGACCGAAAGAGTTAAGGGGTCTGGTGCCGAAAGGTCTTTAATCCAGCCGATGAACGGCGCATGGCGAATCTCAATGGAGATGTTTAAAACCTTGTACAGTGAGAAAAATACCGGAATTTGAATCAGCATAGGTAAGCAGCCTGCTGCCGGATTAATTTTTTCCTTACGATAAAGTTCCAGAGTTTCTTGCTGAAGCTTCATTTTGTCTTCGCCATATCTTTCTTGCAGCTCCTTAATTTTGGGCTGAACTTTTTTCATCTTAGACATGCTCTCATAAGACTTGTTAGCTATCGGGAACATTACGAGACGGAGCAAAGCGGCAAATAACAGAATTGCCCAGCCCATATTGCCGATGAAATTATACAAGAAATCCAAAATATAGAAGAAGGGTTTGGTTAAGAAATAATACCAACCAAAGTCTACGGCTAAGTCAAATTTTGGAATGTTGAACTGTTTGGTATAAGTATCCAAAAGTTTGATTTCTTTGGCGCCGGCAAACATTTTGACGGTGTTGCTTCCGACCGAGCCGGCAGCGATTGTCAAAGGCTCTCCGACATAGTCTGCCTGATATAAGTTTTTGCCGGTATTGCTGAATTTGATGGTGGCGTTTTGCTCATTGCCCAAAACGAAGGCTGAGAACCAATAGCGGTCTGAGAAACCAGCCCAACCACCGGTGGTCTTGAAGTCTTCTTTTTTGGAATCTTCAATGTCTTTATATTTGATTTCGTGGAGATTGTTGTCGGCAACGCTGATCAGACCTTCATGAACAACGCCGCTGGCGGCTGCTTGATTGTGAAAACGGCTGATTAAACCGTAAGGATAAAGCACAATGCTCTTGCCGGTGTTGTTCTCAACGCTTTGTTCAATGGTGAACATATAGTTATTATCCAGGCTGATGCGGCGGATGAATTTGAGACCCTGACCGTTATTCCATTCTAAAGTAACAGGGGTTTGCGGGGTCAGCTCTTTGCCTTTAACAGTCCAAAGAGTGTTGGCGTTTGGTGTACGGATGGCAGAATCTTGGGGTAACCAGCCGAATTCGGCATAATAGGGATTGGCGGTTTTTGCCGGCGTAAATAACTCAACATCGGCACTGTCTGCTTCCAGAGTTTGTTTATATTTATCCAACAAAATTTCATCAAAGCGGCCACCTTTGATGCGGATTGAGCCGCTGATGGCTGCGTTCTTGATGTTGATGCGCGCATCTTTGCCTAAGACATCTGCAACGTTCAGAGGTGTTTCGATTGTGATATTTTCATTTGAAATTTCCGCTTTTTCTTCAACGGCGGCTTCAACTACGGGTGTAGGTGCTTCCGGCATAGACGGAGCTTTGCGTGGGAAAAAGTAATTGGTTATGAAAATTACGGCGATGGACAAGATAACCGCCCAATAGATGCCTTTCATTTCGTCTTTCATTTATTAAAATCTCCTTTATTGACACGCATGTCGTGTCTTTATGTCTTCTTAGGCTTTTTCTACTGTATAATTAGGGTTTAAGCAAGCAAATATCCAGTTTTATTCTTTTTTTTCTTGCTTTGGAGGAACGGGATCATAACCCGAGCCGCCCCAAGGGTGGCAACGCAAGATGCGCTTTATTCCCAGATACAGACCTTTGATGATGCCGTGGGTGGAAATCGCTTCAATCATATATTGGGAGCAAGTCGGACGATAGCGGCAAACTCCGGGACAAAGCGGGGATAAAAATTTTTGGTAAAACTTAACCAACAATATCAGCAGATTTTTCAATATCCGGTTCATTGTGTTGTTCTTCCGGCTGAAGTTGTTTATGGAGTTTTTTTAAGCCATAGCAAAGGTCGCCTTTAAGCTTATCAAAGGGACAATCTGCGGTATTGTAACGACCGATTAAAACATAATCCGTATCGGCTAAGGCTCGAGAGGGAAATAGCTCCCTAACGGCAGCACGCATCCGACGACGGGCTCGGTTGCGAATATGGGCTTTGCCTATTTTTTTGGTGGTGGTGTAGCCGACACGACAAAATTGGTTGTCGGTAGATAAATTTTGAGCCGCCTGCAAAATAAGTGTGGATGTTGCCACCCGAACACCTTTTGCGGCGACTCTGACAAAATCTTTGCGTTTTTTTAAAACCAAGACTTCAGGCATAGGTTATGACCTAGGCTGAGAGTTTTTTGCGTCCTCTGCTGCGACGAGCTGCAATAACTTTGCGGCCGCCAGCTGTAGCCATGCGCGCACGGAAACCATGGCGACGAGCTCTTACCAATTTACTCGGCTGATATGTTCTTTTCATTTGTTTTCTCCGGTTAGTGCCGATTTTAAAATCGGCTGTTTTTATTAATTATTTAAGCCCTGAAAATTTTGCTCAAGGCCTCGGGTAACTCTGCTTATAGACAGTTTTTTCTTCCAAGTCAATGTTTTTTTGCAAAAAAAAAGCTCCGCATCGGCGGAGCTTTTTAGAATTATCGGCGGTCGCCGAATAATCTTAACAGAGCCAAAAACAGGTTGATGAAGTCAAGATATAACTCCAAAGCACCGGCAATGGCTTTACGGGTGGCTGTATCACCTGTGTCGGCACTCATATACAGACTGCGAACTTTTTGTGTGTCATAAGCCGTTAAGCCCGTGAAGATGATGACGGTTAAGATTGACAAGGCAAAACTTAAACCGGAGCTCTGCATAAAGATATTAACGATTGAGGCAATGATAATACCCCAAAGCCCCATAACCATGAAAGAACCCATTGCGGTCAGGTCTTTTTTTGTGGTGTAGCCATAAAGGCTCATTCCGCCGAAGGTAGCTGCCGTGATTAGGAACAAGCGGGTGATGCTTTCTCCTGTGTAAGTTAAGAAAATAGGAGCCAAAGAGATGCCCATAACGGCAGAAAAGCCCCAGAAAACGCCTTGTACTTGGGCTAAAGTTCCGCGGCTAATGACCCAACTGAAAGCAAAAATCATCAAGAACGGGGCAAGCAAGAACAACCAGCCAAGGCCAGACAAGCTTGCGCCTTGCGGGGTGATGTTAAAAAACAATTTTATCAATGAAGTGTTGGCAACCAAATAGGCGGCAAAGGCGGTCATGCATAGGCCGGCTGCCATGTAGTTGTAAACTTTAATCATGTATTGGCGCAAGCCTTCATCTACATAAGCGGCAGATTTTGAGCTGACAGCGGTAAAGTTTTTATTTTCTAACATTTAAGTTAATCTCCTTAAGTTGATGTTATTTAAAATATAGGGGGCAAACGCATAATTATCAAGTTTTTTGTTTTATTCATACAGATAGAGTTCTTTGCTATGGAGCCGGAGCCAGACTTTGCCGGTTTCGGCTTCGGGATAAAGTTCACGCACGCAGCGCCAAAAAGCTCGTGAATGGTCCTGATGTTTAAGATGCGCAACTTCATGCGCCATCAGGTAATTGATGACGTTTTCGGGAGCTAAAGCAATCCGCCAGTTGTAATTGATGTTGTGCAGAGAGGAGCAGCTTCCCCAACGTGATTTAGTGTCTTTGATAGTGACGTCATGCAAGGAACAACCCAGCTTTTCAGCCAAGAGTTTGGAGCGTTTGTAAAATTCGTTTTTGGCTTGCTCTTTGATATAATCTTTAACTCGGCGGTGCAAAAATTCAGCTTCTCCCGATACGTTTAAAACATTATCTTCCAGAAATGTTCCTTTGCGTAATTTGGAATTATGACGGATGGTTACCGTTTGTCCGAAAAGGGAAATTTGCTCGCCGTTTTCAAATTTTTTGGTTTGCGGAAGTCTGGCTAAAGAGCGCTCTATCCAATCCTGATGTTCTTTGGCAAAAGCAACGGCTTTTTTCGCAGAACAACGCTCAGGAATAGTTAAAACCGGCAAGCGTTCTTTGGAGTCAATACGCAGTGTCAGCCTCTTGGCGCGCGGTGATTTTATGACCTTAATCTCAAAGCCCAAGGCTTCCTGAATATCAAAGGTCTTCCCAGTCAACAATGTAATTTTCATAGTCTTGGATTCCTGTTTCGGAAACGGTTGGGCGGTCTTTGAGTGACATTTGGGCTTCGTGGACGGAGGCGGCTCGTCCGGTTTTGAGCGGATGCCAGTCAGGTAAGTCAAAGCCATTATCCAGTAGCCAATAAGCACAAGTTTTAGGCAACCAACGCGGCTTTTCGCGGACGGCGTTTAAGTCTATGTCTCGGCAATCGGGGACTTTTTGAAAACGATTGGGATAAATGCGACAAAGGCAGGTTTGGCAATCTAAAAAGCGGCAACGTGTGTTGGTAAAGCGAATCTTGCCTTTAATCTCTAATTTATTCAAACAGCATTTTCCGCAGCCATCACAAAGAAGTTCCCATTCTTCTTTGCTCATCTCCTCCAGTTTTTTCTTTTTCCAAAACTCCGGCTCAAGGTGTTCCATGTGCGCAAAACGCTCTTCCGGATTGAACGAATCGTCTATAAAGTACTTATCTTCACTCATAAGTCATCGCGCTCCAAGATGTGGTCTTCAAGCTCTTCATCTCTGACCAGTTTTTCGGAAATGCAAAAAGAAGAAACAGGTTCTCTTTTGGGTTTGGGTCTGCCTTCCAACAAACAGCGGTAAGCGCAGGATTTTGGCATCCATTTGATTTTGCCGACATTTTCTTTGGTCAGCTTCAGACATTCGGGTACAAGAGTGCAACGATTTTGATATTCCGTGCATTCGCAAGTTTCAAAATTAAAGTATTTACAAACGACATCGGTATAATAGATTTCATCCGTATCTTCATCTTGAATTTTTATGAGGCAGCACTTGCCGCAACGGTTGCAGACGGCTTCCCATTCTTCTTCGGTCATATCTTCAAGTTTTTTTGACAAGGCATTTCCTTTTTATTCATAAATTTTCTGCTATAATATACCAAGCAATAATTAAGGAGAAGTGAAAAATGTTTAAGTGGTTGGCGGATATGTTGGTTAAAACACCCGTGCAGGGAACCTGCGCTTGTTGTGAAGGCAAAAAGCGACAACTGCAAAAAATGCAAGCGGCGATTATGCGTGGAGATGTTGAAGAAAATTCTTCTCAATCTGCCGATGAGGTTGTTATGCGTTCAGATTCTCCCGAGCATGAATATACCGGAAAAATTTTTGGTTCAGGTTATTATGGCGGTTATCCCGTGGAAGTTAAAGACAACAGCTCATCTGAGGAAGATTGTTGTTGCTCTCAGGATGAGAATGGTTCCTGTTGTTGCGGCGGGCACGGTTGTTGTCATAAATAAGCTTTAGCCGATTTGGTCGGGTAGGTATTCTTCCTTAATCAGGTTGCCAAACTGAGCAAATTCGCCGTTCCAGAAAAGCTTGACCGTACCGGTCGGGCCATGACGTTGTTTGCCGATGATAACTTCACCGATGTTGGCGGTTTCTCTGACGCGTTTTTGCCATTCCTCTATACGGTTTTGTAAGTGTTCCGGTGTTTCTCCGGCACGTTGTTTCGGTTCCTCGTTTTGGATATAATAGTTTTCGCGGAATACAAACATTACAATATCTGCGTCTTGCTCGATGGAGCCGGATTCACGCAAGTCTGACATAACGGGACGTTTGTCATCGCGCTGTTCTACGCCGCGGTTTAATTGGGATAAGGCAATGACGGGAACATTGAGCTCTTTGGCCAGAATCTTCAGACCGCGCGAAATCTCTGATAATTCTTGTACACGGTTGCCTTCGGTTTTTTTGCTGCCTGTTCCCATAATCAATTGAATATAGTCAATGACAATCAAGCCTAAGCCTTTGTTACGTTTTAATCGACGGGCGCGGGTGCGTATGGCATTGATGTTTAGACCCGGTGTATCATCAATATATAGCGGGATGGTTTCAAGTTCGCGTACGGCTGCGGCGATGCGTGTGAACTCGGCGTTGTCAAGTTCGCCCGTGCGCATCTTATGTCCGGGGGTTTGGGTTACGGTAGAAAGAATACGGCTGGCTAATTGGTCAGCAGACATTTCCAGTGAGAAAAAGGCAACGCCTCGAGACTTGGGATCAACAGACTTGTCATGGCTCATAAATTCGGCAACATTATAAGCAATATTGGTGGCTAATGCGGTTTTACCCATAGCCGGACGTCCTGCTAAAATAATAAGGTCTGAGTTGTTTAAGCCACCTGTTTTCTCGTCTAATGCATCCAAGGCTGTCGGCAAGCCCGATATTTTACCATCTTTTTGATAAGCTTGTTCAATTTGACCTAAAGAAGAGGTTAAGGCTTGCGCAAAATCTATAAAACCACCCTGACTTTCTCCTTGATTGGAGAGCTCAAAAAGTTTTTTTTCGGCGACTTCTATCTGAGTGGTGGCGTCAGAGTCTAAGTCTTCTTTCATGGCATCATTGACGATTTCATAGCCGGTGTTTATCAGCTCTCTTCTTAAATACTTGTCGTATATAAACTGAGCATAATATTCTACATTGGTTAGCGGGGATGCGCTGTCTGCCAATTTGATTAAGTATTGGTGTCCGCCAACCTCTTGTAAGGACCCTTCTTGCTCAAAATAGTTTCTTAGTGTGATGACATCTGCAACATGTCCTCTTTGAATAAGTTTTGACATGACTTCAAAAACTTTGGCATGAATAGAATCGGCAAAGTGATAGGGGCGTAAAAATTCCGAAACTTTTTCATAAGCTTTGTTGTTGGCTAAAATGGCGCCAAGCAAGGCTTGTTCAGCTTCAAGATTTTGAGGTAAGGAGGCAGGGTCAATTTGTTCCATTTGGCAGACTTTCATGGATGTTGTTAGTTCTTTTATTGCCTCTTTATAAACAACTTCAGCGTAAAACTCAAAGGATTTAGTTTCTTTGATGTTTCAGGCTTGTTAATTGTGGGGATAAAAAAATATCCTCCTGAAAAATCAGGAGGATATGACTACATTTGCCTGTAGATAATTATTTTGCGGCTTTGCTTTTTGCAATGCTCTTTTTAATTTTTTTAGCTTCTTCGGTCAGTTTGTTGTTGGAAGTTGATTCCAAGTAAGCATCCAAACCGCCATTGTGTTCAATAGAACGCAATGTTTTAGAACAAACTTTCAATTTGAAAACTTTGCCCAAAGTTTCGCTCAAAAGAGAAACAACCTGAAGGTTGGGCAAGAAACGACGACGACTCTTGTTGTGAGCGTGGCTGACATTGTTGCCGCTCATAACGCCGGTGCCGGAAATATCACATTTTTTAGCCATTGTTTTAATCCTCATAAATAAACTTGTTGCTTGTTAATAACGTTTATGTGATTAAAAGTCAAGCCCAAATTGCGATAATTTCGGCAAATTTTCGGTGAAAGCGCCAAGAAAAAGACTTTTTTATAAAAAATGCTGGAAATGTAATTTAAAATAATGTACATAAAAAAGGCAATAAGTTATGTACCCGTAGCTCAGTTGGATAGAGTATCGGCCTCCGACGCCGAGGGTCGTGGGTTCGAATCCCCCCGGGTACGCCATTTATAAAAAAGCCACTCTGTATGAGTGGTTTTTTTATGGCTTCCCGAGTGGTCGAACCCA
>CALXVR010000018.1 GCA_944392155.1 uncultured Alphaproteobacteria bacterium | reverse complement strand
TCTGAAAACGGTTTGCCGATTGGTGCCGGTTTGGAAGATTTGGGTAAAGGCTTGCGTTCTCAAGTCGGTACCATGTATTCAACCAAAGTTAAAGGTCCGAGATATTTGGAAATGGCTGAAGGTTACGTTTTGAACATTGGTGTTGATGCTAATAATGAAATCATCGGCTACAAATTTGTTCACTTAGGCAAAATGATGGAAGCAATTAAAAACGGAACTGATCCTAAGACCGCTTTTGAAAACAACATCAAAACCTATGGTCGTTTTGATGAAGCCGTCAAAGTTATTGACCCGAGAAAGGAGTAAGCCATGTTATTTGAAGGATATGATAGAAGAATTGAAAAAATTACTCCGGTTTTAGCAAAATACGGTTTTTCTAAAATTGAAGAGACCAGAGATTTTTGCTTGAGCAAAGGTGTCGATGTTGAAAAATTGGTTAAAGGTATTCAACCGATTGCATTTGAAAATGCCGTTTGGGCTTATACCTTGGGTTGCGCTATCGCTCTGAAAGAAAATGTTAAAAATGCTTCCGAAGCTGCTGAAAAAATCGGTATCGGTTTGCAAGCATTCTGCGTCCCTGGTTCTGTTGCAGATCAAAGAGCCGTTGGTTTAGGACATGGTAACTTGGCCGCTATGTTGTTAAGAGAAGAAACAAAATGTTTCTGTTTCTTAGCTGGTCACGAATCTTTTGCCGCAGCAGAAGGCGCTATTGGTATTGCTCGTTCAGCCAACAAAGTTAGAAAAGAGCCTTTAAGAGTTATTCTGAACGGTTTGGGTAAAGATGCTGCTTACATTATTTCTCGTATCAATGGCTTTACTTATGTTGAAACTGAATATGATTATCACACAGGAAATTTGAAAATCGTAGAAGAAAAAGCCTTTTCAAACGGTGATAAAGCCAAAGTAAAATGCTATGGTGCCGATGATGTATCAGAAGGCGTAGCCATCATGATTAAGGAAGGTGTCGATGTTTCCATTACCGGTAACTCAACCAACCCGACACGTTTCCAGCATCCGGTCGCCGGTACATACAAAAAATGGGCTGTTGAACACGGTAAGAAATATTTCTCTGTTGCTTCCGGTGGTGGTACAGGTCGTACTTTGCACCCCGACAACGTTGCCGCAGGTCCTGCTTCATACGGAATGACAGATACTATGGGTAGAATGCATAGTGATGCTCAATTTGCCGGTTCATCATCCGTTCCGGCCCATGTGGAAATGATGGGTTTAATCGGTATGGGTAACAATCCGATGGTCGGCGCAACGGTTGCTGTTGCCGTTGCTATTGAGGAAAGCCTCAGAAAATAAAAACAGCATAAAATAGCACTCCAAAAATAAGAGGACACCCAAAGTCCTCTTATTTTGTAATAAGGAGTCTGAATAAAAGAGAAGCCCAACAATAGAGTCGGAATTGAACGAACCCTTGGGTTTGAATCCCGACGAAACGAGGTAAGTATTTGAAAACAAAAAAAATCCCCACACGAGGTAGGGATTTTTAACTGGTGAGCGCGTCGGGATTCGAACCCGAGACCCTTTGATTAAAAGTCAAATGCTCTACCGACTGAGCTACGCACCCATTGTTTTTCAACAACGTGCTTATACATAGTCTATAAAAATTTTATAGTCAACAAAAAAAATAAAAAAAGTTAAAAAAAATCAAAATGTAGTTTATTTGTTAATAATTATATGTTACCATTCCTTAAATTTTAACGATAATTACGACTTTTGAGGTTAGAAAATGGTTAAGGATATTCATTCAGAGCAAGAAGGCAGATACGATATTTTACAGAACGGAGCTGGCGAAATTCTTATTATCATCAAATATCGCGAAGGCGGTCCGGAAAATCCGCGCTTGGTATATGATGGCGGAGCGCATGCCTTACTCTATCGCAGCAGAGAAAGTGCCGTATTGTTAGATTCTATTAATACTGCTGCGCGTCAACCTTTGAAGTCTGTTGATGAGGTAACAATGGTTGAAATCGAAGATGACGAGGTTGCCAGAGAGTATAAGGTGCCTGTACGTATTGTTCGTGATCTGGAAGCGCTAAGCGCATCTAAAAGCGCCTAAATAACCTTAACTTATGCACAACAGCTTTAAAATAAGGGCTTTAAAAGCCCTTATTTTTTGATATATTGACTTCACTTAAGCATAATTTGGATGACAGAAATGATAGCAAAATTGTTTTTCACCCTGTTAGCGGTAGGTCTGGCAGCGGAAGTTTTGGCCAAGGTCAGATTCGAAAAAATTCTGTCTTTTTTGTTGCTGTGCTTCTTAGCACTATGGGGTGTTTGGATATTTGAGGCGGAAAGTCTTGGCTTAGTTGATAAATTTTCTTTTCATTGGATAGACGCCTCATTGATGCTTGTGAACATAAATCTCAACACAACGCCTGATATTTGTCGTCTCGTCTTTGCTTTACTTGTCATATCGACACTGTCAGTTTTTTATAACACTTTTTATAAAGCTGAAACCGAAAAATTGCGTGTGAACGGACTCTTAACTCTAAATTTGGCAATGTTGGTTTCAATAATATGCTCACAAAACTTTATGCAGCTGTTGACGGCGGTTTGCATCATGGATGTTATATGTCTTTTGATGATTAATGATATTGAGAGCAAGCGCCGTTATGCTTTTTATAACTTGTTGGCAGACATGGGGCTGTTTACTCTGTTTGCCTTAATCTGGAAACAAACGGGCAGCATTGATTTAAGTGTTTTAGAAAAATATCATCGCCCCGGACAATATCCAGAACTGACTTCCGGTCTTTTGCTGCTTTGCGTTTTCATTAAATCAGGCATTGTTTTATGTCATGGAGGCTTTTTAAGCCTGGCCAGTCTGACATTTAACCGTATTTTGGCTATATCTTATTGCTCTGCGCCGATAGTTGGAATTTTGTTATTGGTTAAGACCTATCCTTTGTTAGAAAATATCCGCTATATGAAAGAAATATTTTTAAGCTTTGGCGGAGCGACTTTGCTCTGGGGTTGTGTCGGCAGCATTGTTTTGGACAACATAAAAGATAAAGCGCTGTATTTTAACCAAATGATTTATGCCTTTTTGCTCGGAGCTTTGGCTTTCGGAGCAAAAGATGTAGATGCTTTATTGCCTCTGGTCTTATTTTTAGGTTTTGTACTTAATGCTGTTTGGATGCTGACCGCAATATCTACGTCAAATGAACTTTTTATCTCGAACATGGGCGGATTCATTCGTCCGCTTAAGTTGCTTTTTGTCAGCATAATGTTATGGAGTCTGATATTTGTTGAAGTTTTAAGTTTAAGAGCAACCATGCTAAACGGGGTCTGGACATATGGCTTTGCGGCAATACTATTGGTGGCTTTGGCGCATATCTCGTTCCAAATCTTTTTAGGCAAGAGCAACGCGGATGAGCGTGTTTTGGCTTTTCTGAAAAATCCGCCGTTATTAAATCTTTTACCACTTTGGATAATATGCGGCATAATCATCTGGCAAATAGGTAAGCCCTCAATGCAAATATGGATAATCTGGGTGGCTTTTGTGGCATTTTGTTTCGCCGGTCCTTTAAGAACTTTAGGCAAAGTTTACGATTCTGAAAATCTTCAAGAGGCAGATTGGCTTCATGACTTTTATCAAACAGTTTTGGTCGCACCGATAAAGATTCTGGGACGGGTTCTTTGGTTGTTGATAGACTTCTTGATAATAGAGCGTACAATTGTGTCATCCTTGACCTCCGGAAGTAATTTATTGGTTAGAGTTTTGGATCGTATGCACACGGGAAGCGCTTTTTCCAATGCCGGCTATGTAGCTTTAGGTTTAGGTTTGTTCGCCGCAATAATTTATGCAAAGGTGTATAATTGATGACAACTTCTCTCAACTTTTTATCAACAATCATAGCCATTCCGTTCATTGGCGTATTATTCGCGCTCACAGCCAAAGATGACGACAAAACCAGAGGACGCAATGCTTTTAATGTAAGTGTTTTGGCCGTAATAACCAATCTTTTGGTTTTGTGGCGTATTGCCGCATTGTTGGATATTTCAGCCTCAGGTCTACAGCTTACCGAACGCTATGATTGGCTGGAAAACCCCAAAATAAGCATTTCTTTGGGAATAGATATCTTTTCTTTATTGCTGATTGTGGCGGTTCATGCGGCGGTCTTAATCGGAATGTTTGGAGCAAGACACAATAAAGAAGACGGCAAGGCATTGATGGTTTTTTCTTTGTTGTTCTTATGTATGATAACCGGATTTTTCACGGCCGCGGATATTTTTTCTTTTTATATCTTTTTTGAGGCGATGTTGTTGCCTTTGTTTATGATAATCGGAATGTTTGGAGGCTTGCGCAAACAAAGTGTCTTGTCCCGATTCTTTATCTATAACTTGCTTGGCGCCATATTTTTGTTTTTTGCAACCGTTATCTTGTACAACTATCAAGCTGCCAATATTGCATTAAATGACGTAAGCAAAGTTAACTTGAATATGAAGCTGGAGATATTTGTTTGGGGAGCCATATTTATTTCTTTTCTTTCAAGAATACCAATCTGGCCTTTCCATTATTGGATATCATCCATCAGTACGGGATTACGCAATCCGTTGGTTTTCATCATCACCAATTTAGTTCCTTTGACCGGAGTTTATGGATTTATCCGTTTCTGGCCGAAGACTGTCCCCGGCGTGTTGTCCTATTTTATGATAATATTAGAGATTATCTGTGTTATCTCAATGTTGTTTATTGCCCTTATCGGAATGATTAATAAGGATTTTCAATATAAGATATTTTCTTTCATGACCGTTTGGTACATCATTTATCTGTTGGCAGCTTTTTTACCGACGGATACCGTTTTGCAAAACATAGGCTATGCGCTGTTTTCATTTTTGATTATTGCCGGTGGTTTAGAGGTCTTGTCCAACCATATGGAAAAACAACAAGAAAGCTTAGATATCAGCTCCGGCGGCATACTTTGTGCGATGCCGCGAGCATCCAGAATTTTTACATTTTTTGTTTTGGCATCGGTTGGCATGCCCTTATCTTCAATGTTTTTGAACAATTTTATTTTGATAGCCAATCTGCTGGATAAAAATATCCGTATGGGATTTTTAGTTATTTTTGCTATTATGGTTGTTGCAGCAGGCTTGTTGCAAGAACTATATCGGCTCAAGGATACGGAATGTTCTTTACCCGACAAAAGTGGTGTGGCCGACATTTCTTATAAAGCTTATATAATTTTACTGATAATTTGCGCATCGCTGGTTTTGACATTTATAAACCCCTTGTGGTTTGTTGTATAAAGGAAAGAATAATGAATCCGAAATATATAGCTATAGCGCCGGAAGTTACTTTATTGTTAGGGTTGTTAACAATGTCCGTTGTTAATTTTTTTCGCCATTCGAACACCCCGAAAACATTTTTTACGCTGAGTAAAATAACACTGATATTCACACTGCTCGGAACAATTGTTTTTTATAACCGAAGTTGGTTTCCGACTGTTTTTGAAAATACTCCGTACACGAGCCTGTTTAAGTCAATTATCTATCTTTTATCTCTGGCTTGGGCTTATTTGTCTTGCAAATGGTTTCTAAATAAAAATGTTTCGAGTTTTTCTTATTATGGGGTGGTTTTGTTATCGGTTTTCGCAATGTCTTTGGCGATATCCGCTCTTAATTTATTTGCATTATTTTTCTGTTTGCAAGGTGCATTCTTGCTAAATTACTTTTTAATTCGGCAAGGAGATGATGAAGAAGACAAAAAACGAGAAGCGGCAAACAGGTTTCTGGGGTTTGCAGTGTTTTTTGCTTTGTTATTTATGGCCGGCGGGTTAATACTACACTTTCGGGTAGGCAGTCTTGAATATGCAGACATATATACGCACTTCAGCCACGCCTCAAAACTGGTTTGGAGTGATTATGCCGCCGCGGGAATGATATTGGCTGTAATAATTTTTATGATGGGACTGGTCCCGTTTCACTTTTGGTATATAGATGTAATAGGTGTTGCCATATTGCCGATAAGCGGTTTTTTATGCATAGTACCGCTGTTTGCTTACATAGCATGTTTAACGGATATTGTACTAAACGCATTTTTCCCGGTTTGGGAAGTTTTTAAGCCTGTTTTGATAATCTTTGGTTTAATGTCCGTGGGCTTTGGCGTAATAGGAGCCAATGCAGAGCACAATATGAGGCGTCTTTTTGGTTTTAGCTCTCTTTACCATCTGGGCATAATAGTTTTGTGCTTATCGGCTTTTGATGACAATTCTGTTCTGAGTAGCTTTGTTTACATGTTGGTATATGTGCTTGCAATGAGCGGAATATATACCGGCTTTTTAGGAATGAGAAGTAAAGGCATATATTTAAGCAAACTGGAAGATGTGTCGGGTCTTTCAGCAATGCGTCCGTATATTTCCGCAGCCTTTTTGGTCTTTCTTATCTCTCTTATTTCTACACCGCCGCTTTTAGGCTTTTTAGGCAAATTATCTGTCGTCAATAACTTGGTTATTCATGGAGAATATGAAATAATCTTGTTTATTTTGTTGGCAGTTCTGATGTTAGCTTATGCCTATCTAAAGGTGATTAAGGCGCTTTATTTTGACGAGAGAATAAATTCCTTTGACCGCGTGGATAAAGGGGTGTATATATGCTTAACCGTTAATCTGATTTTGATTTTGATATCAATCTTAAATCCAAAATATCTGATGAACGATGTTGAAGCCATGCTGACCACCATTTTTTAAGAAGAGATAAAGAGATGCCGGCTTGGGAAAGATTTGATTTTGCGGAAACGACCAGCACCAATGATGAGATTAAAAAGCTTTGCGAAACAGCGCAAAGCGGCAAAAAGTTTATGGTAACCGCAGCAAGACAAACGGCAGGCAGGGGAAGACGTGGTCGTAGCTGGATAAGTATGGATGGCAATTTGTTTGTTTCCTTTGGTGTCGAGGTTGAAGCAAGAGCCTTAGGACAAATAACTTTTGTGATAGGTTTAAGTCTGTTAGAGGCGATTCGCCATTTTGCGCCTAATATTAATGTTAAGCTTAAATGGCCGAATGATGTTTTGGTAAACGACAGCAAAATATCAGGCATTTTGCTGGAGAAAGCCGCAGGAGATTATCTTGTCGTAGGGGTAGGGGTTAATGTGGCGGCAGCCCCTCAAGGAGAGAACATAAGCTATACCGTAGCCTCATTAAAAGAAGCCGGAATAACAACAGACAAGGAAGCATTTTTGCAAGTTTTTGCTAAAGTTTTTGATGAGAGATTATCAGAGCTGAAAAGCAAAGGTTTTGCCCCGATAAGAGAAGCTTGGCTGAATAATGCCAAAAATTTGGGGAGCAAGATAACGGTAAATATGGAACACGAGAGTAAGGAAGGCATTTTTTTAGGCATAGATGAGAACGGAGCCTTGCTTCTGGAAAGAGATGGTAAAACAGAAAAAATCTATGCCGGAGATATATTTTATTTAGAGGAAAAATAAATGAGCAGTTTTGATAAAGAAGGGCTGTATTTCATAGCTTTAGGCGGCGCGGAAGAAGTCGGTTACAATATGTATGTCTATGCCGCGGACGGCAAGTTGATAGTGGTAGATTGCGGCTATGGCTTTTTTAATGATGACTTTCCCGGAATGGAATTAGGCTTTGCATCACCGGAGGCTTTGGAAGGTGAGATAGAAAATATTGAGGGTCTGTTTATCAGCCATTCACACGAAGACCATTTTGGAGCGGTGGCACATATTTGGCCTAAACTTCGTTGCCCGATTTATGCCACACCTTTTGCCGCAGAACATATTCTGGCAAGATTAAAGGATTATAAACTGGAAAAAGAGCCGCAAATTAATGTGATAAAAGACGGGGAGAGTGTAAAACTTCAAAACTTTGAGGTGAAGTTTGCATCATTGGTGCACTCAACTTTGGAAAACTCGGCACTGCTGATTAAAACCAAATACGGTAATGTCGTTCATGCCACGGATTGGCGCTTTGATGACGGCAGTTGTGATATGTTGCCTTTTGATTATAAGGCGTTTAAGGAGTTTGCCGAGGAAGGGGTAGAAGCTTTTGTCTGCGATTCTACCAACCTTATGGACACGGAAGAACAACCGACCGAAATGCAGGTCAGACAAAGTTTGATGAAACTTGTGCCGACATTTAAGAATAAGCTTGTGGCAACATGTTTTGCCTCAAATGTTGTTCGTTTGGAAAGCCTGATTTTGGCTGCACATGAGGCAGGGCGCACACCGGTTGTCGCCGGCCTGAGTTTGAACCAGAATTTGAAGATGGCCAAGGATTGCGGCTATTTGCAAAATCTGCCGCCTTATGTGAATGCCAAAGATGCCGCGGATATTCCCAATGATGAGATAATGTACATCTGTGCAGGATCTCAAGGCAATTATCGCAGTGGTTTAACCCGAATAGTTAATCGTGAAAACAAGGATATGATTTTGTGCCCCGGAGATGCGGTTATTTTCTCATCTAAGATTATCCCCGGAAACGAGAAAAAAATAGAGCGTATGCAAGAAAAACTTCGCGACCAAGGCGTAGAGGTCATCAGTAAGGAAGAATATTTGGTGCATTGTTCGGGACACGGCGGCAAGAAGGAAACCCGCCAAATGTATGAGATTTTGAAGCCTAATGTGCTGATAACCGTGCATGGTGAAAGACGCGTGATAAGAGAACATAGCCGCTTTGCCAAAAGTTGCGGCATTAAGCATGTCTTGATGCCGAGAAACGGCGATGTCCTATTGCTGAACGGCGATAATATTGAAACGGTAGGTGAGGTCCCGACAGATATTCTGGGTGTTGACCGCAACCAAATAACCTCAATCAATTCGCAGCTTGTCAAAAACCGCAAACGTATAGCCTTTAATTGCAGCGTGTTTATCACGGCTGTTTTAAGAGAAGATTGGACGGTTGAATATTTGGATATCTCGGCAATAGATATCTTGGAGGAAGGGGCTTGGAATGCGCTTGCGGAAGAGATTAAGGCTGATATGATTAAGGCAATCCCCGAAGAGGTGATAAAGCTAAATCATCGGGAGAGCGCGGTTAAGGAATATATCAGCGCCAAAATCCGCAAACGCATATATAACCAAACAGGTATCAAGCCGGTCGTGTTCATGCACTTTCATAAGAAAGAAGCCGAACTTTAAGAACCTCTTTCCCACTCAACATAGTAGCAAGTGCCCTCTTCTTGAGTGTCTGGATACTCAGATGATGCTCCCTCGCATTCAGATTGAGAATAACGAGGCCCATTGGTTTTATAGTTCTTGGTGTTCAAAAATTTAGAAATTCCAGCAATTTCGCAATAATAATCGCAATGCGATTTCCACCACCAAGATTTTCTGCCTGTATATTCTGTATAATAGCATCCTCCGTCATAATAACAAATACGATATTTGCGTCCCGTTGCCGGTTTATAGCAGGTAGTTCCGCATTCGGTGGTTGTTGTGTCGTTATATTTAGCTGAAGATGACTTTGAATATCCTGAAGGGCAAGTATCAGAACATCTTTTGCATGAATTTCCGCATTCATTATTTGTATAATGAGAACCCGAGTAAGAGGTAGATGTCCTGTTAGGACATTCGTTAGAACATCTTTTACAAGCATTTCCGCATTCATTATAAGAACTGATTGAACCGGAATAGGATGTGGAAGTTCCGGAAGGGCAGGTATTAGAGCAATCTTTTACGCAAGAATAACAAGATGATCCACATTCCGTTGAGCCGACTTTTTCAGCATGATATCCGGATGAACAAGATGAGGAAGTAGATCCGGTAGAGCAAGAGTTAGAACAACATCTTTCATAAGGATAATAACAAGTTTTTGTGCCACATTCGTCTCTGGTTGAGCCGCCGCAACCGCCGGGATTCGTAGTCGAAGTTCCGTAAGGACAAGAGGTTGAGCAACTTCTGCAAGCATCACCGCATTCATTATAACCGACCACGCTTCCGGAATAAGATGTGGAGCTGCCGGAAGGGCAAGTCTTGGAGCAAGCTTTGCAGGCTTGTCCGCATTCATTATGAGATACAGTATTTCCGGTATAATCTAAGCTTCCTGAAGGGCAAGAGGTCGAACATTTTTTACAAGACTGCCCACATTCGTTTTTAGAGATAACCTCACCGGAATAAGAAAGACTTCCCGAAGGACAGGTTGTATTACAGTTATAACATTTGTTGCCGCATTCTGTGGTAGAAGCATAGGAGCCTGTATAAGACTTAGAGCCGGAAGGACAAGTATCATCACAGCATTTTTTACAATCACCGCCGCAAGCCGTTTTTCCAACGACATCGCCTGTACAGGTTGGTGAGGAGTTTGTCGGACAATTTTCTTTAATACAGTTTCCATAATTTTTATTATAAGGACAAGAACCGTCCATACAATAACCTGATGAACAAGAATTAACAAAGCCTTCGTTTTTACATTGTTTAACCGTATCAATTGAATAATCTTCATCGCCTTTGCCAAAACCGACATCATCACATTCACCATACCCCAAGAAGCAAACAGAGGCGAGTTTAATACCCGAAGAGGAGGATATGGGCTTTAACTCAATAGGTGTGGTGTGTGTATGTGGTTTGAACTCGGGAGAGGCGAAAGCCACTGCCGGTACCAAAAGTAAAGTAACTGAAGATAAAAGCAAGTTTCGCATAATCATTCTCCCGACATTCAAAGTTAAAGTCCATATCTGAATATTAGGATACTCTGATTTGGCAAAAGAGTCAACTATTAATGAGACTACAATTTTTTTTGTCTACCATTAATGAGCCTACAAATTTTTTCCGCAAAAAAACATAAGGCACAAAAGCAAGATATGCACTTAGGAAGCAACGCGATATAACAATGGTTCGTGCCGCAGCCAGTGAGGCGGTCAAGCTGGCAACAGCTTGAAGCATCGCGATATAACAATGGTTCTCGCCACAGCCAGTGAGGCGGTCAAGCTGGCAACAGCTTGAAGCAACGCGATATAACAATGGTCGCCAAAGCAGCCGGTGAGCGCTCAAGGGTGTCCCCTTGTCAAGCTGGCAACAGCTTGAAGTTTAGCTAGACGAGTTCGTCAACTTCTTCAAGGACTTTATTGTTTTCATAGAAATGTTTAAGGTAGTTATGACCGGTGCGTTCAACTTCGTCATCTTTAACGATAGATTGATTATTTCCGTAAACATTAACTCTGGTGGTATGATGGTCATCTGGAATATCGTCATAAACGCCGCTTGCCGTTAAGGCCTCAATTGCACTTGGAATATAGGCGCTTCCGCCGCTTAAAGAGTTATTTGTTCCTTTTTCTTTTTTATCAAAAGGAGAGGCTTCTTTTTCTTTGCTATGCTGATTGTTGTCATTATTGACCGAAACATTGTTGGAAGAGTCAATAATTTCAACAAAAGACTCACCCTCTGTTCCAACAAGATAGTTAGGGTCTGTATGCTTAACGGGAGCATTTCTCGTTTGACTTCCTGTTGAGCTCGACACTTTTCTGGTAGACGATATGCTCATGGTTTTTCTCCAAAAATTCTTGGATAATATAACTATATGATATCACGCTTTTTTTTATAAATCCATACTTATTTGATATAAATATACAAATAAAAAATAAGCCGCATTTCTAAAAAATGCGGCGCTTCCGAAAAAAGAGAAGTATTATTCGGCGCTATTATCATTCTCTTTTTTTTCATCAGAGGAAGTATTTTTCTTTTTTGCTTCTTCAATTTTGGCTGTTAATTCTTTTTTGCCTTTTTCTGCAGCCTGAGCCAAAAGCTTAAGTTTATCCTGAGCTTGCTCTTTGAGTTCGGGAAGCCTGCCGGCACCGAAAATTACGGCAACGATAACAACAACCAAGAACCAGCCCCAAAAACCTGAAAACATTATTATTCTCCTTTGTTTCGTTTCATTATGTTCAGGACTTCCGTTGCATCATAGTCGTCCCGATATTTCTCTATCTGTCCCGTGATTGCCTCATACTCGGCAGCCACGTTTTCCAGATTAACAATGCTTGTTTTATTGTGAAATAAGTTTCGAATTTTTTCAAATCTTATCATTGACTTATCCGACATAAATCCTGCTTTTTTGCAAACTTCTGCAGATTCTTGAGCAATTCCATCGCAATAACAAACACAGTCACAACCTGCAGCAATACATTTTGATGTAATATCACCAAGATTTCCTTTAAGCGCACGCATATTAATCGAATCAGAAATAAGCAAGCCATCAAAGCCGATAAATCCTCGAATAAGTTCTTTAATACCGTTTGCTGATTGTGTAATCGGATTTTTATCGTCAATTTCAGGTATAACAACATGAGCAGTCATCCCTGCGGGAGCTGCATGAAGCATGCGGAAGGGATAAAAATCTTTTTCAAGTTCTTTCAAGGATTGAGACAGAACCGGTAACCCTAAATGCGGGTCAACGGTAATCCGTCCGTGTCCCGGCATATGCTTAATACATGGGCAAATACCATTTTGAATATAGGTATCAATCATAATTTTACCCAAGCGAGCCGCTTGTTTTTCATTGTTGCCGAAACAACGGCTTTTTAAAACGGACGCTGTTTCATCAAAAGCCAAATCCAAAACGGGAGCATAATTTAGATTGATACCGCAATCTTTCAAATCATGGCTAATGAGCAGGGCATGGTCGCGCGTGGCAACATCTGCTTTTTGCGCTCCCAATTCCTGCTCCAGTCTCCCCAAGACATATTGTGAGGCATAAGGTCTGAACTCTGGCTCTGCCAAACGCCGAACTCTTCCGCCTTCCTGATCTACGGCAATGATAATATCTTCTCTTTGAGCTGCTTCGCGAATTTGTCTGCAAAGTTCTGCCACTTGCTTTCTGGTGCAGATGTTGCGAAGAAACAAAGTCACACCCAAAGGCTGACTCTGAGCAATAACACGTTTTTCTTCATCGGTAAGACTAAAACCGCTTATAGAAATGAGAGCCGCAGAAATAAGATTAGACATATGTTTTTCCTACAACAAAAAAGACAAAAGAAACTTAGCACTTTTCAGCAAAATCATGCCGAAAATATTCAAATTAAAACCTAAACTTTGTCCGATTGATGGTAATATAAATGCCAATAAAACAATCGCAACCAAACCAGCCTTTTCAGAATTAACATATCTTTGAGCCCAAGGTTTATTGACCCAACCGAACAAAATTTTGGAGCCGTCTAAGGGCGGAATGGGAAGGGCATTAAATATGGCCAAAACAACGTTAAAAACAACCATGTTGAGCAAGAATAAACCAAGGATTCCCTGAGCCGTACTTTGCGGTAAAAAACTGATGGCTTTAAGGAGCAAAGCGGATATAATTGCTAAGGCTAAGTTGGTAACAATTCCCGCGGCGGAGACAATAATTAAATCGCGTTTTGAATGCTTAAAATTATTGAAGTTAACCGGAACGGGTTTTGCCCAACCGAACATAAATCCGGCATGAGAAAAATATAAAAGAGCAGGGAGCAAAATAGAGCCGAAAGGCTCAATATGCTTGAGCGGGTTAAGCGTCAGCCGACCATAAATTTTTGCGGTGTTATCACCTAAGCGGTAAGCCGCATATCCATGAGCCAATTCATGCAAAATGATTGCAAGAATAATCGGAACAAAATTTACAATCAGGCTGACGATACTCATTTATTTTTTCTTTACGATACAAGTTCCGCCCAAAGCCTTAATATCACGGCACAAGCTGTCCGCGCCGGCTCTATCAGAGAAAGCACCGGCCTTAAGGCGATAAAAGACACCGTCAAAGTCAAGGTCTGCAGTCTCAATCTCGTGCGGTTGACCTTTCAACGGCGGATATTTTTTAACCAAAGTGTTCCAAGCATTTTCGGTTGCTTTTTTGTTTTGAGAGCTCATTAACTGAACTTGCCATGTTCCTTTAGGTGCGGAAGCAACGGTTGATTTTTCAGGAGCCGGTGTAGCAACAGGAGCCGGAGCGGCAACATTTTGAGCTTGCTGAACTTGAGCTTTTGCTTCGGTCTTAGCATTGATGCTCCAATCCTTGTTTTCAACTTTAACTTTTTTGCCTTTAACAACTTTAACAGTTTCAACCTTTGCCGGAATAACAACGTTATCTGAAGTTGCCTGAGCTGCTTCTTTAATACTTACAACTTTTTCTTCGGGAACCTCTTGAGCCGGTGTAACTTTTTGAGCTTTGGCGATAATTTTATCAGCTTCTTCTACTGCCGGAGCAGAAGGAGTCTCAAACATATCATCAGGAATAGATGAAGGTTGTGCAGCAATAACGGGAAGTTTAGGCTCTTCGGGAGGAGGAAGTAGATTTTCAACTTTGCGTTCATCGGCGGTTTTCTTTTCCACGATATCATAGACAGACTTATCTTGATTCAAAATTTCCATTCCGCCCGGTTCGCTCGGTTGAACCTTGATAGCCGTTTGCGGACGTCTGATGACCGGAATTTCTTCCGGATTATCAACCGCATATCTGGGCGACAAAACAAACCATCCTACCACGGCGGCTAAAGCCACTCCGGAAACCGCACCGATAAAAACACTTTTAGAGCGTCTCATTTCCATACGTTTTTCTTCAAAGTTTGCGGCTGATTGCTCGGCAATTTTCTGACGAAATTCATTTAAGAAATCATCATTTTTGTCGTCCGGAAATTCCTGAAACATTCTTTTTCTCCTGAAATTTTTTTAAGTTCTTTAAGATAAACATACACAATAAAACTTTATAATCCTTTAACGTCTCAAATTAAAATCTGGTATGAGGATCAAATAATTTGCGATGTTCTTCAATAGCTGTAATATCCGTCATTCCGGCAATATATTCGCAAATAACTTCGGCAACTTCTTCATCATGCATTTGAGAGGATATGCGTTTGCGCTCATCCATCGGTAAAAGCTTCCGGTCGCCCATAAACACGGCAAACAATTCTTCCACGATTTTTTGTGACTTCATATCCATGCGTGCAATAGGGGTTGCCGTATAAAAATACTCTTTTAAAAACTGACGAAGTTGCTTAATTTTTGACTTCATCTCATCGGAGAAATCAATCATAAATTTTTTCTGTTTTCTGGCATCGTCACAATCGGCAATATTATATTTTTGAATATTATCTTTGCTGTTTTTCAAAACATCAAAAATCATTTTTGCAATAGTATTGCGTGTAATGGCATAGATTTTTAAGTTATCATCCGCATAAGGGTTTTGTTTGTCAAACTCAACCAAAATTTCATCAATGAAAGGCAGCTCACGAAGTTTTTCAATGCTAAAAAATCCGGCTCTGAAACCATCATCAATGTCATGGTTGTTGTAAGCAATATCATCGGCCACGGCGCCGACTTGTCCTTCCAAAGATGGATAGTTGGCTAAATCAAGATTAAATTTTTTATTATATTCTTTGAGGTATTTATTGCTGACTTTTTTGATTGGTCCGTTGTGTTTAACCGTTCCTTCCAAAGTTTCCCAAGTAAGGTTTAAGCCCTCAAATTCGGGATAATGGATTTCAAGTTTTGTCATAATCTTAAATGACTGAATATTATGGTCAAATCCGCCAAATTTTTTCATGGAATTTTGCAAGGCGCGTTCACCGGCATGTCCGAAAGGCGAATGACCGAGGTCATGCGCCAAAGCAATAGCCTCGCCGAGTTCTTCGTTCAAGCCCAGACATTTGCAGATGGTGCGTGTAATCTGAGCCACCTCAATACTGTGCGTTAGGCGTGTGCGATAGTTTTTCCCTTCATGGTAGGCAAAAACTTGTGTCTTTCCATCTAGTCGGCGAAAGGCTGAGGAGTGGATTAATCTGTCTCTGTCACGCTGAAAAGGCGAGCGAATAACATTGATAAAGTCATTATAAAGCCGACCGCGGCTTTTTTCTGGCGTAATGGCATATTTTGCAGGGGTCATTTTTTTGTCTTTCATTTAATGGATTATTATATATACTTAAACCATATTCTTAAACATTTGGTAAAAGGCGCAAAATGAAAATAGCAACTTATAACGTCAACTCGGTGAATGCCAGATTGGAAAACTTGAGCGCATGGCTTAATGCGACACAGCCGGATATCGTCTTGCTGCAAGAGATAAAATCGGAGTTCAATGCTTTTCCGTTTTTTGATATTCAGATGTTGGGCTATGATGCCAAAATCTTGGGGCAAAAAAGTTATAACGGTGTGGCGATTTTGAGCAAACATAAGATTAAGATAATCCATGAAGGTTTGCCGAATTTTGCCGATGAAAATGCCCGCTATTTGGAAGCGGATGTTGATGTTAAGGGCAGAAACGTGCGCGTTGCCTCAATCTATATGCCAAACGGCAATCCGCCCTATAATGCGCCGGATGATACAACAAAGTTTGAGTATAAATTGCGTTGGATGGATGCTTTTTTGGCGCATGCGCAAAGCCTTCTGGAAGAGAATAAAACGGTTGTTTTAGGCGGCGATTTTAATGTTATTTTTACGGATGCGGATGTCTATAACCCCGAGCTTTTTCGCAAAAACGCACTGATGCGCCCAGAAACCAGAGAGCGCTTTCGCGCACTGCTTTATCAAGGTTGGTTTGATGCTTTCCGCACGCTTCATCCTCAAGATGTCGGTTATACCTTTTGGAATTATTCCGGCAATGCGCTCACGGCAGATTACGGTATGCGGATAGATTACCTTATGCTCTCGCCAAAGGCTGCGGATATGTTAAACTCTTGCCAAGTTGACAAAAGCCCGCGAACAGGTGTAAAACCCTCGGATCACACGGCTCTTGTTGCAGAATTAAAGTTGGAAAATCATGAAGAAAAATATTGATAAAAAATTTGACGGCGAAACCAAGTTAATGGAAGTTTACGCCATCGGACGCCACGGTGATTTGATTTCCCGTCCGTGCGAAGGTTCTTCTTCTGCCAGAATTTATGTCGCGGAAAACAAAAAGATAAAACCCGCACTTGAAGTCGGAGATAAATTTATCGGCAAAATCACCGCGCGCAAAGGCGAGGTTTGGGTCAAGCCTTTGGCAAGGGTGATGGCGGCGACAAATGCGGCGGCTCAGGAAAAAATTTTTGGCATTATAGAAAAGAGAGAAGGGCGCTATTACCTCAAACCCGCCGAAAAAAATCAGCATATGGATTATTTGCTGGATGATGTCGGCAAAAACAAGGTCGGCGATTTTGTCGCGGTTGTTTTAAGCGGCGAAAGAAGATTTAAGGAAGCGAGAATTATCAAAAACTATGGTCCTTTTAACCTGAACAAAGCTGTTTCTTGTTTGGTGTTGGATAAATACGGCATCCGTCAGAATTTTCCGGAAAAAGCAATCAAGGAAGCGGAAAAGAGCCCCAAGTTTTCAGCCAAGGGTCGGGCAGATTTAACAATGTTGCCGCTGGTAACCATAGACGGCGAAGATTCAAAGGACTTTGATGATGCGGTCTATGCCGAACGCACGGAAAACGGATTTAATCTGATTGTGGCAATAGCTGATGTTGCTTATTATGTGCGTCCGGAAAGCGAGCTGGACAGAGAGGCTTACAGAAGAGGCAATTCGGTTTATCTTCCGAATATGGTTGTGCCGATGTTGCCCGAAAAATTGTGTAATGATTTATGTTCGCTCCGTCCCAAAGTCGAGCGAGCCGCCATAGCTTGTTTTATGAAGATAGACAAGAGCGGAAATTTGAAGAGTTATGACTTTAAACGTGCCGTCATAAAATCAGCCGCCAGACTGACTTATAAGGAAGTTCAGGAGGCTTTTGACGGCAAGTTTAATGCGCAAACTTCAGGGCTTTTCACCACGGTAATCCAACCTTTGTATGAGGCATATTTTGCTCTGGCAAAGGCCAAGAAAAAACGTGGCGCTTTGGAGCTGGATATCCCCGAGATTAAAATAAAAATCGGCAAGGATGGTTTAATTCAGTCTGTGTCAAAAGCCGAGCATTATACCAGTCATAGTCTGGTAGAAGAGTTTATGATAAATGCCAATGTCGCGGCGGCAAAAGTCTTGGCGGCGCAAAATCTGCCGGTAATGTATCGGGTGCATGAAAAACCGCAACCTGAAAAATTGCAAGAGATTGAGCCTTTGTTGCATAATCTGGGATTAAAACTGCCGGATGAAAATGCTTTGAAGCCCGCCCATTTTAACAAGATTTTGGAAGTCTGCGCCGCAAAGGGATATTCGGACGGAATTAGTAATCTGATACTGCGTTTGCAATCACAAGCCCGATATTCGCCGGAGCATTTGGGGCATTTTGGTTTGGGTCTGGCGGATTATGCGCATTTCACATCGCCCATTCGCCGCTATGCGGATTTGCTCATTCATCGCGCCCTGATAAAAGCCTATCATATGCCGGACGGCGGTGCTTTGGAAGATAATATGAACAGGGAGTTGTTTAAGGAGATTGGCGAGCATATTTCGGCCACGGAAAGAAGTGCCGTTTCGGCGGAAAGGGATACCGTGGCAAGATTCTTGTCATCTTATCTGCAACCTGCGGTCGGCAGCGATTTTGAGGTCAAAATATCAGGTATCGGCACAGCCGGACTTTTTGTCGCTGTGGAGAGTTTGGGCGCGGAAGGTTTAATCCCGATGCGTACCTTGCCGGATGATGATTATGAATTGCATAATTTCGGCTTGGAATTATATGGCGAAACAAGCGGCCGAACTTTTGCTTTCGGAGATGTCATCAAAGCCAGATTAGAAGAAGCCTCGCCGATAAGCGGTGGATTAATATTTAAATTTGTAGATGAAAACGAAGGCGTTGATTATTATGAAAAAGGATTACGCGGGAGTTTTCGGCGCAAAGAGAGGAAGAAAGACAAAAGCGCCAAACCTAAAAAGCCAAAATCCAAGACCAAAAAAACAGGCAAAACCGGAAAGAAACACAAAAAATGAGAATATTGTTTTTGGCAGTTTTATTAAGTATTACAACGATTCGTGCTGGCTTTGCCGAGGAGATGTCCCAACTTGCCAAAATTTATACGGCAATGGAACAGGCTTATGTAGAAAAGGTAGAAGTCGGTCAATTCGCTACTTTAATGCTCAAATCTTTGCATACATTAGACAAGAGATTACAAGTTGCCGATGACGGCAAGAGATTAAGCCTTTATGCAAACGGCAGAGTTGTTAAGGTGGTTTATAAACCGGAAGATGCTAACGATATTAAGGCTTGGGAAGAGGTTAGCAATGAGATGATTAAAGCAGCCGCAAAATATTCCGAAGACTTGGAGCGCCGCGATTTTGAGACGCTTGACCGCTTAATGGCGGATGCCTTGCCCAAGTTCGATTCCGCCTCAAGCTATTACAGCACTTTTGCCTCCAGCAAGAAGAATGAGAAAAAATATTATAATCCTTATGCTGAACGGCTGATAGACAATGTTTTGTATATCAAAATCGGCGCTTTTAACAAATACAGCAAAGAAAATGTTTTAAGAACCTTAGGCGAAAACAAGAATTTTTCAGGGCTTATTTTGGACTTGCGCGGCAACCAAGGCGGTTTGTTGTCGGAGGCTGTTGCCATCAGCGGCTTGTTTTTGGATGAAGGAAGTATTGTAACTTATACCGTTGGTCGCAATGAGGATATGAACAAATATTATGTTGCGGAAGGCGGCGATGTTTTGGCTGAAAAACCGATTATCATTCTGGTAGATGGTCAAACGGCATCATCAGCGGAAGTAATGGCGGCCGCTTTGCATGAACAAGGGCGTGCCACGGTGGTCGGAACTCAAACCTACGGCAAAGGCTCTGTTCAAAAGATGGTCTTGCTGGAAAATGACAGCACCATGGCTTTAACTGCGGCATATTTCTACACCCCAATGGAGCGAAGAATTGAAAAAATAGGGGTTTTACCGGATATCTGTACGTTTGGCAAAGAGGAAAATGATGATCCCGAACACATAATTTCCCAAAAAGAAGCAGACTGTCCGCAAGAGAAAAGGGCTGATTTTGACATAGATATTGAGGTTGCTTTGGCTTTGATAAACAAAAACAAGTAAAATTCTTGTTGACAAGACGCTGAAAAAATGTATATTACGCCTAAATGTTGATTTTGAAACCTATTTTAAAAGAGTAAAAAAATGGCAAAAGCAGTAAAAGTTAAAGTAAAATTAGAGAGCACTGCCGGTACAGGCACATTCTATCTTGCTGAAAAGAATCCTCGGACTCATCCGGAAAAATTGTCTTTGAAAAAATATGACAAGAAATCCAAGAAACATGAAGAGTTCGTAGAGAAGAAACTTAAGTAATTTTTCAAAAAAAGTTTAAGTTGTAAGTTTAGAAAAAAGTACCGAGCAAGAGTTCGGTACTTTTTTTGTTGTCATAATCTCAATATCGGGCAAAAAAGTAATGTTTAGAGTGTCGTCATGATTGAGGTTAGGCTAGTCTTTAAGCAAATCGGCTTTTTCATATTCTTTGTGCAGGTGTTCAATCTCAACATCAGTGTAGCGTTGGGTCGTGGTCAAAGAAGCATGCCCCAACAGCTCCTGAATAGAGCGGAGGTCGGTGCCTTCAGCTAAGAGATGCGTGGCAAAAGAATGCCTGAGCGCATGCGGCGTTACCGTATTAGGCAAGCCGAGCTCTGCTCTTATTTTCTCAAGACGGCGTTGAATAATACGCGGAGAAAGTCTTTCGCCTCTTGCGCCCAAGAAGAGGGCTTCGCCCTTTTTCATTTTGTAAGGACATTCTTGTTTGTAGGCCTCAACAGCCTCAATAACCGCAGGAAGTAGGGGCACAATTCTGGTTTTTTGCCCTTTACCCACAATCCGCATAAAGTCTTTATTATCTAAGTCGCCGCAGTTAAGGTTCAAGGCTTCGGAGATACGCAGCCCGCAACCATAAAGCAGAATAAAGACAGCCTTATCGCGCAGGCTCATCCAATAAGCATCATCGGGGTTTTTGGTGTTTTGTAAAGCAGATGCATTTTTGAGAACATCAAAAGTCTCGTCAATATCCAAAGCTTTGGGCAGAATTTTGGGCTTTCTTGGAGAGGATATAACGCTAATGGCAGAGTTTTTGACAATATCCGAGCGGTCCAACCACTTAAAAAAGTTTTTAACCGCCGAGATTTCGCGGGCAATAGAGCTTTTTTCAAGATGCTTTGCCGCGCGAGCCGCCAAATAAGCGCGAAAATCGCGAACATCAAGTTTGCCGAGTTTGGCAAGGTTTAATGGCTTATCAAAGAAAGCAAAAAATTCAGCCAAATCACGAGCATAGGCATCCAACGTATGTTCAGAGTAACGTCTTTCGTTTTTGAGCCATCCACGCCATTTATTGACACAATCCAGGACATCGCGCGCGGCATTAAATTTAATTTCGCTTTTCATAGCAATAATTGTATCAGGGTAGGGTTAAATTTTAGTATAAATCTTGACAATTATTTGCTTCAGGCGTAACCATACCGAAAATCAAACTACAATTATATAACGTTATGTTGAATTAAAAATTCATAATTATGGAAAAGACATTAACCGCAGAAATCATTTCGGTCAGCCATCCGTTTACATTTAGTAAAAAAGGCTTGGATTACAGTTGCATTAAGATGCTGATTAAGTTCAAAGACAACAGTTGCAAAATTCTGACTTTTATTTTGGATTCAAAATATCAGGTTTCAGATATAAACAGTGAAAAATTATCAGCCTTAACGCCTTTTGTTTTTGCTTCATTGTGTGAAAAAGGCGATATTTTGAACATAGAGCTTAGTGAGCAACTAGGAGACTGTTGGCGAGCTTGTGATGTTAGGCGGATAGAAAACCTGACCAAAAATTTGGCCTGCATTTAAGGAAAATTGAAAAAACAAAAAAAACAGCTGAATTATAAAAAAATTCGGCTGTTTTTTGTGCGTAAAATATAAACAGATTTGTTTTAAAATCAGCAAGTTGCTATTATCTGTTCAAGTAACAATTCAGAGGTACGAACTTGTCGCAGATAATAGGCGTTTTGCTGCCTTTGCCTTTTAATGATGTTTTTGATTATAAAACCGAGGAGGAAATTCCGCTCGGCTCATTTGTTCGCGTACCTTTCGGCAGAGAAAAAATCGTTGGCGTCGTTTGGAAAATAGGACGTTCTTCCAAACTGGAAGAAAATAAAATTAAAGCAGTAATTGAGGTTTTAGCCTTTCCTCCGCTATCTGAAAATATGCGTAAATTCATTACTTTTGTTGCCTCGTATAATATGGCGTTTTTAGGGCTCACCTTAAAAATGACAATGGGTGTAAAGGCAGTTTTTGATGATAATCAGACAACCACGCTTTATCGCTTGTCAGGCAAAACTTTGGCAGAGGCTAAGCTCAAAAATTCCGATGCTCGCTGGCGGGTGATGGAGCTCTTAAAACATTATCCTTACAGCAAGTCGGAAATTTGCGCCGGAGCGGGTTGTGGTCCGGCGGTTGTTAAAACCATGATAGATGCCGGAGTCTTGGAGCCCTTTACGGTTGAAAAGAAAAAAACTTTTGCAAAACCAAATGCCAAGCACCAAAAAGTTAATCTGACACCTGAGCAAGCCGCGGCTGCCGAGCATTTGGTTGAGAAGATTGAAAACGGTTTTTCCGTAACGCTTTTGGATGGCGTGACCGGTTCGGGTAAAACGGAAGTTTATTTTGAGGCGGTAGCCAAGGCTTTGGAATGCGGACGCCAGGTTCTGATTATGGTGCCGGAAATTTCTTTGACCACCCAGTGGTTAAACAGGTTTGAAAAGCGTTTCGGTGTTAAACCGGCTTGCTGGCATTCAGGCTTGGGACAAAGAGAAAGAATGGATAATTGGACGGCGGTGATAGAAGGGCGGGCCAAGGTTGTTGTCGGCGCGCGTTCGGCACTGTTTTTGCCTTTTGCTGATTTAGGGCTTGTTGTTATAGATGAGAGCCATGACCACTCTTTTAAGCAGGAAGATGTTGTAAATTATCAGGGGCGGGATATGGCTGTCGTAAGAGCCAAGTTTGAGGGTTTTCCGCTGATTTTATCAACCGCCACGCCGGATTTGGAAACGGTTTGCAACGTGGAGAGCGGAAAATACGATTCTGTCCGTTTAACAAGCCGTTATGCCGCTGCGTTACTGCCCGAGATTAAGATTTTAGATTTGAAAAAAGACAAACCGCAAAAGGGAACTTGGGGAGTCTCTTGGTTAGCTCCGACTTTGGTTAATGCCTTGAAAGAAAATTTGGAAAAAGGCGAGCAGTCGGTTTTGTTCTTAAACCGCAGGGGCTATGCGCCGTTAACCATTTGCCGCGATTGCGGACATCGAATTCAGTGTCCGAATTGCACGGCTTGGCTTACCGAACATAAACGGACGCACTCTTTGGTTTGTCATCATTGCGGCTACACATCATCAATCCCGTCTTGTTGCCCAGAATGCGGCTCGGAAGATGGGCTAACGGCTTGCGGACCGGGAGTAGAAAGAATAGCCGAAGAAGTTAAAGGCAGATTTCCCGATGCCAGAATAGAGATTTTATCAAGCGATATCACGTCTTCTTTGGCGGATGTTTCGGAAGTAATCCGCAAAATGGAAAAAGGCGAGGTTGATATTTTAATCGGCACGCAGATTCTAGCTAAAGGGCATCACTTTCCGAGCTTAACTTTGGTCGGAATTGTTGACGCGGACTTAGGCTTGATGGGAAGTGATTTACGGGCTTCGGAACAAACATTCCAGCTATTGTCTCAGGTTTCCGGACGAGCCGGCAGAGGTGAGAAAAAAGGCACGGTTTATCTGCAAACCTTATACCCAGAAAACGCGGTATTACAAGCACTTATAGCCAATGATAGAGATAAGTTCTTAACTTTGGAAAAAAAGACCAGAAAAATTTTAAAGATGCCGCCCTATGGAAAGCTGGCTGCGATTATTGTAACCGGCAATAATCAAAATGTGGCTGAAAACGTGGCAATAAGGTTGGGGCAGACAGCGCCGAATACGGAAAATATTTCCACGCTCGGACCTGCGCCCGCGCCGATATTTATGTTACGCGGAAAATATCGTTATCGGCTACTACTGAAAACAGCAAAAAACATTAAAATTCAGGACATTATAAGGGAATGGTTGCGCAAAATCGACTGCCCGTCAAATGTGCGGATTGGTGTGGATATAGACCCGTATTCTTTTATGTGAGAAAAAGGAAAATATTAATAAATTAGAAACCAATTATTATATATCATCTAGCCATCTTATAAGAAAATTGAGAGTTAAAATTGAAAAAAGATTCTAAAACAAAAATCGCCCGCGTTTATGCTCAGGCCTTGTATGAAGCTGCTGTTGAGAAAAAAACAGTGGAGAAGGTGTCTGAAGACATCATTAAACTTCATGATATCATTAGCGCGGATGCTGATATCGTAAAAAATTTGGCCAATCCGTTGTGGGCTGTCGAAGATAAGGTTTCTGCCCTGAAAGCTGTTGCCGCAAAGCTCAAACTTGATGCTGAAACGCTGAATTGTTTGAACTTAATTGCCGAAAATGGTCGCTTTGCCGAGATGGCGCAGATTCTTGATGCTTTTAAGCATATCTATTATGCCAAACACGGCATCACCGAAGTCGAGGTTGGTACGGTTAAGGCTCTGTCGGCAACACAGGATAAAAAGCTGAAGGCTAATCTGGAAAAAATGCTTTCTTCAAAAGTTGTTGTTAAGTATCAGATTAAGCCAGAACTTTTGGGCGGGTTAGTTATAAAATTTAACTCAAATATGATTGACGATTCTCTGAAGTCTAAGCTGAATCGTCTTGAATTAGTGATGAAAGGTGGACAATAATGTCTGTACACGCAAGCGAAATATCCTCCATAATCAAGGAGAAAATAGCCAAGTCGGACGTTAATATTGACGTTTCTGAGGTCGGCCGCGTTTTGTCTGTGGGTGACGGTATTGCCCGTATCTATGGTTTGGATAAGGTTCAGGCTAACGAGATGGTGGAGTTTGAATCCGGTGTTAAGGGAATGGCTCTTAACTTGGAGGAAGACAATGTTGGTGTCGTTATCTTTGGCTCAGACCAAGATATTAAAGAGGGTGATACGGTAAAGCGCACGGACAAGATTGTGAGCGTTCCCGTAGGTAAAGAGCTTTTGGGACGCGTGGTCGATGCTCTGGGCGAACCGATTGACGGCAAAGGTCCGATTAAGGCAAAAGAATTTAGCTATTCCGAAGTAAAGGCACCGGGCATCATTCCGCGGAAAAGCGTGCATGAACCGATGCAAACGGGTTTGAAAATCGTGGATTCTTTGATTCCGATTGGTCGTGGTCAACGTGAGTTGATTATTGGCGACCGTCAAACCGGAAAAACAGCCATTATCTTGGACACAATCATCAACCAAAAGCATATTAACGATCAAGCAAAGTCTGAAAGTGAGAAAATGTATTGCATTTATGTCGCTATCGGACAAAAGCGTTCAACCGTGGCTCAGGTTGTAAAGACCTTGAAGGATCATGGCGCAATGGATTATACCATTGTTGTTGCCGCAACAGCTTCTGATCCGGCACCGATGCAGTTTATCGCGCCTTATTCGGGTTGTGCTATGGGTGAGTATTTCAGAGACCGCGGTATGCACGCCGTTATCTTTTATGATGACTTAAGTAAGCAAGCTACGGCTTATCGTCAGATGTCGTTGTTGCTCCGTCGTCCGCCAGGGCGTGAGGCTTATCCGGGCGATGTGTTCTATCTGCACTCTCGTTTGTTGGAGCGCGCAGCTAAGATGAACGACGACGAAGGGGCAGGGTCTTTGACCGCGCTTCCGGTGATTGAAACCCAAGCAGGCGACGTTTCGGCCTATATTCCGACGAATGTAATTTCCATTACCGATGGTCAGATATTCTTGGAGACAAGTTTGTTCTACCAAGGTGTTCGTCCGGCGGTGAATGTTGGTATTTCCGTTAGTCGTGTGGGCTCAGCCGCTCAGATTAAGGCGATGAAACAAGTCGCTGGTAAGATTAAGTTGGAATTGGCTCAATATCGTGAAATGGCAGCTTTTGCCCAATTTGCGTCAGATTTGGATCAATCAACCAAAAACTTGTTGGCCAGAGGTGAAAGACTGACCGAACTCCTTAAACAGCCGGTTTATCATCCGATGCCTGTCGCTGAAGAAGTCGTTTCAATCTTTGCAGGCGTAAGAGGTTATCTGGATAAGATTCCTGTCGCAGAGGTAAAAGCTTTTGAAGCAAAAGTTTTGGCTGAAATCAGAGCCAATCATCCGGAATATCTGGAACAGATTCGCAAAGAGAGAGTTATCTCAGAAGAACTGGATAAGAAATTAACAGAGTTCTTTGATGGTTTCTTAAGCGAATTTATCGGTGAAGAAAAAGCAGCATAAGGAAAAACGATGGCGGGCTTAAAAGAACTGAGAACCAGAATTGAGTCAATCAAATCCACGGAGAAAATCACTTCCGCAATGAAGATGGTTGCCGCAGCTCGTCTGCGGCGCTCCCAGGGTTTGATTGACAAATGCCGGTTCTATAACAACAATATTTTGGCCTCGGCAAACCGCGTTTTGTTAGAGCTTCGCCAGGCAGAGCAAAAGAAGAACATTCGTTTTGTATATCCTGAACTGATGCGAGGCAACGGCAAAAGCGAAAACTATTTGTTGGTTGTGTTCACCTCAGACCGCGGTTTGTGCGGAAGCTATAACTCCAATGTTGCGCGTGAAGCCGCAAAACGGATTGAAGCCTTAAAAGAAGAAGGCAAAAATGTCAAAATTCTTTGTGTCGGCAAAAAGGGCAGAGATATCCTGAAGCGCAAATATGCAGACCTGATTGTGGACACGATTGAAGGCATTGCTAAAAAAGGTGCCAAATATTATGAGGCGGTAGACTTGGGACAGAAAATTTTAGACTTGTATAAGCAAGGTGAAATGGATGTCTGCGAAGTCGTTGTCAGCCGCTTCCGTTCGGCAATCAATCGTGAGATTGTAACCGAACAAGTCTTTCCGGTAGTGGTAGAGGATTTTGAGTATAACCGTCTGCATGCGCCGGTAAATGTTTATAAAGGTGCCTTTTATGATTATGAGCCCGGCTTGCTTGAAATTTTAGATGCTATGATGCCGCTCATTTTCAGAAGCAGTCTGTTTCAGGCCGTGGTGCATAGCCAAGCCTCGGAGCATGGCGCTCGCATGACCTCAATGGACAATGCAACGCGTAATGCCAAAGACATGATTTCTGGTTTAACCTTACGTTATAACCGCATTCGTCAAACCGCGATTACCACCGAGCTGGTAGAAATTATCGCCGGTGCCGAAGCGCTTTAAGTGATGAAAATTAGGAGAAGTTGATGACTGAAAAAAAGACAACAGCCAAAAAGACGACATCTTCAGCTAAAAAAACGACCAAGACGACAAGTAGCGCCGCCAAAGCCGTAAAAGAGCTGAAGAAGGAAGAAAAAGCAGCTGTAGCAAAAGTTAAAAAGATTGAGAAAAAAGAGCAGGGTACAGGTCAGCTCGGACACATCTCTCAGGTAATGGGTGCGGTTGTAGACGTTAAGTTTGAGAGTGTTGATGAACTGCCGAATATCTTGACCGCTCTTGAGTGCGACAACCATGGCAAAAAATTGGTTTTGGAAGTAGCTCAGCACTTAGGCGAAGGCGTAGTTCGTACCATTGCTATGGACACAACGGATGGTCTGGTCAGAGGTCTGGAAGTTGTAAATACCGGACATCCGATTCAAGTTCCGGTCGGTCCCGAACTCTTGGGACGTATTATCAATGTTATCGGCGAGCCGGTAGATGGTTTGGGACCTGTAAAGTCTAAGACGGAATTTCCGATTCACCGTCCGGCTCCGGCTTTTGTAGACCAATCTACCGAAACCGAAATTTTGACCACCGGTATTAAGGTTATCGACTTGTTGGAACCTTATGCCAAAGGCGGTAAAATTGGTTTGTTCGGCGGTGCCGGTGTAGGCAAAACCGTTTTGATTATGGAACTGATTAACAACATTGCTAAAGGTCATGGCGGATATTCCGTTTTTGCCGGCGTAGGAGAGCGTACGCGTGAGGGTAATGACTTGTATCACGAGATGATTGAATCCGGCGTTATTGACTTGAAGGGTGGAAAATCTAAGACCGTTCTGGTTTATGGTCAGATGAACGAACCCCCCGGAGCTCGTGCACGCGTGGCTTTGAGCGGTTTGACCCAAGCCGAATATTTCCGTGATGAAGAGCACCAAGACGTTTTGTTCTTTGTCGACAACATCTTCCGCTTTACACAAGCAGGTTCAGAGGTTTCGGCATTGTTGGGACGTATTCCGTCAGCCGTTGGTTATCAGCCGACTTTGGGTACGGATATGGGTGCCATGCAAGAGCGCATTACCTCAACAAAGAATGGTTCTATTACTTCTGTTCAGGCTGTTTACGTTCCGGCTGACGACTTGACCGACCCGGCTCCGGCCACAACCTTTGCGCACTTGGATGCCACCACGGTTTTGTCTCGTCAGATTGCCGAGCTGGGTATTTATCCGGCGGTTGACCCGCTTGACTCTACCAGCCGTGTGTTAGACCCGACTGTTGTAGGCGAGGAGCATTATCAGGTTGCTCGTCAGGTTCAGGAAGTTTTGCAAAAATATAAGTCTTTGCAAGATATTATCGCCATTTTGGGTATGGATGAGTTGTCTGAAGAAGATAAACTGACGGTGGCTCGCGCACGCCGTATCCAAAAGTTCTTGTCGCAACCTTTCCATGTTGCGGAAGTCTTTACGGGAACACCGGGTGTTTTTGTTAAGTTGGAAGACACGATTAAAGGCTTCAAAGGCATTTTGGAAGGAAAATACGACCACATTCCGGAGCAAGCTTTCTATATGGTTGGTACCATTGAAGAAGTTCTGGAAAAAGCCAAGAAAATGGAGGAGGAAGCCGCTTAGCGGTTTCTTCCTGTTTCTGAAAGAGGTTAAAGAATGGAAAAAGGCATTATCTTCAGAATATCACGTCCATACAAGATTTATCGAACATCTATGGCGCCGAAAGTTGTTGTTCCCGGAGTTAAAGGTGATTTAACGGTTTTGGTGGACCGTGCGCCGACGCTGGTACAGTTGCGCAACGGTCTGGTGCAGATCTTGGATAAATCGGATAAGGTTGTGGAGCGCTATTTTATTAAAGGCGGCATTGCGGATATTGCGCGCAACCGTTGCGCAATATCAACGGAGAAAGTTGTCGCTTATGAAAATACGAGCGTTGAGAAAGCCACAGCCAAGCGTGATGCTGCGATTTATGATGAAGACAAAGCCTATTACCAGATGATAATAGATTATATCCAAACTTTCGGAAATAAAGAAGTTTAAGTCAAAGCCCCTCGGAAGAGGGGTTTTGATTAAATAAAAAAAAGTTGGCTTATTGAATAAGTAAGATTCATTTCTTAAATTAAAGGAACAAAAAAAACAGCAAGGAGAAGACGATGGAACTCGGAGAAGGAATACTAACCCGCCGCTCAATCAGAAAATTTGTTAAAGACAAAACCATTCCTGATGAGGATATAAAATTTATTTTAGACGCAGCTATGCATGCGCCTTCGGCAAGAAACAAACAGCCGTGGGAGTTTGTTGTTGTCAATGATAAGAATATGTTTGGAAAAATTGCCGAGCTTCATCCTTACGCCGGATTTATAGAAGACGCGTCTCTGGCAGTTTTTGTTTGCGGAAACTTAAATGAACAACATGCACCGGACTATTGGGTCGGAGATACGGCAGCAGCTTCAGAAAATTTGTTGCTCGCTTGCCATGCAAAAGGGTTGGGAGCTTGCTGGTGTGGCGTTTATCCGCAAGAAGACAGAGTTGAGAAGTTCAAAAAACTTTTGGGTTTACCGGAGTATATTACACCTTTGAACCTGATTGTGATTGGCTATCCGGATTTTCAGCCTTCACAGCCCAATGATAGGTTTAAGCCCAATAAAGTACATTATAATCATTGGTAAGAAAAAGCCCTCTTTGCAGAGGGCTTTAATTTTACTCAACGGTAACTGATTTTGCCAAGTTTCTCGGTTGGTCAACTTCGCGTCCCAAGCCATCGGCAATATAGTAGGCCAAAAGCTGCAAGGGCAGGTTAGCCAATATCGGAAAAATACCATGAGAAGCATCAGGAATTTTAATCAGATAATCAAACAAATCCTGCGGCAAGTCTTCTTTTTCCGAAGCAACGGCGATTAACGGTGCATTACGAGCTTTGGCTTCGGCGCAGTTAGAAATCATTTTGGAAAGTGTAATTCCGGAGCCCAAAATAGCCATAACCGGCATATTTTCATCCAAAAGCGCAATTGGTCCATGCTTAAGCTCACCGGCAGCATAAGCATTCGCATTAATATAGCTGATTTCTTTGAGCTTGAGCGCGCCTTCCAAAGCGCAAGTCAGATTAATGCCTCGTGCCATATATACGAAGTTATGATAATTTTTGAGCTTATCAGCCAAGGCTTTAATATCGGCTGAATGGCTCAAAACTTCTTCAGCCAAAGCCGGAAGCTCAAGCAAAGATTGCTTAATAGCTTGGAGCTGTCCTTGAGAAAGGGAAGATATTTGCTCAGCCCAATAGAGCCCGAACCAATAAAGCGCGGCCAGCTGAGCCGTATAAGACTTCGTTGCGGCAACACTAACCTCAATCCCGGCATTAAGCGGAATAACATTCTCGCTGTAACGTGTAATGCTTGAGTCTGTTCTATTGGTCAGAAGCAAGAGCTGAGCGCCTTTTTCTTGCGCTTGTTTGACTGCGGTAATCGTATCAGCCGTTTCCCCAGATTGTGAGATTCCGATAACCAAAGAGTTCTCATCAGTCAGATTATGCTTATAAATATATTCACTGGCGGCCTCAATATGTACGGGAAGATGCAACCATTCCTCCCACAAGTTTTGCGCAAAAGCCGCCGCGTGTAAAGATGTACCGCAAGCGATAATGCTGATGTTTTTAATCTTTGCAAAATCAAGATTAATCAGACATTCGTTAAGAGCAACAGGTTGGTCAACCGCCGGAATATGCGCCGCCAGACATTGACGTAAGATATTTGGTTGTTCATTAATTTCCTTGAGCATAAAATGCTTGTAACCGAGCTTGCTGATAACATCTGGTGAAAACTCAATTTTCTCAATCGGTTTAATCACCGGCTCTCCGCTGAGCTTTTTAACCTCAACGCTGTCTTGCCGAACAAGGGCCAGCTCGTTGTCAGCCAAGTGGATAATACCGCTGACTTTGCCGATGATTGCGGGAATATCGCTGGCAATATAGTTTTCATTATTGCCGATACCGATAATCAAGGGTGCATTTTTGCGCACGGCAATAATCTTATCCGGCTCATCTTGGTGCATAATACAAAAAGCAAAAGCACCGCGGAGTTGCTTAACCGCAGATATAACGGCTTGTTCCAAGGAATGAGATTTTTTATATTCTCTGTCAATGAGGTGAACGGCGGTTTCCGTATCCGTTTCCGAATGAAAAACAAAGCCTTCTGCTTGCAGTTCCTTGCGAAGCTCCTGATAGTTTTCAATAATTCCGTTGTGGACCAAAACAAGCTTTCCGTCATTAGAAAGATGCGGATGTGCATTTTCGGTTGTTGCCTTACCATGCGTTGCCCAACGAATATGACCAATTCCGATGTGAGAAGAACCAAGCTTAGCAGATTGTGTCTCAAGCAGATTTTTCAGGTTTTCAAGCTTGCCTTTAGCTTTGAAAACATCAATCATATTATTGTCGTTTAGTGCAATACCGGCAGAATCATAGCCACGATATTCAAGATTTTTTAGACCGGATAAGAGAGTAGGTGCAACGGCATTATTGCCGATATATCCAATTAAACCACACATCTTTTTTACTCCTTGATATAGCCGATTTTGCGCAAGGTGTTGATGACGTTTGTTTTGTTGCGTTTTTTTATGGGACGGATAGGTCTTCCGGCATAAACTGTCCAAGGTTCAAATTTGTAGTTTGATGGAACAAAGCTGAGCGCGCCGATGCAAACACCTTCGGGAATATCATTGTTAGGCATAATGACGGAGTTTGTGCCCACGCCGGTATATTTGCCGAGTTTGACATTACCCTGAATTTCTTTAACTTCGGGAATGGAGTGCGTAACTAGTTCGTTTACATAGTCGTTACTGCTGAGCCAAACTTTAACGCCTGCAGCCAAGCTTGAACAATCGCCCATCTCAAAGGTGTATTTACCATCACCGCCGGCAATATAAGTTCCGGGAGCAATCTCGCAGTCAGAACCGATATGGCAAGCGGAAGAAATGCGGCAAAAATCCGCAATGCGCACATTGTTGCCAACTTCAACCAATTCAGGTTTTTTAATAACGACATACTCGCCGAGTGTAAAATTCTTTCCGTGTTTCATATTCAAAAACTCCACAATTAATCAACTGAGGATATTTTTGAATATTCAAATTGTTTTGACAAACCAAATAAAATTACGAATTATTACACGCAAAAAAAGCCCCCTTTAGGGGGCTTTCGTATTTATTCCGCAGTGGAATTTATTTTAAGTTCTTCCATAACCTCTTTTTTCAGGGTTACATTATCCGCTTTTCCTGTTGCAAAAACAGGGAGTTTTTCTTTATAAAGAATCACCCTTGGCAAGAAGAGCTCGGACATTCCGTTGTTTTTGATATAAGAGTGCAAAACATCTTGAGTAACTTGGTTGTTGTTGGTAACCAAAACAATCTGTTCGCCTTTGCTCTCGTGTGGCACGGCAACAACGCCATATTGAAATTCTGCGCCCATCCACTCATAAGCCTTGCAAACCATTTCATGAACGGCATTAAGCGAGACCATTTCGCCGCCGATTTTGGCAAAGCGTTTGATACGGTCTTTGATGTAAACAAAGCCGATTTCATCAATATCTACTACATCTCCGGTATGATACCAACCACCTTCAAGCGGAACGAGCTTCCCGGGGTTGTCGGGCATAATATAGCCGAGCATGATGTTGGGTCCTTTAATTACCAGTTCACCGCCTTTTTCAATACCTTCAACAGGCTCAATTTTATATTGAATTGCCGGTAAAAGCTTACCGATTGAACCAAAGCGGTTAAAGATACGGTTGTTGGCCGTAACAACGGGAGAGCATTCTGTTGCGCCATATGCTTCCAAAACGCGGATTCCCAAACGCTCCATCCACATATTACGAGTATCGGGTTTAACAGCTTCCGCTCCGCCAAACATAAAGCGCACATTGTGGAAATCGAACGGATGCGCAATTTTAGCATAACCACGGAAGAAAGTATCCGTACCAAACATAATTGTAGCGCCTATTTCATAAACAATTTCAGCCACAACGCGATAGTGTAGGGGAGAAGGATATAGGAAAAGCTTCGCACCCTCCAGAAGCGGGAACAAAGTTCCCACCGTCAGACCAAAACTGTGGAACATCGGCAAAGCATTAAACACCGTATCCGTCGTGTTAATTGTTTCAATGGCGGACATTTGCTTAATGTTTGAGATAATGTTTGCATGGCTTAAAACGACGGCCTTAGGAGCACCTTCTGAACCGGATGTGAAAAGAATAACGGCTTTTTTGTTTCCGCCGTCTTTATGCGGCACACGTTTAATTTTGTAGCGCAGATAGGCATTAATTTTATCCCATAAGCCGATTTCTTTGCGCAAAGACTCCAAATAAACAATCTTCAAGCCGTAAGCCTTCAAGACCTCAATAGTGCTTTCAAGTTTAGCTGTTTTAATGAAAGTAGATGAAGTAATCACCATGCGAACTTCGGCAGTTTTGCACATAGAGGCCATATTTTTAGCCCCGACAGAGAAATTAAGCATCACGGGAATTCTGTCATAAGCAGACAATCCAAAAAAGGAGCAAACCGCCGCAATGGAGTTTGGCAATAAAATAGCCACGGGTTCGCCTTGCGGCGTACGTCTTTTAAAATATTTTCCCAAAACAAAAGACTTGATGATAATGTCTTTATATGTGTTGGGCACACGTTGAATATCTTCCACAAAATGCGGACGTTTATACAAACCTTTTTTGGAGTGTACCTTAGCTGTTTTCATTAGCTGAGCAAAAAGCGAGATATTTGGGTTATAGTTACATTCAAAGGACATCTCGCGCAAAATCATATAAACTTCATTGCTGATGTGGTCACGTTGGCGACGGAGTTCATCTTTAAGCTTAAAGCTGCGAGGCTTTCCGACCGTAATTTTCATCTTTGGCAAAGGACGATGCGGAAGTTTTCCTTTTGTTTTAGAAAAATAGCCATATTGAGGACCATTAATCCAAACAGGAATAATCGGAGCCTTAGATTTATCGGCAACCAATCCCGGCGCTTCATAAATCTTCATCAATCCGCCGTTTTCAGTAACACGACCTTCGGCAAAGATAACACAGAGCCGACCACTTTCAACAACGCCGATTAACTCTTTGATATCACTTGGTTCAATTGGATTAAAGAGCACAATATCTGCTGTTCGCATAAAAAAGCGTATCCATCTTTTGCGGTACAAATGTCCGTTCAGCGCAAAGACAGGATTTCCCGGCAAGAAAGCAAACAGCAAAACAGGGTCAAGAAAAGACACATGGTTAGATACATAAACGCCTTTTTGAGGCAGATATTTTTCGCTAAAGTCAATATAACATCTGACCTTAAAGCACCTGAAAAAGAGTCTCAGGCAAAAACGTACGAAGTCCCTCAAATCAAAATTCTCCGCAATTAATCAATAATACTTTATGTAAACAAAAAGCCATTATTTTGTAAAGTGATATTTTGGCGCAAATTTTGTCAAGCTTAAAAATTTGGTATAATTTATTGAAATATATAAGAAAGTTAAACGTTTTCCAGAGGGGATAATTTAAAAGATTGATTTTTAACATACGAAGTTATACAAGAAAAACAGTAACATAATGTGAACAATTATTACAATCAATTCTGCCGATTGTTACAAATTGTTACAATTTGGCAAGATAAAAATCAGCACAATATGTTATGTAGGACTAACAACCGAAGTATGACTTATGAAAAAACTTTTAACTTTAACGGCAGTTGGAACAATTCTGGTTTGTTCAGATGCCTTGGCTTCCGGTTTCAACCTTAAAGAACAATCTGCTGCGGCGCAAGGTAATGCCTTTGCCGGAGCCACGGCCGGAGCCGAAGATATTTCTTATTCTTATTTCAACCCCGCAGGTTTAACCCGCCATAAAGGCACGAAGGTTTCGGTAGGAGGTACATGGATAGCACCTCGCTCACGAGCCAAAAGAGCGCATGCTGATACGATTATCCCCGGAGATGATTTTCCCGGATTTCAAGATTCCGGCTATACCGGAGATATTGTACATGCCGCGGTTGCTCCGGCGATGTACATGTCGCACCAGTTGGATGACAGATTTACATTAGGCTTATCACTCAATGTGCCTTATGGAATGATAACCAAATATAATGATCTTTGGGCAGGTCGTTTTCACGGAACTTTGTCAAAAGTAACCACGGTTACCGTAACGCCGATGGTGGCTTATAAGGCAACGGATGAGTTGTCCTTGGGTGCCGGTTTGCAAATGCAATATATTAAAGCTACGTTGCGTAACGCAACCCGTATTCCGAACCAAGCCACGGGCGGTGTAATTCCGGGATTGGAAGATAAAGCTCGTCTTGAGGGTGATACTTTTGACATTGGTTATCAGTTAGGCGCTTTGTATGAGCTAACACCGCAAACCCGCTTTGGTGTCGGCTATCGCAGCCAGATTAAGCACAAACTCAAAGGTGATATTGAGTTTGAGGGGCTGATGAGAGATTTGGCAAACCAAGATATTTCAGCTCGTTTGACCACGCCGGCAAACTTAACCATCGGTGCTTATCATGATATTAATGATAAATGGTCGGTTATGGCAGAGTTTGGACGCACTTATTGGTCTTCGTTTGAAGAACTGCGCATTAAAGGCGACAAAGGTCTGGACAATGTAACCGAAGAAAAATGGAAAGACACGACCTTTTATTCTATCGGTGCCAGCTACAAGGTTGATGACCAGTGGAAGTTGAGAGCCGGTTTTGCCGTTGACCAAAGCGCCGTAGGACAGGAATATCGCACGCCGCGTATTCCGGATGCGGACAGATTATGGTATTCAGCCGGTGTCGAATATAAGTATGATGAAAAATGGACATTTAACGTTGGTTATACCTATATTCGCGCTGATAAAGGTAAAGTTAAGTTGAACGGTATGCATGATGGTGATGCCGCAAGAGGCACATTGCATGCGGATTATGAAAATGACATTCATATCCTAGCCGCCTCAATCAACTACAACTTCTAAAAAACAAAGCCCTCTCAAACAAGAGGGCTTTTTTTTATTGCTGGTAAGTTTTAACCGCTTCATCGCGTTCAAACAGATAGAGCAAAATGCGCAAAGCCGCACCGCGCGGGGTGGCAAGTTTCTCATCTTGAGACACAATCATTTGTGCGTCTTTGTTTGCGGTGTAGAGCAGATGTTTATGTTCGTTCATATCAGCAATTCTAAATTCGCAAAAGCCCGATTGTCTGGTACCGAGAATTTCACCGCCGCCGCGGAGTTCCAAGTCTTTTTCGGCAATCAAAAAACCGTCTTCGGTTTCGCGCATAATATTAAGCCTTTCGCGCGCTGTTTCGCTGAGCGGAAAAGAGTAAAGCAACA
>CALXVR010000017.1 GCA_944392155.1 uncultured Alphaproteobacteria bacterium | reverse complement strand
TTATGCAAAGAACCTTCCAAAATCGGAACTTCCGTAAAGTCTATGGCATTATCCAAAATTCTGACCGAGGTATCGCAGATACTCTCAAGCTCTTCATCGCTGTCCACATTCGCCAAGTTAATTGAAACCAGATTACAAACATGAACCAAACCGCCATGTGCCACGGAAACAATATTTTCGCCATCCAAACGTTTCTTTTCAAACTGTGTCGGACGAACATTACTATGCGATTCCGTACAAAGGTTTGTTCCAACAATGACGCCGTCATGCTTGTTCGGATTCATTCTGTTCAAGGTATCCTTGAAAGCAATATAAGGCATACCTGTTTCTACCTGAGACTTCATCACCCGCTTTAACAGCTCTTTGGCTGAAACAAACTTAAACATTTCAAGCTTTCCGAACTGTGCGTCTAAATAAAGCTGATTATAAAGCTTATCAAACTCCTCACCCCACAAATCGGCAATTTCCTTACCATAAACCCGACGCACCTCGGAAGGATCAACCAACAACCATTTTTCGTTGTTTTCAACTTTTTTCATAAACAAATCTGGAATAACCACTTGCGGGAAAATATCATAGGCTTTCATTCTCTGGTCGCCGTTTTCCGTGCGCAACTCCAAAAAGTCCTCGATATCCAAATGCCACATATCCAAGGACACGGTAACCGCGCCTTTGCGCTTGCCTTGTTGGTTAACCGCAACCGCCGTGTCGTTAATAATACGTATCCACGGGATAACGCCGCCGGAGGAGTTTTTGATTCCCTTAATTCTGGCACCCTTGCAGCGCACTCTGGACAAGTTGCAACCAACCCCGCCACCAAATTTTGAAATCGCCGAAATCTGGTCAATCACATAAAAAATAGAATCTCTGTTGTCATCCATAACCGTAATAAAGCAAGAGCTTAAATTACCGTTCGGACGACGCAAATTCATCAACAGCGGTGTTGCCAAAGATATTTTTCTGTTGGCAAGCTTTTCATAAGTATCCTTAACCAGACCAAGACGCACATCTTTATCCGCATTTTGCTCAATCAACAACGCAATGGATAAAAACATATCTTGCGGTAGCTCAACGATTCTATCGCCATATTCGCATAAATAACGCTTAATCAGCAAGTTAATGCCGGCATAATCATAAACCAAATCAAACTTTGGCTCAATAAAACCGGCAGCAAGCTTAATCTCTTCCGCCGAATAAACTTCGCTGATTCTTTTTGAATAAATACCGCTCTCTTCAGCAAACTTCAAAAACTTCGGATAATCATAAAGTTTGTCATAATCTTTGGCTGTCTGACGTGTTTCGGACATTTGTTTATAAAGCTCAAAAAGTTTCAAGCGTCCGGCCGCATTTTTCCAATCTGGATCGTTAACAGTTGTCAAACTCAAGGCACTCATCGTCAGATATTTGGCAATCTCAGATGTTGGGGTTTGGTCTTTTACAAAATCTGACATCTTTTCTTCCAATGGTTTCAAATCAAGTTCAAAACCATTCGTTGCCCGCTCCATAACTTTTTTAAGTTTGCCTAAATCAAACTTTTCTGTTTTACCATTACGCTTAACTACCTGTTTTTCCGCCATTATCCGACCTTTCAAAATTACAACATATAGTATTTAAAATATTTTCAAACAACAATATATTGTGTGTTTAAGCCAAGTAAATAAAAATTTGGTTAATATCGTAAACTTTTTTACAGACCTCTGTTTTTGCTAAAAAAGCAATGTGCATATTATACAAAATTTAACCTATTTCACATAAGCTTAAGCACAACAAAAAGGGAGAAAGCATGTTAAAAAAATGGCTGACAGCGGCAAGAATTTATATGGATAAGCGAATGCTTACCATGATTGCGCTTGGATTCTCCAGCGGATTTCCTTTGCTTTTGGTATTTGGCACCCTAAATTTATGGCTCAAAGACGCCGGAATATCTTACGCAGCCATCGGGCTTTTTTCTTTAGTAAAAACACCATATAGCTTCAAATGGGCTTGGTCGCCTCTGATTGATCGTATCCGCCTACCCCTATTCTGTCGTCTTGGTCGTCGCCGGGGCTGGGCGCTTTTTACACAAATTATCTTAATGTTGTCTATTTTTTGTATGTCAACCATCAACCCTTCCGCCAGCCCTTTAACCATGGCTTTCTTTGCTGTTTTGGTAACTATTGCTTCTGCTTCACAAGACATCGTACTTGATGCCTACCGCATTGAAAGCTTTTCAAGCAAAGAACAAGGCGCCGGTGTCGCCATCTTTGTTTTAGGGTATCGTTTCGGCCTCATCTTCTCGGGTGCTGGCGCTATCTGGATGGCTTCTGTTATGAGCTGGAACAATGTTTATATCATTATGTCTCTGGGAGCCATTATCGGTATGATTGCAATTCTGTGCTCTAAAGAACCGGCACAAAACGAAAAAAAAGCCCAAATCTCATACTCAGGACCTCTTCGCAAACGTATTAAAAAATTTTTGCTGACAGCTGTTTATGACCCCTTTAAAGATTTTATGCGCAAATCGGATTGGGGCGTTATTTTGCTTTTTATCTTTTTCTACCGTATGAGTGATGCCTATATGGGACCCATGGCTTATCCTTTTTATGACGATATGGGTTTTAGCAAAGTAGAAATCGCCTATGTCAGCAAACTATATGGTATGATAGCCACGATTCTCGGAGGCATCGCCGGCGGTCTGATAATCAATCGCTTCGGCATAATGAAATCCCTATTTTGGTTTGGCGTTTTACAAGGTATAACCAACTTGATGTTTGTTGCGCAATCTTATGCCGGCCACAACATATATCTGCTTACCGTAACCATTTCTTTAGACAATATCTCGGCCGGAATGGGGACAACGGCTTTGGTTGCATACTTGTCTTCTCTATGCAATATTGCTTATACAGCCACACAATATGCGTTATTATCTTCCTTAATGAGTTTCGCGCGGGATCTTTTTGCAGCCACCAGCGGATTTTTGGCAGACCGCGTAAGTTGGGATATCTTCTTCTTCATAACAGCTTTAATGGTCATCCCCGGACTAATTCTGCTGGCTTATCTAACAAAAAAATATCCCTCAGGATATAACTAAGACTAGCGGTCATGTAAATTATTCAGAGATAAATTACGTCTGAGCATTCCTTTTTTACCGCCCTTTGTTTTATCCGTAATATCCTTAACCTCTTTTTTACGACGTTTTTTTACATCCTGACCTGATTTTTTGAGAATCTTTTTAGCAAGCTCATTATTTTCTTTAGCGGCAATTTTAGCCAATTCTTCATCCGAAATTTCTTTTTCTCCGGCTTTCAGTAACGCATCTAAAGAAAGTCCCTCTAAAGCTTTTTTCCCGCCGATATCTTTAACTCTCTTAACACCTCTTAAAGTCTGAATAACTTTGCCTTCAGGAATTTTTTTTGCTCCTAATTTTTCCTTCTCGTTCAAAACATCTTTGACAACTTGTTTATTGATTTTTTCAAACGATTCATTCGATTGTTGATTCTTTACAATAGCTTTTTTTTCAAAACCAGACAATCCTGCTTGCTTAACCACTTGAGCAGCGGCAGTCATAGCTTCCATTTTTCCGGCCATTCTTTGCATATTCATATTTTGAAGTTCTTCTTGATGATGCAAAAGCTTTTTTTCCTCTTCATTAAGCGCATTCATCAAAGAGTTGGCTTGATTAAGCTGTTCCAAACTGTCCGAAACATACTGAAACTCCTCTTCCTCCTCATCATCATATTCAGAAGAAATATCAATAGTTCTGACCTTTTTACGAATTTTTTTCAAACCTTTGGGCAAGCTCTCCGCTGGCAAAACAGCAGGCGTTTTAAAAACATTTTTCTTAGCAGCCGAATAAGCCGCTGCCTCTTTGGAATTAATCCGAAGACTTAATCTCTCACTTGGTTCGGAATTATTCTTTTTCCATTCAATGTTCGGATTTGAAATGTCTTCCTTCATTCAAAACTCCACAATCATACACCTTACTGGTAACACACATAACACACATAACACACATACTAAAATGCCATATCTACATTATTTTGTCAAATATTAACATAAAAAACAAATAAAAACAGCCCATTTAGCATGTTTTTGTCCAAGAAACAAAATCCAAAGTTGCAAAAATTAAATCTGCTTATAAGTAATCATTATAGACCCATCAGACAAAACAGAGGTTAAAACCTCAATAGAAACACCATCACTTCTTTTTAGGCTAAAACTTTTGGTCGTTAAGCTAGTTAAGTGTTTAATAATATCCGTCTTCAAGCGCTCCCAATTATCAACATTGGCAAAAAATCCTGACTGAGCTTCTATGATTTCATCAATACCGGGTTCACTTTGCAAAAGAACCTCATCTGCTTTCCACATATTCAAATAAGCTTTGTTATAGAAAATCAAACGACCATTTGAAGCAAATATCAAAACAGGATCGAACAAATTATCCAATATTTCCTTCTGCACGGAAAGCAACGAATTATATGCTCGTCTTGTCGCCAATCTATCAGTCACATCCTCAAAAGCAAACACCAACCCTCCCATAGGATGCGGCGCCCGCACACGACGAAATGTTCTTCCATCCGGCAAGTGAAGTAAATCTTCTTTAGGCTCAATAATCGCCGAAAACTCCTTCTGCTCATCGTTTTTATATAAACGAAAATCCGGAACTTCCGGCAACATTCTTTTTTCCCTGATAACATCTAGGAACATGGCATAAGTTGGGGAACTTTCCAGCCAAACGTCTTCCAACTTCCAAAAATTAGCAAAAGCTTTATTATAAAAGGAAAGTTTAAACTTATCATCAAACACGGCAAATGCCGTACCCAAAGCACCCAAAATTTCCAAATGCGCATTTTGGTGTAATTTAAGGTTTCTCTTAAGCTCATCCAGCTCCGTAACATCAATTAACGCACCCGCTGTACATATCTTATCCAAACTTTGTCCGGCATGAAATGGTGTTTCAATCGCTTCAAACGAAAGTCTCTTACCGTTTTTAACCAATGAAACTGTTGCCTTTTTAGGTTTGTTTGCCGCATGAGCTTTCAAAGCCAAATTTTTTGAGATATTTTCACCTCCGGCAGAAGGTATCTCCATTCCTTCTTCCAAAACTTCTTCCTGAGACGCTTCCGGCACAAATTCAACATATTTTTTATTAACCAATACGGGTTTTAAATCTTCGTTTCTGAGCCACACGGGATAAGGAATATTATCAATCAAATCACGCAGTCTCAAAACATTTTCCTGAGCTGTGTTTTTTTCTTTTTCCAAAGACTCAATTCTGCCTGTTTCAAAACTAACATCTCTAAACCAAATCATATCGCAATAGATATTGCCATCCAAACCGTTAATTCTGGAACCGGCCAATTTAATATGCTTTCCACTGGACTTTAGAACAAATTCTTCCTCAAAAGAAACCCCGTCATCCATCAACAAACTAACATATTTAACAATCTTTTTTGCATCTTCTTTATAAAAGGTTCTTAAAACATCCTCAAAAGACGAGTTTGTTCCTTTTTCCAAATTCAAAATAACAGCTAATCTTCTGGAGCAACGCTCCCGAATGGTTTTGCGAGGATCATTAACTTTTTCATCAGGATAAATAAAGGCAAAATAACCATCTTTAGAAGCATAAAGGGTTTCGGCATAACGTTCTCTATCTCTGTTCAAAAAATAGTTTCTTTGCTTCAGTTTCAAAATTTTAATTCCGCAAGCCAACCATAAAGATAGCAACAAAACAAAAATGACACCTAAAGCATACCAAAGCTCCGGTGCTGCGTAAAACATATCCTGTAACAGCTCAAAACTCATAATTTTTCTGTTTTTTTATTAAAATTATTGTCTGTTTCTATAATCTATAATATAAAAACAATTAGTAAAACTCAAAAATGTAAGGCAAGTGAATAAAATGTATACTTTGGCTTTTGATACCACCGCCAACGGCGTCTCCATACTACTAAGCAAAGACGGACGTACGGTAGATTCCTTCCAAGAAGAAATGGATTTTGGACAAGCGGAAGTTCTTATCCCCGAAATCCGCAACACCCTGGAATCCGAAAATCTTCAATTCAAAGATTTAGGCTTGGCTGTTGTTTGCACCGGCCCGGGGTCTTTTACCGGCGTTCGTTCGTCCATTTCGGCCGCCAGAGCTTTCGGCTTAGCCTGCCCAAACACAAAAATTATCGGCGTTTCGGCTTTTGAAGCTTATGTTCACGGTCTCCAGCCGGACGAAATCGCCACGATTAACGCCGTTATCATTGAAACCAAACGCGAAGATTTTTACTACCAACTCTTTGATGACAAAAGAAAAAAAATCACCGAACCTTCTGCCGGAACCTATGAAGAAATAATTAGTCTTTTACGTGGTCCTAAAATCACATTGGTCGGCGACGGTGTTGAAAGATTTTTAAACAAACCGAGCGGACTAAGCCTTCACGTCATCAAAATGCTTAATTGTCCGCCGATAGAGGACTTAGCTGCTTGTGGAATATATAAATATCAAAACAAGATTTTTGACTTTCCCAAACCGCTATACCTTCGTGCGCCTGACGTTTGCGTCAAATAAAAATAAACGCTCGTAAACAAAACTTATCAAAACAAGCATTAATACGGCTGAGAACAAAACATCGGTCAAAAAATGTGCGCCCTGCCCGATTCTAAACATCGCGGTAAGACAGCCGAAAACAAGCGCCGCCCCGACAGTCAAAGGCTTATATTTTTTTGAAACCAACAAAGCCGGTGCAACAAGCCAAAAGGCAACAGCTGTATGTCCGGACATAAAAGAACAATCCCATGCACATTGGTCTGAAATTTCCAAAGGTAAACTAAAAAGCTTATTTCCGCCAAACTGCAAGATATCTTGCGGTCTGGCTCGTCCCCAAAAAGATTTAAAAATACCATTAACAATCAAAATCGGACCCAAAAACATTGTACCCGAGGTCAAAAGCATAACCTTATCATCAATTCCCGCAAAAACCTTATGCTTTCTCTTTCCCCAAAGCCATGCAAAAAAAATCAATACCGCAGAAAAAACAATTATTTCCGGAATACCTTTTCTGATAAGGTTGCCCAAAATATTCTCTTCAAACGCAAAATGCCCGTTGTCATAAAACAACGAGCTGACATAAATATCAATTTCTGCAATTTTCTCTTGCCACGACATTTAGCCGTCTTCCAAATGAAGCAAAATGGAAACGCTGATAAGCATGGCAATCAATGCCGGTGTCCAAGCTGCAAAGAACTCTGGAATATATCCGTTAATACCAAAAGCATAAATAACTTGAGACATAAAATAAACAATAAAACCTGTCGCAATACCACCCACAATCAAAAACATCACGCCGCCGCGCCTATTATTGGGTCGCAAAGCAAAAACAGCCGCCACCAGCACCATAGCACAAAGCATCAAAGGCGAAGCCAATAATGTCAAAAAACGCATATGATGACGCAAAGCAGAGAAACCGGACATTTCATAAAACTTAATGGTAGCAGGCAAATCCCAAAAAGATATAGCCTCCGGATCAATGAAGTTTTCTTTGATTCTATCCACGGTCAATGCTGTTTTGTAGGATACGTTATTCAGATTAAGCGTTGGTTTTCCGGCCTCAAAAACTTTCACATCTTTGAGCTCAAACTCATTATTTTCCAAAACAGCGGCAAAAGCTTCCAGTCTTCTTAAAATTTGAGAACTTCTATCCATCTCTAAAATATCAACATCTCTAAGCAAAAGCGTATTATCTTCTTGTCTTAAAGATTTCGCCTGTAAAACCAAAAATTTTTCATCATCAATGGCTTCTCTGATCCACAAACCTTTATCGGAAAACAATACGGCCTTTGGATTTTTTGTCTTAAAACGATAATCCAAAGTTTCATATGCCTCATACATTTTTGCGGATATAGGATTAACAACGGTAATATTCAAAACTCCGACGGCAAAAACAGCAAACAAAACCGGAGCCAAAAACCCCCAGATGGAAACACCTGCCGCTCGAATAATAACAAACTCATTGCTTTTACTGAGCCGCCAAAACGTAATCATCGCCGCAATCATCATCACAAAAGGAAAAACCATTTCAAGTGTTCTGGGTAATTTTGTAATTGCCATCTGCATAATAAACCAAGCATTGACATCTGGTCTGTCAGAAGTTCGTCGCAAAAGCTCAATAACTTCAAACATCAGTACAATACCCATAACCATAAGCAAAACCGCAAAAAAATTAACGATAATCTGCTTAGTTAAATATTTGCCAAGAATAGAATTAGGTTTCATCTGCTATACTTCTGTAATAAAACTGCCGCCAGAATATAAAAAATATTCCTATTTTTCAAGCCTGTTAATTTCCGCCAACAATCGTTTTTCATGTTCGGGTTGCTCTTGTTTTGCCTCAATAACCTCTTTACGGATTTTCTGTGTTCTGGAAAACAGCTCAAACAACTTATCTCCCTCACCCCAACGAATATTTCGTTCCAACGCAATCAGATCTTCAACAAAACGCTGAATAAGCTCAAGTATGGTATCTTTATTATTCAAAAAAACATCTCGCCACATTGTTGGGTCAGACCCAGCTATTCGCGTAAAATCACGAAAACCGGAAGCCGAATATTTAATTATTTCTTGTTTTTCATAACCTTCCAAATCAGAAACTGTTCCCACAATGGAAAAAGCTATCAAGTGTGGCAAATGGGACACCGCCGCCATAACCTTGTCATGATGCTCCGGCGACATGGAATCAACCTTCATTTTAGCAGCCTCCCAAAGAGCCGAAACTTTATCAATAGCTTCTTGAGTTGAATATTTACAAGGTGTAATAATATACCAACGTCCTTCAAACAAAGAATCAAACCCGTTTGCCGGACCGGATTTTTCCGTACCTGCGACCGGATGCCCCGGAACCACCACAACCTCGGCATTTTCAGGTAGATATTTTTCAATCTCGGCAATAGCATATTTTTTAATGGAACCGACATCGGTAATAATCGCACCTTTTTTCAAATAAGGCACAATTTGTCGCGTAATCTCACCATAAGCCCCGACAGGCGTAGCATAAACCACCAAATCAGCATCCTTAACGGCTGTTTCAAGGTTAGCACAAACCTCATCAACAATACCAAGCTCTTTTGCCTGAGCTAAAAAATTCGAGTTACCATCAAAAGCACAAAGTTTTCCGGCAAGCTTATTTTTCATAATAACTCGCGCCAAAGAAGAACCTATAAGACCTATTCCGATAATCGCAATTTTATTAAAAATCATCAACGGCAACCCTCAATCTTAATCAAACAGGTCCGTAGACAAATATCTTTCGGTGGCGTCAGGCAAGATAACCACAATATTTTTGCCCTTCATTTCGTCTCTCTCCGCAACTTTAACCGCCGCAGCCAAAGCAGCTCCGGCCGAAATTCCGACGGCTAAACCATCTGTTTTAGCAACTGTTTTCGCCATATCAACAGCTTCCTCGTCCTTAATATCCAACACTTCATTAACCAGCTTTTCATCATAAAACTTCGGTACAAAACCCGCTCCGATACCATAAATTTTATGAGGACCGGCTTTTCCTCCGTTCAAAACCGGACTAGCCGCGGGTTCAACACCAACCACATATAAATCCGGATTATTCGTTCTTAACGCAGAAGCTATACCATTGATTGTTCCGGCAGTCCCTATTGCACTGACCAAACAATCAACTTCGCCGCCCGTATCTTCCAAAATCTCAAGACTTGTCCCAAACTTATGCGCATCGGGATTAGCTTCGTTATCAAATTGTCGCAATAAAATAACATTTTTATTTTTCTCAGCCAAAATATCTGCTTTATTAATTGAGCCTGTCATACCTTCTTCGGCAGGTGTCAAAATAACTTCCGCCCCGAAAAGTTTAATGAGCGAAATTCTTTCCTTTGACATGTTTTCAGGCATAATAATCACCAACTTATAGCCTTTCGCGGCACAAATTGCAGCCAGTCCGATACCCGTATTACCCGAGGTTGCTTCTACAAAAACCGTATCTTCACCAATCTTTTGTTTTTCTTCGGCTTTTTCAATCATTTTTAAAGCAACTCTGTCTTTAATGGAAAAAACAGGATTATAAAACTCACATTTAGCTAAAAGATGAGCCTTAATTTTAAAATGTTTTTCCAAACGATGCAGTCTGAGCAACGGAGTTTTTCCGACCATTTCGGTAACTGAATTATAAATCTTTTGCATTTTACGCCTCTAATTTGTTCATAAACCCCAAAATATCCTTTTCATACGGATGGGTCTTAAGTAGTATAAGCATAACGACAATTTATTAAAAATAAAGAAATGAAAACAAAAAAAACACTGTTCTTTGTTATTTTTGCATCGCTGCTTTATGTTTTGCCTGCGCAAGCCACCAGCTTAGATGAAATCTATCGGGATTTGGTACGCTCGGACAACAGCGGTTATTTACCCATGTTCGTCAAAAACCGCTATGCTCCCGATTTTGTTTTAGATGAGGAAAGTTCCAAAAAAATCACCCCTCCGGAAGAAACCAAACCTTTAGACATTAAAGCCGTAAATTTAGAAAGCCAAAGAGCCAAAAGAGAAGCTGAGCTTAAAGCTGCTCAGGAAAAATGGCAAAATACGTTAAAAGCCATAAAAAATCAAAACATAACCCCTGTTGATTTGGAAGAATTACAAAAACACGTCAACAACAACGAGGCTGACGCTATAGAAATTTATGCTTGGATGAACGCACGCGGCATAGGAATCAAACCTGATTTAATTAAAGCTTTTCATTTATACCAAAAAGCGGCATCTCTTAATGTTCCGGGAGCCAACAACAACGCAGCTCAAGTATACAAAGCCATGACCCGCGAACAACGCAACAGCCTGACATCTATCAACAACTAACTATTTGCACTTTTCAGCAAAAAGCTGTTGAAAAGCTAGCCAGTGCACATAATTGATTTTAATTTTTTCATTAAAAATATCTTTAATATCTACCCATTCTGCTTCTCCGTTTTCCGGGGTCTTCCACTTTTCCTTTTTTATATCAAAACCAAAGGAAGAAGCATCATAGATAATAAATGTCATATTATAATGACAAAACTCACCAAAAGGTCTGGCATCTTCGGCAAAATAATTAATATCTTGCTCATATTGCTTTATGCCGGCATCAAGCATAAACTCAATACCTGTTTCCTCAAAAAGTTTCCGAAACAAACAACTTCTGAAGTCTTCTTTTCGGCTGACGGCCCCTCCCGGAAATTCGGGAACACTCACTTGCGGCGGATAAGTAACCAACACCTTGTTATCCTTAAGCAAAATGGCAAAAAAACCTTTTTGCTCAACAGGAATAACATCATCGGCAAACTTTTCTTTTCCCCTGCGATCCCAAAAGACCTCAACCATTTTCAGCTTCCTTAATAAGCTCCTTAACAAAATCTGTCAGTCCAACCTGACGAACTCTTTTCATTCTCTCTCCGGAAATAATCTTTTGCACTTTAGTAATCGTCTCTTCCAAATTAACATTAACGATTACATAATCAAACTCATCCCAATGGCTTATTTTATCTAAAATAATGCTCATACGTTTATTAATAACTTCGGGAGAATCAGTTCCTCTACTCTCCAAACGACGACGCAATTCCTTAATAGACGGCGGTAATAAATAGATAGAAACAACATCCGAGCCTGCTTTTTTGCGCATTTGTCTGGCACCGGCCCAATCCATATCAAAAATAACATCTTGGCCGATATTGATAAAACTGTCTACTTCTGAACGAAGTGTACCATATCGATCGCCATATTGCGATTCCACATGTTCATAAAAGGCGTCTTGAGCTAAAAACTCATCATACTGTTCATTGGTAACATAGTAATAATCAACGCCTTCAACCTCATTTTCACGCGGCTTACGAGTTGTAACCGAAACTGAAAATTTGATATTGCTGTCTCTTTTTAAAATCTCCTTAACAACGGCGCTTTTACCTGTTCCTGAAGGAGCCTCAATAATAAACATTGCGCCACGGCGAACTTTTTTCAGTCTATTAATAATCTCATCCATTATTTTTACTCCATGTTTTGTACTTGTTCGCGAAACTGTTCAATCAAAGTTTTCAGTTCCATTCCCAGATTTGTTATTTCTATATCACAAGACTTTGAGCAGGTCGTGTTTGCTTCTCTGTTCAATTCCTGACACAAAAAGTCTAATCTTCTGCCAACCGCTTCACCTGAATCCAACAGATTCAGTGCTGTTTGAATGTGAGCCTTCAATCTGTCAATTTCTTCTCTGATATCAGCTCTGGCCACATACAAACAAACCTCTTGAGCTAATCTGTCTTCAGAAACCTGTATATCCGAACTCAATAATTCCTTAATCTGAGCAGACAACCTTTCTTTCAATTTTTGTGGTAACAAATCTGCCTTTTGCTCAATTAAACCGACATCTGTCGAAATTTTATTCAAAATTTCCTTCAAAGCCAAGCTTATTTTTTCACCTTCGGCCTGACGAGCCAACAACAGCGAATCACAAGCTTTTTGAAAACCCTTTTGCAAATCATTGATTAACAAAGCCGTTTCATCTTCGTTTAATACATTATCGGCAACTTCTGCAACACCTTTAAGTGCAAGCATCTCGCTAACCGATGGTTTAGAGAGTTTATCGCTGTTTTCTTCATAGATTTTGATAGCTTTTTCAACAAATTGTTTTAACAATTCCTCATTAAACACAATCTCGTTACTCTTATCAAAATCAACTTCTAAATAAACACTCAGGCTTCCTCTGGCAAAATAATTTGCCGCTTCATTTTTAACAAACATAGACAAGCTGTCCACATAAGACGGCAACTTAGTTTTAACATCCAAAGATTTTCCGTTCACGCTTTTAAGCTCAAAAAACCAAGAACATTGTTTTTTATCATTAAAAACGGTAACGCCGTTTTCTCTGGCAAAACCGGTCATACTTGAAACAGACACAAACTCTCTCCTTTTTACCTAAATTTAACCTTAGTATATATATAAATACTTAATAATAATTTACCATTCGGGGACAATATGACGACCAAAAAGAAACAAAACATTCTCATCACCGGCGCATCTTCAGGCATTGGAGAAGCTCTTGCCAGACATTATGCCATAACTGAAAAGGCAGCAAACTTATTCATCTCCGGTCGTGACCCCAAACGCTTAGAATCCGTACAAAAAGCCTGCGAAAGATACAATGTCAAGGTTTATGCCAAAATTTTGGATGTAACGGATAAAGAAGCAACTAAAAACTGGATACAAGAATGCGAAGACATTGCGCCTTTAAACATTGTTTATGCTAATGCGGGTGTTGCAACCTTACAAGAAATCCCCGAAAATATTTACAATACTTTCAACACCAATGTTTTCGGCGTATTAAACACAATCATACCCGCAATGGAGATATACAAAAACCGCAAAGACAAAAACAAAACTCTGGTCATAATGTCTTCCATTGCCGGTTATCACGGCTTGCCTTCTTGCCCGTCATACAGCGCCAGCAAAGCTTGTGTCAAAGCTTATGGCGAAGCTTTGCGTTCAGACCTAAAACCATACAACATTCAGGTTAATGTCGTCTGCCCGGGTTTTGTAAAATCACGCATTACCGACAAAAACACTTGCCCTATGCCTTTCTTTATGTCGGCAGAAAATGCGGCAAAAATCATTGCGGATAGAGTGGAAAATAATGTCGGCTTAATAGCTTTCCCATGGCCGATGCGCTTAGCAACCTGGCTAATGTCCATTTTGCCCAACTGCTTGAGTGACTTTATTTATGCCAAGCTCCCGCATAAGGTATAGTTATGGAATTAAATGCAAGCACCATATGCTTCGTCATACTGGAAATTCTCATAGTTTCCTTAGCTTTCTATTTTAGAAGCAAATAAGAATTAAGACAACCAAACGGCATCTTTAAGCTTTTTTTCCAAAAAAGTTTTGTGCGCTTCCAGTTCCTCTTCTGTCGGAGGAAAAGAGCGCGGCTCGCGATAAGTTTTGTTTTCATGACTTTCAAAAGTTGCGGTTTTCTTGGTTTCCTGCTTGCTTTCCAAGCCCATTGTCGGTTCTTCACCGCCCAAAAGCTCCAAGTAAACTTTAGCCAACAACTCCGCATCGAGTAACGCTCCGTGGTTTGTACGACTGCTGTTATCAACCCCGAAACGCTTACACAAAGCATCCAAATTATTTCTGGCGCCCGGAAACATATTGCGGGCAATTTCCAGAGTATCAACTACTCTATCCCAAGAAAGAGTTGGTTTTCCGAGCTGTTTAAGTTCATAGTTCACAAAGTTAATATCAAATTGTGCATTATGCGCAACCAGAATACTGTCTTCTCCGATAAACTCCAGCCACTCATCAGCCACCTTATCAAAAGTCGGAAAATCCTTCAAAAAATCATAAGATAGACCATGAACTTTATAAGCTTCTTCCGGAACTTCTTTTTCAGGGTTAATATATTGATGATAAGTTTTGCCCGTCGGCATATGGTTAATAAGTTCAACAGCGCCGATTTCAACCAAGCGCTCACCTTCTTCGGCATTAAAACCCGTCGTTTCCGTATCAAAAACAATCTCTCTAACCATATTTAACATTCCAATCCGTCAACAATACTAACCATATCGGCAAAGACTTGATTTTGCGGCCTTCCCGTATCCACAACCACATCAGCCAACAAAACTTTAGCCTTGTTGCTTAACTGTACGTTGTTAATCTTTTCAAAATCTTCAGCCGAAATTTTATCGCGCTCCATCACGCGTTTTTTCTGCGTTTCATAATCCACATCGGCAACAATAATGCAATCGCAATAAATATCCCATCTCATTTCAAACAACAAAGCAACATCTAAGAAAAACAAATCATTGCTCTGTGCGTGTCTATGAATAACTTTTTTAAGATAGCGACGTAAAAAAGGATGGATAAGTCCTTCCAATTCCTTAAGACGGGCATTATCATTAAAGACAATATTACGTAAAGCTCTTTTATTAACTTTTCCGTTTTCTACCACTTGCGGAAAATGCTGTTCAATAACCTTAATAAAATCTTTTTTAAAATAAAGACGGCGAACCCAACCATCTACGTCATAAACACAATATCCCAAACGTCTGACCATTGAAGCCAAAGTCGTTTTTCCGCAACCGATAGAACCGGTGATAGCTGCTAATTTCATAAAAAATTCCTTAAAATCAAACCCCTGACTCACTTATACACAAACAAGCCAAAATCTGTGCATAACTAAGCTCTCTTGCCTATTTATACAAACTAATCACCACAATGTAAAATCCAATATACAACTTTACGCACAGGGGTATATTTTTTCGCACAAGGGTTGATAAAAAAACTTATCAACAAATTACTCAATTTAAAGTTTACAGAATCAAGAAAAACAAAGTTAACGATTCGTTAATAATTCTTAAATTTCGTTAACAATCTTATTAACACTCTTTCAACTTTTGGATATCCCTGTGTATAAAAACTTATCCACATAAGCAGCAGGGATATACTAATAACTACTAAACTTTTAAAATATTTATATGGGGCTTTTTGACTGTGCATAAAAATCAAACAACATTTAATTGACTTTCACCCATTTAAATAATATAAAACAGACATGCATTAATTCTAATAATACTATGCAGAGGGATACTTTCCCCTTTCTTATTTAATTTTTTCACATCAAATATATTTCAAGGTTACAATGCATTTAAAAGATTTAAAGCAAAAATCTCCTAAGGAGTTATTAACTCAGGCGGAGGAACTAGGAATAGAAGACGCATCTTCCATGCGTGTTCAGGATTTAATTTTTGCCATTATGAGAAAAGTGGCATCTGATGACCAAACCATTTATGGCGAAGGAACAATAGAAGTTTTGCAAGATGGTTTTGGTTTTTTACGCTCTGCCGAGTCAAATTACTTAGCAAGTCCGGATGATATTTATGTATCACCGGCTCAAGTTAAAAAATTTGGTCTACGCACCGGTGATACTGTTGAAGGTGAAATCCGTGGTCCGAAAGACAATGAACGGTATTTTGCTTTAACCAAGATTAACACCATTAATTTTGAAGATCCTGAAAAATCAAAACTTCGTGTAAATTTTGATAACTTAACCCCTCTTTATCCAACCAAAAAATTAGACTTTGATATTATCTGCGGTGAAAAAGATTATACCACACGCATCATTGACCTGATTGCGCCGCAAGGAAAAGGTCAACGTGGTCTGATTGTTGCTCCTCCGAGAACAGGTAAAACCGTAATGTTGCAAAATATTGCACATGCCATAGCAACAAACCACCCTGAAGTATATTTGATGGTTTTGTTAATTGATGAAAGACCTGAAGAAGTGACGGATATGAGCCGTTCCGTTAAAGGCGAAGTTATTTCTTCCACCTTTGATGAGCCGGCCGCACGCCATGTTCAGGTTGCCGAGATGGTTATTGAGAAAGCCAAGCGTTTGGTTGAAACTAAAAAAGACGTAGTCATCTTGCTTGATTCCATCACACGTTTGGGTCGCGCATATAACACGGTTATTCCTTCATCTGGTAAGGTTTTAACCGGTGGTGTTGATGCCAATGCTCTGCAAAGACCGAAACGCTTGCTCGGTGCGGCTCGTAATGTAGAGGAAGGTGGTTCTTTAACAATCATTGCCACAGCCTTGATTGATACGGGTTCTCGTATGGATGAAGTTATTTTTGAAGAGTTCAAAGGAACAGGTAACTCCGAAATCATTTTGGATAGAAAATTAACCGACAAACGTCTCTTCCCGACCATTGATATTACACGTTCGGGTACTCGTAAAGAAGAACTTTTGGTAGACAAAGCCACACTTTCCAAAATGTGGGTTTTGCGTCGAGTTTTGATGCAAATGGGCATGACGGACGGTATGGAATTTTTATTGGATAAGCTCAGACAATCCAAAGATAATCAAGACTTTTTCAATACCATGAATTCTTAAATACAAAAAATCCCTCACAAAAGAGGGATTTTTTTTATAAAATAAGTTGACATAAAATATTTTCTGTCCATATAATTAACACGGTTTAACAAAAACAAAGGCGAAAGATGTCAAATTTTGGCAAAATATATTCTTCTTTCAAAACTTCCGAGTTTTTACCGGAAGCTTTCGCCCTTATTTCTGCAAAAATTCTGCTAATCAGCATTTTGTTGTTGTTGATTATGAACCTCTAAGCACTTTTACTTTTTAGCAAGGCTTGGGTGCTTGGAGGATGAAAAATCAACAAGCTTTGTTTTTTTGATGGTTAATTTTTTTATGTGAAGATATAGCAGAAAATGAAAATAAAGAATAATACAACAACTCTTTCGGTTTTGGAGCTTATGAGCCTCTGATTATTTGGGTAATTTGATAATCAGAGGATAAAGCAAAAATTACAAAAGAATAGAGAACAACAAAAAAAACGAAAGAGAAAAAACAAATGAGCAAATATAGTCAAGCAGTACTCGCCAAAAAACCCGAATTTTCATACCTTGATACAGAAGCTTCGTTAGGGGAAACCTATAGCGACGGAAACAAAAATCCATATAATCCGAAGCTTTTTCCTTATGCCGAAAGCTTTATGCATGCGATTTTAAAGCGCGTCAACGATACTTACGCAGCCGTAGTAGAAGAAGAAAATAGAAAATTATTGTCAAAAGAACTTTATGAACAACTGAAAAAAGATTTTCGTTTTGATTTTTCAGACCACCTCGGACCCATGCGCCAAAGAGATAAGCGTGGGGCTGAAGCAACAGTTGAAGAAAATGACTATAATATGTTTCACTCTTGCTATAAATTTGTAAACCAAGCAGCAAGAGCGCATCATTTCGGTGAAAAGTTTAACTTATCTCTGATGTCTGGCCGCGTAAATACTGATAACCAGACCGGCCCCGAGATTTGCGACCCCTTTGTTTACGGTCCTCCGCTTTATTTATACAGCAAAATCTATCCGAAAGTTATTGCCATGACGCTTCCCGGATATGATACGCCTGAAAAAATAGCTACATTAAAAGCGCATGAAAAAGAGATGAAAAAAGATATGTTTGAGAAAAAATCTCTGGCGGCAAAATCATTAAAAGCGCGTTGGCACCATTTAATAAACAAGGAATTTATGCCCAAAGGTATGGAATTCAAAGATCTTACAATGAATACGGTAAAATCTTTATCAGAATTACACAAAGATGTCTTAACAGAATTTTCGGCACAAGTTGAACAACAATTTCAAAATGATGTCAGAATGTTGAAAAAAGTAATGAAATTGTTGGAAAAACAAAGAGCCTACAATCAAGAAAAAGGCACTCCGGAAACAGAGCTTGGTGCTTTGCAGTTAGCCTCAATCCACGCAATGCAGGCTAATGATTTGTTAAAAGACAGCTCCGTCATTCAAATAAGCATAGAAGCCGAAAAGCCGATTTTTGGCTTTATGGCAAATATTTTGGAAAATCCGCAATCTTTGACATCACAGATTTTTGATAATCCGCAAACTCGTGCAGTTTTTGAAACCGAGATGAAGAAGATTCACACCACCAAATCAGATAATGAATATAATCATCTGTTAGACCATATGGTGCCCATGGGCTCTAACAAGATGCCGGCTTTTGCCAAAATGCTTGGTGACGAATACACTGAAAGCATGGATAGAAAACAAATCGCCGAGGCTTTAAGAAGTGGCGAGGCCATGCCTAAAGTTTCCTTTATGTTAGCTGTTGTTTTGTTGGAAACCGGTGCAAAAATTGAGGGTGGAAGCTCACAAATTGTTTACGCTCGCCGCATTAAAGAGGCTTTAGGAAAAGTTTTTGATGAGGCAAGTAAGCACACAGAGTTTAATCAGGAAGATATAAAAGCCCGTCGCAAAGTAATTGAAAACTTTGATTACCGAACGGCACAAGCTCAAATTTGGGGCGTTAAGGAAAATGGTAATGTTTTGGGCTATCGTGATTTAGTAAACGGCAGTGTCAAGATAGATGATAATTTACTTAATAATGTTGCCTCAATTTCATCAAGAGATGCTTTGGAAGCTGCGGCCGTACATCGTTTTTACTCTTTTATGACAGGAAATCAGATGTCCGAAGATGAAAAATCAGCTCAGAAAGAAAGAGTAAAAGGAAACTTGTTACGCTTTGCTGACAATGGAGATTTTGACCGTATTTTGGCGCCGGGAAGCGTTTTTTACAAAAGACTTGCCAACATCATCCGCAATGATGAAAATGTTGTTAGCAAACAAGTTCAAAATGCGTATATATCAAACAAAATTAAAACAGCTGCAGGATTCTAATAATGCAACACAAAATCGGAGTAATTTCCCCTTCTCTGCCCTTGAAGTCTGAGCAAGAGGTAGAAACCGCCGTCAAGCGCTTGGCTGATTATGCTGTTAATGTAGAGTTTTTTACTTCAAAAAGTAAATTAGAAGACTTTATGCAGGCACAAGCAAGCGAGGCAGATGTTATTATGACCTCGCGCGGCGGTTTTAACTCCGTAGAGCTTTTGCCAAAGCTTGATTTTTCTAAAATAACCAAGCCCTTGTGTGGTTATTCGGACATCACTGTTCTATTGAATGCTTTACTGGCGCAAACCGGCATAGTTCAATATTTAGGACCAAATCTTAAAGCTTTAAACGGTGATGTAGATGATTATGGCATCAAAAATTTTATCTCTGTGGCACTAGAGCAAAAAGGCGCCAATTATCATCCGGCAAAGGCGTATATGGATACGCATATTTCCAAAACGCAAACTTTTGCCAATCTTGGGCTAACAATCATCAATGAGGGAAAAGCCAAAGGTCGTCTGGTCGGAGGTAATCTATGCAGCCAAATAATGCTGGCCGGAACAAAATATTATCCTGTTTTTGATGATATGATAATCATTGCCGAAGAAGATGACTTATGCGGCACAGAAACTTTTAATATGTTTATGCGCAATTTGTGGGCCTTGTTTAATTACGATTTTGCCAAAAATATCAGAGGTTTAATCATTGGTAGATTTATGCAAAACAGCTTTGTTGATGTGGCGGCCGTAAAGCAAAAATTGCAAGCTTTTGAAGCCTTGCGTCATATCCCTGTTATTGCAGGTTTTGATACTGGACACACTCTGCCGCAAATGACCTTGCCTTTGGGCAAAGAAGCGATTTTAGACACAGCATCAGATTCTGTTTTAAGTTTTTAAAAAGCCAAGCGCCGAATTATAAAAAATCCGGCGCTTGTTTTTAATAATTTTTTATTTCAAGTCTTTTTATTTCAGGAAGACCATTTATTTTATGGCCATCTGTTAAGACTTTTATTTTTGTGTTTTTATTTATATATCTAATTTCGGGATATGTTTTTGGATTAATCCCAATTATTTTTCCCGGAATTTTTACGATATAATATGTGTTCCCGTTGATAGTCTCTTTATCCCAATTAATGACAGAAACAAAAGCTGTTTTCTTAAACTCTTGGTCTGTATTCATTTCATCAATACTTTTAACATAAATACCCAAAAGGATAGTATTTATAAGCAAAGACAAAACAAAACCGTTAAATCGTGTTTCTCTTTCAAAGCCAAAAAAAGTATAACCTGAGTTTTCGATTGTAAGTCCAAGCAGAAAAGACAAATACGAAGAACAAGAGTAAAGGATTACATTTGCTAATAAAGCCACGGCAAGACCATAATTTGGTATCATATGCATGATTAAAACAAAAATACCGAAGTTTATGGCTGCCCAGGCCAGTCTTATCCAAACACTCTCAATATCAAGATTTGCATACTTCAGCCTGAAAAACATCAAAACAGAAACTATTCCTCCAAAAAAGAGGGATTCCCAAGACAAAGGATATGCTACAAATATTGCAATGATGCAAAACAAAGCAGCGAGCCCAAAAAACACATATTTTCCGTTTCTTTTCCAAAAAGCAACTCCCAGCTCCAGGAGTTGCTTTAAATGTTCTTTTATCTTTTTCATAATTATTGATTATTTTACGACGACAATATTTTGGTTGTCAAAATCCTCACAATAACCGTCTTCATCAACTTTCACCCAAACAATATGTCCGGGTTCGGTTAAGATGGCTTCTTCAAGGTTTTTTCCGATTGTGAAGAACATATTATCCTCACTAATCAGAACAACTTTGGTATAGCCGCTTGCAATGATAGGGATAACTTTTTTAACAATAAAAGTTCCTTCCCCGTCTTTAAAGACAGTATAAACGCCATTGGGTGCAGCATTTTCAATGTCTGCTTTCTGCTTTTTTTCCTGAGCCTGTTCTTTTTCATCAGCCATATTATTCAAAAACCTGAAAAAAAGACACAAGAAGAAAAGGATAATAAAGACAACATTGGAAGTCATTATATTATATGCATTCATGGTTATTTCTTTAGTATTTCTAGCAAATAGAACAGAACCAATTAATGCCCAATATATGTTCAGCACAACACCAAAAAATAAGGCTATGCAGACTTTGATCCAAAAATAGATTGGCAACAAAGTCATTATTGCCATAATTCCCGTAGCAAATAAAAAGGCATTTCCAAGATGACACCTTATTTTTAAGAAAGATCTATCAGTAAAGAAATTTACAATGAAAGATAAACAGAAAAACAAAATGCCAAACCCGAGAAACTCTTTACTAGCACTTAAGGTGCAAACCAATGTGCCAACTAACACAGCCAACACCAAAAAAATCTTCATTGCGTAGCCAAAATTTGATTTTGACAAGTCGCTAAAAAATCTCTTATTCATAATAAATAAATTAATTAATAAATAAAATTCATAAGAGAAATTATGAATGTTTTTGGCTATTTGTCAATATTTTTTAAAAAATCAGAGAGTTCTTTCATCGTCAAAAAGATATGCTCAACACCAAGCTCCCGCACCTTTTTCTGATATTCAGGCGTGCAGTTCATCTCGCTTCCGACAAAAGCCACCGGTAACATACCAGCCGCTTGAGCTGCTTGCAAACCGGGTAATGAATCTTCAATAACAATGGTGTTTTGTGGCAAAGCATTCATCTGCTTGGCTGAAAAAAGGAAGAGATCTGGCTCTGGTTTGCCGTGTTCCACCTGCTCTGCCGTAAATATATGCTCATCGGGAAAATATTTTTTGAAGTTCATTGCTTTGAGTTTAGCCTCTGTTTTTGCCAGAAAGCCGCCGGTTGCCAAGCAATAAGGAATTTTTGTCTGTTGCAAAATTTCTTCCACACCGGGGGTAGCTTTTAGATTGTGCTCGATATCATAAGTCTCACGCCTTTTAAGCTCGCGCAAAAAATCATCATCAATTAAAATACCAAGTTGTTGCAAATTTTTAATTTTTGTTTTAACAGCCAATCCGCCCAAAAATTTATCAGCGGTTTCAAAATCCCATCCGAGGTCAAAATTTTCATTAAGCATATTTTGCCAAATCTTAATCCATAATTTTTCGCTATCGGCCAAAACGCCGTCATAATCCCATATAATAAGTTCTGGTTTAAATTTAGTCATTTTACACCTTTTGGTTTAAAATTGATGAGTCTTTTTAAGCCTCGTACAGAAGATTTTAAGACATATTATAATACATTTATTAAGACGGAGTAAAAAACCGCTCCTGAGTCAAAAAAACGGCCTTATTTTAAATCTTGCCAAAAACGAGCTTTGGTATAATACTAAGCGCAGATTTTTAAAGGAGTTATGATGGATAATCAAACAATTTATGCCCTGTCAACGGTTTATGGCAAGTCAGGTGTAGCTATAATTCGTATTTCTGGAGCAAAGGCAAAAGAAGCAGTTGCCAAGCTGACAAACTTAAAAGAAAAGAGCTTAAAACCGCGTTATGCGTATTTTACTGACATCAAGGACATTGTTTCCCGTGAAACATTAGATAAATGTTTGCTGCTTTATTTTAAGGCGCCCCATTCTTTTACGGGAGAAGATATCGTAGAGTTTCAGACTCACGGCTCCAAAGCGGTAATAGCTTCTGTTCTGGAAAACTTAAGTAAAATTCCGGACTTTCGTATGGCAGAGCCCGGCGAATTTTCCAGACGTGCTTTTCACAACGGCAAGATGGATTTAACAGAAGCTGAAGGTTTAGCTGACTTGATTGATTCCGAAACATCAGAGCAACAAAAATATGCCATGCGCCAAATGGAAGGCGGCTTAAAAAATCTGTATGACGGCTGGCGAGAAGAGCTGATTAAGATAATGGCCTATCTTGAGGCTTATATAGATTTTCCGGATGAGGACATTCCGCAAGAGTTGGTTGATAAGCTTTTGAACGATGTATTTAAACTTAAAACCGCCATTTCTGAACACTTGAACACTGATTCAATCGGCGAAAGATTGCGTGAGGGTTTTCGTGTTGTTATTGTTGGTCCGCCGAATGCGGGTAAATCAAGTTTGTTGAACACTGTTGTTAATCGAGAAGCAGCAATCGTATCTTCCATTGCCGGAACCACTCGAGATGCTGTGGATGTGCATTTGGATATTAAAGGTTATCCCGTAATGTTTACGGATACGGCAGGCATTCGTGAAGTAGAGGAAGAAATTGAGAAACAAGGTATAGAAATTGCTTTTCGCAAAATAGCTGATGCTGATTTGGTTATTTGTTTATTTGATGCTTCAAAAGACTCTGTTCAAATATTTGATAATATTAAAAATTCTTTTAAAAACAAAGCGATATATGTTGCTAACAAATCTGATAATTTAACTTTTGAACAATGTTCAGAACTTAAAAAACAAGGTTGTGTTGTTATCTCAGCAAAACATAAACAAGGCATAGCCGACTTAATGGAGGTTATCTATCAGCAAATCAAAGAAAGATTTACAGCTAATTCTAATTTGCTTATCACTCGTCAGCGTTATCGTGAGGCTTTGGTTGAAACTTTGGATAATTTGGAACGCTTTTCTTTTGGTAAGGAGATAGAGCTTTCCGCAGAGGACATTCGACTTGCTGCAAGAGCCTTGGGTAAGATTACCGGACGAATAGAGGTTGATGATATATTAAATAAAATATTCGGTAGTTTCTGTATTGGAAAATAATCAAAACAAAATAAAGACCTGAACCTCTTGTTCAGGTCTTTATTTGCGGCTTAATGGAACAAATTAACGGCTTAATAAGATTTATATGCTAAAATACACCAAAATAAAAAAGGCAAAATAAATGAACGATAAAGATAATAAATTTGATGTTATTGTTGTCGGTGGTGGACATGCCGGTTGCGAGGCTTGTGCAGCAGCTGCCAGAATGGGCGCAAAAACCGCATTAATCACACATCGTATAGACCGCATTGGCGAGATGTCATGCAATCCCGCAATAGGCGGTTTGGGTAAAGGTCACTTGGTCAGAGAAATAGATGCGCTTGATGGCTTAATGGGTAGAGTCATTGATAAAGCCGGCATACAGTTTCGTATGCTTAATGCTTCGAAAGGACCTGCCGTCAGAGGTCCTCGTGCGCAAGCAGACAGAGAACTTTATCGTAAATATATGTTAGAGGCTTTGCAAGAACAAGAAAATCTGACCTTGATTGAGGCACCGGTTGAGGGCTTGCTGATAAAAGATAATAATGTTGTTGGTGTTACTTTGGCAGACGGAACAGCATATACGGCAGGGGCTGTTGTTTTAACGACAGGAACTTTTTTGAACGGTATTATGTTTACCGGTCACGTTGCAACCCCGGGAGGTCGTGTAGGCGATGCTGCTTGTGTCGGTATAACACCGTATTTAAAGTCTCTGGGGCTTAAAGTCGGCCGCTTAAAGACCGGAACCCCTGCCCGTCTGAACGGTAAAACTATTAACTGGGATATTTTGGAAACCCAAAGCGGTGATGAAAACCCCGAGCCTTTTTCTTATTTAACGGAAAAGATTACCAATCCACAAATAGAATGCCATATCACGCAAACCAACGAAGAAACGCATAAGATAATCAGAGACAATTTTTCTAAATGCGCATTATTTTCAGGTTTAATTACCGGTGTCGGTCCGAGATATTGCCCGAGTATTGAGGATAAACTTGTCAAATTTGCCGACCGCACCAGCCACCAGATTTTTCTGGAGCCGGAAGGTTTGAATACGGATGTTGTCTATCCGAATGGTATTTCAACCTCTCTGCCGGCAGATGTGCAAGACGCTTTTATTCACACAATGAAGGGCTTGGAGAATGTTGAAATTTTACGTTTCGCTTATGCCATTGAATATGATTATGTAGACCCGCAAGAGCTAACTCATACCCTAGAGGTAAAAAAAGCCCCCAACCTATTTTTGGCAGGGCAAATTAACGGCACAACCGGTTATGAAGAAGCAGCGGCACAAGGTTTGTTAGCCGGCGTGAATGCAGCCTTAAAGGCCGAAGGTAAAGGGCGCGAATTCTACATTGACCGCAGTAACGCCTATATTGGCGTAATGGTTGATGATTTAATCACCAAAGGCGTTGATGAGCCTTATCGTATGTTTACTTCTCGTTCAGAATATAGATTATTCTTGCGTGCGGATAATGCGGATGCGCGTTTAACGGAGCAAGGCTACGAAATTGGCTGTGTTGGCAAACACAGATACACTGTATTTAAAGCGAAAAAAGAGAAAATAGACCACTATAGAAAACTGAGTGAACAACTAACAATAACACCTAATGAACTTGAGAGATTCGGTGTTCATACAAAGAAAGACGGCACGCATCGTAGCGCCTTTAATGTTATGTCTTATGAAGGTGTTTCACGTGAAACAATAGCAGATATTTTTCCCGAGCTGTCAGATATTCCGGCAGATGTTTATGAACAAATAGAAATAGATGCCCGCTATGCCGGATATATCAAACGCCAAATGGCTGATATTGAAATATTCAAAAAAGATGAAAAGCTTAAGTTAAAAGAAGATATAGATTATTCAAAAATAGGTGGATTGTCGCGAGAGATGGTTACAAAATTGAGCAAGGTCCGCCCGGCAACGATTGGTGAAGCTTCGCGAATTCCTGGAGTTACACCTGCGGCGATAACTGCAATTTTAGGCTATGTGAAGAGGTGATAAATGACTTGCCCGACAATAAAACAAGCTCTTGACTTATTTGATGATGGTTTGGTTAAAATGCGTGAGGAACAACCTCGTTTTGCTTTTTATTTTGAAAAATCTTACCGAAGCCATTGTTGTTTGGTTGCTTGTTGTGCGGAAATGATAGCTTCAAGATTACAATATCTTGATGTTCAAAAGGCCTATATCTTGGGGTTGTTACATGACTATGGCAAAATGGTTTGTGATGCTGACAGCAAGGAATATTTTCATGGTTTAACAGGTTATAATGCCATGAATGAATTAGGCTTTGATGAGGTGGCAAAAGTTTGTTTAACTCATACTTTTCCTGATAAAGAATTCAAATATACTGAATATTCTTACCCCGAAATGCGAAAAACCAAAAACATTCTTTCAACAATAGAGTATGATGATTATGACCGATTAATCCAGCTATGTGATTTGCTTGTAACAGGTATGGGCTTTGGAACAATTAAAGAAAGAATGGCCTATGTTAAAGACAAATATCGCCTGTCGACAATGCTCATCAAAAAACGTTACCGCCAAGCCCTAAGGTTAAAAAATTATTTTGATAAGCGTTGCGGTTGTGATGTTTATAGACTGCTGGGAGTTAACTAGTCTCATGAATATTTTCGAATTAAGATGTCCGGAAATGCGCGAGGCCATGCGCTTGTGGTGGGACGGATTAAAATATCGGCAGGAAAATGATAATTTCATTTATATGGACGAATATATTTTTCACACACAAGGCGTTGCCTTTGCATCGCATGCTATTGCCGGAAACATAAAAGGCCTAAATCCCGAAACCGCATATATTTGTGGTTTGTTGCATGATTATGGTAAAAAATATAATGAAAAAAAGATTGGACAATTTCATGGCTTGGTCGGATATAAAGAATTGATGTCATTGGGTTGGGAGCGCCCTGCCCGCACTTGCCTGACGCACACATTTCCGGAAAAGAACATAATACTTGATGATTATCCTTCTTATCCTCAAAAAGACCTGCTTGAAACGCAGAAGATACTTAATGATGTGGTTTTTGACGAGTATGATCGCATAGTGCAATTTGCTGACAGATTATTTGAAGGCTTGTCTATGATACCTTTTGAAGAAAGAGCAAAAGCAATCGGAAAGCGTTATGGCTTAAAGCAAGATATTGTTCAAAAGCTTATTAATACGGGGCAAGCTTTAAAAGAGGAGCTAAGCGGCCTATGCGAAAAAGATGTCTATGAGATTCTAGGGCTAAAATAATGCAAGCTTTTTCATATCACACGCACACAAATAGTTTAGGAATTTTTGATGGTCGCAACACTCCTGACGAAATGATGTCTAAAGCCGAGAGCTTAGGTTTTACAGAACTTGGAATTTCGAATCATCTAATCTGTAAACCCGGAGCTTACTGTTGGTCATCACAAAATTTTGATGATTTTGCCAAAGCTGAAACGGTGTATTTAAAGACCATTGAGGAGATAAGAGAAGCTGCAGTAAGACATAAAATCAAAGTTTATGTCGGTTTTGAGGTTGATTATTATAAGTCCTCTGATTGGCGTCGTGAATTTGAAAGGCTAAAGAATCGACTTAATGTAGATTACATGATTGGCTCAACACATAATCTGATGAATCAAGACGCAAGCTGGGTCCAGAATATTTATCATATGACAAGATCAAATATAAAAGTTGATGAAGATACATTAAGAGACGGAATAAAAAACTATTGGTTAAATGTTATAGAATCCATAAAAAGTGGCTATTTTGATTTCATAGCGCATCTGGATGTTATCAAAATATTCGGACTTGGTTTGGAGCCGGAATGGGATGAATATAAATGGATGGTCATAGAGACTCTAGATAAAAGCAAACATCCCTTTGAATTAAACACAAGCGGCTGGACCAAAGCCGGAGAGCAACACCCTCATACATGGATGCTGAAAGAATTAGCTAAGAGAGATGTCCCGATAGTTATCAGCGATGATGCTCATTCGGTTGATTTACTCGGAAGATATTTTTCTGAGGCTGAGAATCTTTTGTCTGAACTACACTACACGAATCGCTGGAAGTTCAGTAAATAAATTTAGCATAAATAATCTTCAGATTTTGAGTCAAGTAACGCTGTCTAAGTCTTTGTTTTAAGATTCTTTTTAAAATAAAGACTTTTTTGTGTTTATAACTTCATAAATGATGTTTTAAATTAATTTAAAAAAATATATAAATATTTTATGAAAAAATTTATGGACACATACAATGTTTCACGTGAAACATTTGAGAGATTAAAAACTTACGAAGCCTCTCTTCATGAGTGGCAAAAAAAGTTTAATCTGGTCAGCAACACGTCATTAGAGGATGCTTGGAATAGGCATTTTCAGGATTCCGCACAGCTGTTCAAGTTTATTCCGAAATCAGCTAAAAACATTGTTGATTTTGGCTCTGGAGCAGGGTTTCCTGGAATGGTACTGGCAATAATGGCTGCTGAAAAAACACCGTATTTAAATTTCTTTTTGATTGAAAGCATATTAAAGAAAACACTGTATTTAAATGAGGTGAAAAAACTGACGGGTATTGATAATGTAGAAATCATTAATGATAGAATTGAAAACATCAAAATTCCGTCTGTCGATGTCATAACCTCAAGAGCAATGTGCTCACTTAAAGAGCTGCTTTCATATGCTGCAAAGTTTTCATCAAAAAAGACACTTTGCATTTTCCCCAAAGGTAAAAAATTCCAAGAGGAAATTGCTGAGGCTAAAAAAAGTTGGAATTTTAATTGTGAGATTATGCCGAGTGAACAGAGCGACGAAGGTGTAATTTTGCTTATAACAGATATCAAAAAACATAAAGGAGTGAAATAATGCCAAGAATAATTGCTATAGCAAATCGTAAAGGCGGTGTTGGCAAAACCACCACCACGGTTAATGTGGCAACCGCAATGGCTGCTGCCGGAAAAAAAGTTTTGGTAATTGACCTTGATCCTCAGGGCAACGCCACAACTTCAATGGGAATTAATAAGACCGGCAGAATGGCATCTTCTTACGAAGTTCTTCTTGGCGAAAAAAGAATTAATGAAGCAGTGGTATGGACAGAGATACCTAATTTTTCTCTCGTACCGTCATCAGCAGATTTAGCTGGCGCCGAAGTAGAGTTGGTTGATGTAGAGCATAGGGAATTTGCTTTACGCAAAGCATTAGGAAATGATGTCATAAATTATGACTATGTTTTGATAGATTGTCCTCCGTCATTGAGTTTGGTAACAATTAATGCACTGGTTGCCGCAGATGCCGTCATTGTGCCTCTTCAATGTGAATTTTTGGCGCTTGAAGGCATTACGGATTTGATTCGCAATATTAACCAGATTAAACGTGCCTTTAATCCAAAATTAGAGCTGCAAGGCGTTGTACTGACAATGTATGACAAAAGAAACAATTTATCTCAGATGGTTGAGGATGATGTCAGAAACTTTTTTGGAAAAAAGGTATACCAAACAGTTATTCCGAGAAATGTAAGAGTATCCGAGGCGCCCTCACATGGTAAACCCGTATTAATTTATGATTTCAGATGCCCGGGCTCACAGGCCTATATTAGCTTAACAGGCGAAGTATTGAAAAGAGAGAAGGAATTATTGGCATGTTAGAAAATTCAAATTTGGATGATTTAGATATTTTGAGTGATACGCCCAAACACGAAGAGACATCACATAACGGCAAAAGAAAGAGCTTAGGTCGTGGTTTGGGAGCCTTATTGGGGGATAGCGAATTTAACTTAGATGAAGCTTTGAATGATACACCGACCCAAACCGTTCAATCTGCCGATGATACTGTTGCTATAGATTCTCTTTATCCAAGCCCGTTCCAACCGCGAAAGGATTTTGACGAAGAAGCGCTCAATGCTTTGGTTGAATCAATTAAAGAAAAAGGCGTTTTACAGCCTTTATTGGTTCGTCGCAAAGGTGACAAATATGAGATAATCGCCGGTGAACGCCGTTGGCGTGCATCAAAACTTGCCGGACTGAAGTCCGTTCCGGTAATTGTCAAAGAGATGGACGACAAAGAGGTTCTGGAAGTCGCGTTAGTCGAAAATCTTTTGCGTGAAAATTTATCAGCCATAGAAGAGGCTGAGGGTTTTCAGCGATTGATAGATGAGTTTTCACACACGCAAGAAGCCTTAGCGCAAATTGTCGGAAAATCACGCAGTCACGTTGCAAATACATTACGTCTGTTATCCTTGCCCGATTCGGTAAAAGTAATGGTTCGTGAAGGAAAATTATCAGCCGGTCATGCCAGAGCTTTGGTTGGTTTGGATAATGCTGAAGCTTTAGCCAAACAGATAATTGCTAAAGATTTAAATGTTCGTCAGGTTGAGGAACTTGTTGCTAAACAAAAAAATCCTGAACCCAAAGAACCCAAAAAAGCCAAAGATGAAGATATTGTGGAGATAGAAAAGGATTTAAATAAAAACCTTGGACTTCGCATCAAAATTTCACCGAGTAAGCAAGGCGGAGGAAAAGTTGTTTTGCAATATGCGTCTGCTGCCGAGCTTGATATGATTATTGATATTTTGGAACAAAAACGCAAAACCGGAATGATTCCTGCGCCGCAAAGCGAAACTTCATCGCAGACAAACGAAAAGTTCACAATGAAGATAATTGACTAAACAAAAAAGAAACTCCGAAAAAGGAGTTTCTTTTTTTATCTTTACTCCTTATTAAGGCCTTATCTGTAAACTCTAAAAAAAGAGTGAAACAAAAAAATCTTGGAAAAATAAAATTCCTGTGCTCTAATGTTGTAAGATAAACAAGAGGAATGTTACATCATGGTTTTTCTGAAAAAGGCACTTTTAGGTCTTGGCGCTTTGATTCTGATTTTTATTGGCGGAAGTGGAACTCAAAGCAGTAATTTGTTATTACAAGGCACTGGCTTTATCGGATTAATAATAGGGCTTGTCGTGCTCTATATTTTTGGAAAAATGGCATGGAGAGCTATGGGATGTTTACCATCCTTTTTGGTAGTTGGTTCAATATTAGCTTTCATTGTATATGCTATCGGTGGCTTTAATAATGGCATCGGCGGTGTCGGACAATCTTTACGAAGCTTTATGGGGATGCAGGGAAATGCGCGCCAATCTCAGCAAAACAATATAGTAATGATTGAAGGAACCGCATATGCGCCGGCTTTAGGTGAAAATTTTTCGACAGAGGTCGGTTCTCAGAACCAGCAACAAAGAGCACCTCAACCGCAAAAGAATGCTTTTCAAAAATTCATGAACTCATGGGGTGGTGGTGAAGATGCTGCCCCCGCGTTTAATCCCAATAATTTTCCTGCAATATATAGTTCTGCCAGAGTAATTAACGGCGATACGCTGGAACTTCAAGGTCGTTATTTTAAACTATATGGCATTGATGCTCCCGAAGCAAACCAAACTTGCGCCGATAACCAAGGGCGGTCGTATAATTGCGGTAAAGAAGCGGCCATGTGGTTAAAAAATTGGATTACGAGTAATGAACTTGAATGTCGTGTAATGCAGCAAGACTCAAAGGGCAACATGGTCGGAACATGTTCTCTTGGGCAATATGATTTGGGCGCTGCCCTTGTTAATGCCGGATGGGCTGTTGCCAACCAAAAATATACGGATATTTATGTTCCCTATGAGCGTCAGGCTCAAGCCAACAAAAGAGGTTTGTGGCAAGGTCGTTTTTATATGCCTTGGGATTGGCGCGAGATGCAGGGTAAAAAGCCGAAAATAAAGGTCATAAAGCCCAAAACAAAACGGAAAGGCATTCTTGATCTCTAGGAGTATTTATGGAAAAAAGAACAATCATCTGCCATAGCGAGGATGAAACGATTAAGCTTGCAACGCAATTAGCACGTCTTGCTAAGGCGGGCGATACCTTTGCTCTTTACGGTACCTTAGGTATGGGAAAAAGCGTTTTCGCCAGAGGTTTTATTCAAAGCTTAACTAAGGCAGAAGAAGTCCCCAGCCCAACCTTTACTTTGGTTCAGAGTTATGAAGCTCCGAATTTTGAAATTTACCATTTCGATTTGTATCGTTTGAAATCTCCGGATGAAATTTTCGAGTTAGGTATGGAGGAAGCCCTTTATGAAGGTGTTTGCTTAATTGAGTGGCCGGAAAAAATGGGCGGCTATTTGCCCAAAAACTGCTTTTCCATTCAGATATCTGCTCATCCGGAAGGGCGGAAGATAAGTATAACTTCAACCTCCGCCGAAAAAATATCGCGTTTGCAAGATTTGAGTTTATAAAATGCAAAATATTTACGCCACCTCTCTCAACTACAAAGGCAAGGCTGTTTTGCTGACGGGCGTGTCGGGAAGCGGAAAGTCTGATTTGGCTTTACGATTGATAATGCGCTATGGAGCCAAATTAATTGCCGATGACAGAACCGATATTGAGGCAAAAGACGGCGGCTTAAAAGCTTTTGCGCCGAAAAATATTAGTGGATTGCTGGAGATAAGGGGTATAGGTATTCAAAAAATGCCTTTTGATAAAGAAGGTAGTGTTATTTTATGTGTTGAGTTAACAAAAGACCCTAAAGAAGTAGAGCGCATGCCGGAAGAGCATTTTACAGAGCTTGAAGGTATAAAACTTCCTGTGTTAAAGCTCTTTGCTTTCGAGGATTCTGCTCCGGAGAAGATTGTTATAAAAATGGATAGTTTGCTTGATTAATTTGGGTTCTTAACCTAAAATAAACGCCAATTAAAGACTTTAATTAAACGAAAGAAAAATCCATGGCAGGAAATTATATCGAAAACTTTTTACGGAAGCTCGGTAAACCGTTGGTTCGTTTTGTAGCAGGTTTAGGTGAGCTTTCTATTTTTATAGCCAAATCCGTATATCATAGTCTTACGCCGCCTTTTTATCTTAAATTGTTGGGCAAACAAATGATAGACATCGGTTTCTATTCTTTGCCAGTTGTGGCTCTGACTACGATTTTTGCCGGTATGGTAATTGCTTTGCAGACTTATTCTGGTTTTTCAAGCTATGGTGCGGAAAGTGCTGTTGCTTCCGTTGTTCTGATTTCCGTAACGCGTGAGCTTGCGCCTGTATTTTCCGGCTTGATGGTTGCCGGTCGTATCGGTGCCGCAATGGCTGCCGAGATTGGTACAATGCGCGTAACTGAGCAGATTGATGCTTTGGTAACCCTCTCAACCAACCCGTTTAAGTATCTGGTTGCACCTCGTGTACTAGCCAGTATTTTTGTTTTGCCTTTGTTGGTTTTGATTGGTGACGTCATCGGTATTTTCGGTGGTTTTATCGTTGCTGTTTATAAGCTGGGTTTCAATCCGGCTAACTACATCAATTCCACCATCAATGGTTTGGAGAGTTTGGATATTATTACCGGTGTTGTCAAAGCTTGTGTCTTTGGTTTCATCATTGCCATTATGGGCTGCTACAATGGATATAAATCTCGCGGCGGCGCGCAAGGTGTTGGTGAGGCAACAACGAATGCTGTTGTTTCGGCATCAATTCTTATCCTGATTTTCAACTACGTCATTACCGAACTTCTGTTTTCAAAATAAGCTTAAGTGGAGAAAATTTATGAGCGAATATAAAATACAAGTCAAAAATCTGCACAAAGCTTTTGGAAAAAAAGTTGTTTTGGACGGTGTTGATTTAGAGATAAAAAAAGGTGAATCTCTGGTTGTTATCGGTGGTTCCGGAACAGGAAAATCTGTTTTGATTAAATGCATTCAAGGCTTGTTGAGCCCTGACAGCGGCTCCATTAAGGTTGACGGCATAGAGATAAATAATGCGGACGATGAGATTCGTGATGCTATGCACGCCAAAATGGGAATGTTGTTTCAAGGAGGAGCCTTATTTGACAGCTTAAGTGTTTGGGAAAATGTTGCTTTCGGCTTGATTGAGAATCAAAAATGGAACCGCAAAGACGCCAAGAATGAAGCCATACGCGTACTGCGTCAGGTTGGTTTGGCTCCCGATGTTGCAGATTTGTCACCGAGCGAACTTTCCGGTGGTATGCAAAAACGCGTAAGTCTGGCTAGAGCAATTGCCACCAAACCGGAAATAATCTTTTTTGATGAGCCGACCACAGGTTTGGATCCGATTATGGCCGACGTAATTAATGATTTGATTATTGAATCGGCGCGCGGTCTTGGCGCAACAGCTTTAACCATTACGCATGATATGGCTTCAGCGCGCAAAATTGCAGACAGAATAGCTATGCTTTACAAAGGCAAAATCATTTGGTGCGGCACGGTCAAAGAAATGGAAAAAACCGATAATCCCTATGTTTGTCAGTTTATCAACGGCTGTTCGCAAGGTCCGATAAAAGTGGAGGTCTAAAATGGCCAAGAAAGGCGGAAGCGAATTTGTCTGCCAAAATTGCGGCAGCGTATATCCAAAATGGCAAGGCAAATGTGACGCTTGCGGTGAATGGAATACCATTGTGGAAGAAAAGGTTGGAGGCGAAGGTTTTTCCAACCTTCCGGCTAAAAAGAAAGGCAAAATGTTGGAATTTGTTGCTCTGAGCGGCGAAGAAACAGCCTTGAGCCGGATTCCTACCGGAATAAAAGAGTTAGACCGTGTTTCAGGCGGCGGCTTGGTTCCGGGCTCAGCCATTTTGGTTGGCGGTGACCCCGGTATCGGAAAATCTACGTTGCTGTTGCAAGTATGTGCCAGTGTTGCCAACGCACCGACACATCCCGAGTGTTATTATATTTCCGGTGAAGAAGCCATAGACCAAGTGCGGATTCGCGCCAAAAGATTGGGCTTAGAACAATCTCCGGTCAAGCTGGCTTCAACAACAGATGTCAAAGACATAATTGAAACCTTGAATAAGTCCGATGCCGCCGTTGTTATTATTGATTCAATTCAAACCATGTATCTGGAAGAAGTTGAGTCCACCCCCGGCAGCGTAGCGCAGGTAAGAGCTTGCGCTTATGAACTGATTAAATTAGCCAAGAAAAAAGGTTTTGTGCTCTTTTTGGTTGGTCATGTTACCAAACAAGGAGCGATAGCAGGTCCCCGTGTTTTAGAGCATATGGTAGATACCGTTTTGTATTTTGAGGGCGAGAGAGGGCACCATTTCCGTATTTTGCGTGCGGTTAAGAACCGCTATGGTGCAACGGATGAAATCGGTGTTTTTGAAATGCAGGACAAAGGTCTGGTAGAGGTTGAAAACCCATCGGCACTGTTTTTGGCTGAAAGACAAGGTAACATATCAGGCTCTTGCGTATTTGCCGGAATAGAAGGTTCCAGACCTGTTTTGGTAGAAATTCAGGCCTTGGTAAGTCCAACGAGTTATGCCAGCCCCAAACGCGCTGTTGTTGGCTGGGATTCCAATCGGTTAGCTATGGTTTTGGCTGTTTTGGAGGCACGTTGCGGCATGAATTTAAGCTCTCAGGATATTTATTTGAATATTGCCGGCGGACTCAAAATTTCTGAACCGGCAGCGGATTTAGCTGTTGCTATGGCTGTTATTTCATCGATGACCAACAAACCATTGCCGGCAGATACCGTAATCTTTGGAGAAATAGGTCTTTCAGGCGAAATCAGAGCCGTCAGTCAGCCAAATTCTCGCCTAAAAGAAGCGCATAAACTGGGCTTTGCCAGTGCCATAATGCCGGCAAGTTATAAAAAAGATAAAAAACTTAATAATCACGAAATGTTAATTCATGAAATAGGCAATGTTCAACGCCTTATAAATTGGTTTAACTAAGGAAACAAGAAATGCAAGAGCTAAATAATCTGGATATCGCAATCTTAATTATCGTCGCTGTCTCAGCACTCATAGCTTTAGGGCGAGGTTTGGTAAAAGAGGTATTATCAATCGTAGGCTGGGTTTTAGCGGGCGCGTCCGTTATTTATCTTTTGCCGGTCTTGAATCCTTATATGATGAAATATATTGAAAGCGGCTGGATGTCAGGGGTTGTAACGGCATCGCTGATAATCATTGTTTTTATGATTATCTGGATTTACACCACAGCCGGAGTTGTTGGTAAGATTCGCACCAGCAAATTAAGCGGCTTAGATAGAATGCTTGGCTTGTTTTTCGGCGTTGTCAGAGCCTTTTTGCTGGTTGTGTTGATGTATATTCTCATCAGCTGGATGATGCCGGTCAAATCTCAGCCGGAGCTGCTTAAGAAATCAAAATATTTTCAGATAGCGGGCAATTTCGCCGAGCCGATAGAAAAGCTAATACCTAAAGATACTTTAGATGCCATTAAGGAAAAGACATCAGAAGTCGGTCTAACCTCAGATGAAGATGAAAAAGAGAAGAAATCCGAGGAAAAAGCTAAAAAGGAAACCAATAAAGATAAAAGTGATGTTGATGCCTTGTTTGAAAAATTAGCTCAGCCGCAAATTGAGAAAATGCGTGACGATAAAAAGAAACTTCAAAAAATAAAAGAAGAATTTGAAGGCTACAACAACTACGAACGCAACAATCTGGATAGATTGATTGAAAACACGGTAGAATAAGTTAAAAAGCGTTTTTCAGGTGCAAAAGAGAGAAGGGAAGCTTAACCAAAACTGCATCGAAACGAATATCATGGGAGCAATATTGCGGGTGCTTTTTCAGAAAAGCTTCCGCACCTTTGCGGATTCGTTGCTTTTGTAATTCAGATAAGGCATAGGCTGCTTTTTCAAGTGTTGAGCGCTTTTTGACCTCGACAAAGACCAAAGTTTTGCCTTTTCTTGCCACAAAATCAACTTCTCCGGCATTAGTTCCTTTGCCCGTAATATAATTTGAGGCAAGGATTCGATACCCTTTTAGCCTAAATAAATTTCGCGCTAAAAATTCAGCCCAATGTCCTGAGTGATAATTATTCATTTTTGAGTTTCAAAGCCAAATCATAAATATCGTTTTTATTCAAACCATAAGAAGCAACCATTTCTTTAACGGCAGATGTAAGAGACATCTCGGCAAGTTTTTGTTTTAAAATACC